>CAZAHK010000085.1:0-16639 GCA_964484555.1 uncultured Desulfobacula sp.
GAAAATACAAATACCCGCCCGATGATCCAGCCACAGGGGAATATACGGTATCGGTTAACAAGGTTCTGGATCAGGCGGAATTGCTGGCGGACTTCTGGACAGCATAAACCGCCGGACAACAGTTCAATGCACCAGGAGGGGTACCAGGCCAGGGTTTCCAGCAGGGAAAGGGTGTCGGGATAGGGTCTAACCGCTATCTCTTAAGGCATATTTGTCTGAGGCCAGGATCAGGGTCTCTTCCACACACCAGGGGGAATAGAGATGGGGTCGGCAGAGTGTTTCTTCAAGCCATCGCTTCCAGCCGATCCATTGTACAGCATGGATTTCATCCGGGTTGGGGGTTACGGAACCGCTGCAATAAGCCATATAGATGGGACAGATTTCGTTTTCCATAATACCGTCTTTTGAAAAGCAATATCGGTAGTCAGATACTTTTTTAACAGCAACCGGTTCTATTCCCAGCTCGAACCTCGTTCGGCGGATCACCGAATCTTCATAGGATTCTCCGGGCAGGGGATGGCCGCAGCAGGAATTTGACCAGACCAGGGGCCAGGCTTTTTTTCCTGTGGACCTCTGCTGAAGCAGCAAGTTTTTGGAAGCGCTGAACAGAAAAAGAGAGAAAGCGCGGTGGAGGGGGGTATCTGATGAATGAACACGGGACTTTTTTTCAATGCCGATTTCCCTGTCTTTTTCATCCACCAGTACGACATATTCTTCAGGGTTAAAAAAATCAGCCATAGAGTTTCATCACCCTGGGCAGATCGGAAATAGAATCAATGATGCAATCCGGGTTTTTCCGTAAAAGATCTTCATGGTTGTCAAACCCGGTCAAAACCCCGATGGTTTTCATGCCTGCGGCTTTGCCGGCAACCATATCAATGGAAGTATCCCCCACATAGGCACAGACATCACCTTGAATCCCCATTTTTTCACAGCAAAGAATCAAAGGATCCGGATAAGGCTTTTTCCGGGCTGCATCCCCGGCTGAAATCACTATTTCCACAAGACCGGCAACCCCGGCCTGTTCCAGGATTTTCATCTTATCTGTTATATTTTTCTGCGGGGTCGAGGTCACAATGCCGATCCTTACACCGCAGGCATGAAGCAGCCGAAGCACGGCCCCGGTATCGGAAAACGGCCGGACGTTTTCCAAAAAAAACTCCGAATAAGCCGCCTCAATGATCTTCCAGGCCTCCGCTTTGGTTTCTTCCAGGGTTTTACCCGGCGCTGCCGTAAGGATTTCTTCCCATTGGAATGAATCATTCTGTGCGGCCTTTAAAATCTTTAATCGCGGCACCTTTGGCAACCCCAAACGCTCCAGAGCGATTTCCACGATTCGGTAATAGGATTCAATGGAATCAATAAGGGTGCCATCAAGATCAAACATTACCGCTTCCAGGTCAAAAAGAGGATAAACCCCAGTCAGAGAAGCTTCCAACCCGCTGCAAAGCTTCACCTCCACCCGATCCCCGTCCGTCAGGGCCAGGATATCCCTGAGCCGCAACGGCGCCAGGATTTCCATGACATGGCGGCCGTGAATGGCCACATGATCATCCGGCCGGATCAATGCCCCTTTTACGGGACCAATCCATACCGGCAAAGCCCGTGATGAACAAAAAGTCTCATCCGGCGGAACCAAGTCTTTCCATTCTTTGCTTGAAAGAGTGTCAAGACATTCAATATCATCCGATTCAATCTCAAGATTTAGGGTTCCGGGAAAAGGGGCGAACCCGAATTTTTCCCTGCACTGCTTTATAACCCAGGGAAGCTCTGTAAAAAAAGCGGCCTTGTTTGCTCCTGAAAAAACTTTGCCGGATATCACAACCATATTATCCATGTAGATCTTTCTGAAACCATTTCTTTTTTTGAAAATCATCCGGAGTTAAGGCTTCCCTCTGCCTGATCATGGTATGCAGCCGCTTTAAAATCTCATGATCTTTTTCAAGAAAAGCCTCAAAGGAACTGATGGCCCGATTCAAAGTCAAGTCAAGCCGGGGCCGGATTTCTTTCATCACACCCTCAGGTAAAAGCCTGTAAGCCTCAAAAAGATTTTCAGTCCAGATATCCAGGGCTTTTTGATCCATCTCTGCCATACTTTTTTTCTGATACACATAGCCCTCAAGAGCGCCAATGGATGCGGAAAATTCATAAAGCTGAGTATATATATGCATGCTTTTTTTCTTTTTTTTTAAAAACCTATCGTATCCCCAAACCTGTGCCAAGTCGGATCACCGATCTTCATTGAATTCAACAAGAATATGAGCAAGACCGGACAAAGAAGATATCTGGAATCCGGCCATACTGCCATCTTCACCGGTAACGCGGCTTTCTCCGCCCAAAAGAAAACAGGACGGCATGGGAACTCTTTGAGCGGCCAGGATATCATTGACGGAATCACCAATAAAAAGCGCCCTGCCCGGAGAAACCCCGAGCTGTTCAAGAGCAAGAATCAATCCCTCCGGAGAGGGTTTGATATAAGAGACATCATTTCTTGACAGGATAATCTCAAAATAACCGGATAGGTTGTACCGGGACAGAACATTGACTGCGGCGTATGCCCCGCAGTTACTGACTACGCCCAGGCGGTATCCGGATGCGGCCAGCGTTTCGAGCAGGGAAAGGGTGTCGGGATAGGGGGCCCAGCGGCTCAGGGCATCCCTGTCATATTTGTCATAGATGACCCCGAGCTGTTCAAACAACCGGGCGGATTTTTCGGGATCCCAGTCTTGGGTCAGGTCCCGGGTGGTGTTGAACAGGTCGGCATAATCGGGGGAAGGGCTGTAGCGTCGGGTATCAATGCCGGAGGCAGCAAGGACGGGAAGAATTTCCCGGACGGCCTCATCCAGGCGCCATTGAAAATCCACCAGGGTTCCTTCAAGATCAAAGAGGATAAGATCAAATATGCGCTTTTCCCTTTTCGCCATTCAGCACCTTAAAGCTTTTCAATCTTGAAAAGGACCGGTCTGAACCAGTCGGTGCACCCGGAAATGGTAATTCCTTTCTGGCCTATCCAGGGAAATTGGGCGCCGCTGATAATGGCCAGGATATCCTGCCGGATATCGGCCCAGGCCCAGGGACAGAAATTTTCCGGCATGTCCCACTCTGCATAGACTAAAAATTCATCCCCCTCCTTTACCTTGCTGCAGAGGGTATGGGTTTTCATTTCCGGATTCATATAGACATCAATGATGTCCTTATTCAGGGATCGCTTAATGACGGTAATTTTGCATTTGGGCTGACGCATCAAAAAAAATACTCCTCTCTCTTATTTCATTGCAACAACCTTGCAATCGGCTTTCTTGGATTTTTCAGTTACAGGGTTATTTGCAGGGGTTCCTCCCAGTTTTTCAAGCTCTGAATTGTCCCAGCGTTTAAAAAGATCGTGCTCGATGCCGAAAAAATCGAGAACCTTCCCTACCGACTGGTTGATAATATCGTCCAGGGTTTTAGGGTGATGATAAAAAGCCGGCACCGGCGGAACAATATGGGCTCCCATTTCCGCCGCCTGGGTCAGAAGCCGTAAATGGCCTACATGGAGAGGGGTTTCCCTGAACATCAGGGCCAGTTTGCGTTTTTCCTTGAGCTGAACATCGGCGGCCCGGATCAGCAGGTTTTCATTATAGGAATGGGCGATCCCGGACAGGGTTTTCACCGTGCACGGCGCCACTACCATGCCCATGGTCTGAAAGGACCCGCTGGCAACGGATGCGGCAATCTGCTTATTGTTATAAGTGAAATCCGCCATAGCCAGGACCTCGTCCACATCATAGGATGTTTCGATTTTAATATTGAGTTTTCCGGCCTCGGAAATAATCAGATGCGTTTCAACATCCCTGTTTTTCAAGACTTCCAGCATCCGGATGCCATAGATGACACCGGTTGCTCCGGCCATTCCCACGATTAATCGCTTTTTCATACCGATTTTCCTCCCGGTTTTCAATGGATCCCTGTTAGGGTTCGTTTTTCATCACTTCCACCAGATGATATCCCTTTTCTTCAATCAAAGAGACGATTCTTTTAAAACATTTGGCCTCAAACCTTATAATCAGGCGTTTTTTACCTGTATCCGGATCTTTCAAGGTAAACAGGCCCTTGATGTCCATGCCCATCATGAAAATATCCTCAAGGATGTTCCGGATGGTGGTCTTGGAATCTCCGTTCAGATCGATGGAGACCCCGTGGAGTCCCTCGTCTCCGCCCAGGAGCTGGCTGAGAGCCTTGGCCAGGTCCCGGTTGGACAAGGTTCCCACCAGTTTGTCCCCGTCCATGATGGGCAGAAAGGTCCGGCCGAACTGTTTGCCTTTCTGGATGGCGGATTCAACCGTATCATGGACATTCAGGGTGACGGGTTTCCGGACCATGATGTCTTTGACCTTGAGGCGTTCGTTAAAATATTGGACCTCATGAATATCCTGGGTGGAAATGGCCCAGGAGGCGGCTTCCCTCAAATCCCGCCGGGCCAGAAAGCCTCTGAATTTGTTGTTATCCACCACGGATAGAAAAGGGACTCTTTTTTCTTCAAAAAGATGCATGGCCTCTTTGGCCGAGAGGTCACTTGAAATGGTGTCGGGATTTTTACGCATCCAGTTTTTAACAATCATTGCTTTTCCTCCGCTTTCTGAGTTGTATCACAATACCCTGGTCTGTGAACAGGGCCGACATTTAAGTCTGAAAGATTTATGTGCCCGTCATTAAAAAATCTCCAGGGCCATCCGGGTGACCTGCTCGCTGAACAAGGGATCTTCCATATTGGCATCCACTTCAACGATTTCTATGTTTGAATCCAGAAGGTTTTTCAAGGCCTCCGTAAAAATCCGGTCTTCTTCGGGATCATAGGTCGGGTTCCCCTTTGCATCCACCGAGGACCAGCCTTTGAGGGGGACCATTATTTTCACAGGGGCTTTGGCGGCATTCAGCTTTCTTGCAAATTCGCCTGCCACCTGTTTCAGCTCATCCGGGGAAAGCCTGATCCAGGTCCGGTATTTATCCAGATCATATTTCCGGCGCTCGTAGAATTCTTTTTTATATTTGGACCGGGAGGGGGTCATGTGGTTCACCGAACAGGTGGAGATGATCTGGGGAATTCCTTTAAGCCCTGCGGATTCAAGGCGGGTCGGGCCGCCATCCCTCATATAACCGAAATAATGTTCACCCACACCGCCGGGGGCAAGATCAATAACACCCTGAAAAAATCCTTCGGAAATCATTTTTTCCATGGCCCGGTCCCCTACACCTGCTGCAGAAAAACCGGTAATCTGGTAGCCCTCTTTTTCAAGGCTTGTCCTGACAGTGCTGGCACATTGCTCACAAGGCCCCAGCATGGTCATGGCAATGGTTTTTCTGCTATGGACGGCAAGATCATTTTTTACATATTTAATCATGCCTTTCATGGCATAGCAGGCACGATCCATGACATTTTTGAGCATATCCGTCACTCCGCTGATTTCAATGACGGAATGAAACAAAAGGATATCTCCGGTACCGATATATTTGGTGGACAACCCGGGAAGAGCGGCGGTGGAGGATATCATTAGTTTGGGGATGCCGAAGGGCAGAGACCGCATGACATCGGTAGCCATGAGAGACCCGGTGGACCCGCCGATGGCCATGACCCCATGGATTTTTCCGGCAGTATAAAGATCTTTGGCAATTTTGGACGCCCCGTCAATAATGATATTGGTGATGGTGGAGCGTTCCTTTGAGAGATTGATCTCCTCAATGGAGCTGCCGCCGGCCGTTGCCACATGGGCAGGAGTCAGTTCAGCCCTGGATTCTTCTTTTCCCCTCATGGAAAGATCCATCAATAAAGGCAGAACATCAATTTCTTTAAATTTGTATTTTAAATACCGTGTTTCTTCCCTTTTAGTATCCAGGGTGGAAATAATTAAAACGGTTTTGGGTGTATTCATATTTTTTGCCTATAGTAAAGCGGCGCAGCAGGAACAATGCTTTTTTGGGGAATCATCCCTGCTGCATGCTTTATGGTCTATGCCAGACCCAGCCTTTGCCGGATGTCTTTTTTCAAGGTTTCCTTGTTGATTTTACCTGAATCTCCCACCGTTGGGAATTCATTAACGATCTCAAGGTGTTCCGGAAGCTTGAACATGGCAATTTCCTTGGCTTTCAGGTGGCTCACCATGTCTTTAAAGGTAAAGGCCATGCCCGCCTTTGGAATCACATAGGCAGCACAGCGTTCCCCCATTTGCTTATCCGGATACCCGACAATGGCGACAGAGCCGATGGCCGGGTGATCCGCCATAAGGCCTTCCACCTCTGCCGGATAAATGTTCTGTCCGCCGCGGATAACCATATCCTTGGCCCGGCCAAGAATCCAGAGGCAGCCCTGGTCAAATTTGACGATGTCTTCGGTGGTGGTCCAGCCGTCCTTGTCAAATACGGTGGATGTCAGTTCTTCATCCCTGTAGTATCCGGCCGGTGCGTGGGGTCCCCTGAAGTAGAGAATACCGGGTTCGCCGTCCGGGACATTCACTGCCCTGTTTTCCTGATTGGCAAGCCTTACCTTGTTGCCCGGCAGCATTCTGCCAACGGTTCTTCGTCGCAGATCCTTGGTATCGCTCACACGGCATCCTGAAACAGACCCCATATCCTGGGTGCCAAGGTCGCTGGTAATGGAAGCACCAAAGGCGGCTTCGGCTTCCTCGGCCACCTGGGGCGGCAGATAGCCGCCGGCAGACCGGATAAACCGCAGGGAACTCAGGTCATATTTGGATACGTCCGCTTCCAACATGCGGATAAGATGGGTGGGCACCACGCCGATGGCAGTGGCTTTTTCCTTTTCAATCAAAGCCAGGGCAGCTTCCGGGGAAAATTCTTCCAGCATCACGGTTTTGGCCCCGGCTATGGGGGCGGCAAAATAGGTCAGGGTTCCGGCGGCCCCGCCTGCATGGGGGGCAATGGCCATGGTGATGTCATCCTTGGTCAGGTTCCAGATATCCACCCGGCCCTTGGATGTGCAGATACGGGGTGCAGCCGGCCATTCAACCAGCTTGGGGATTCCGGTGGTACCGGATGTCGTCGTAAGGATGGCAATATTTTCAACTGCATCCAGCCGTCTTTTTTCAAGAACCGTTTTATCAATGGGCAGGTGTACTCTTTTTTCAACCATGGATGTCAAAGAGTATGTTCCTGCCGGTGCTCCCTGGGGAACCAGATCATCAAACAAAAGGATATTCTTCAGATGAGGGAAATCCTTTTGAAGGTCTTCATACATTTCAAGATAATTAAATTTATTATAGGTATGAAGAATGATGACGGCAGATGCCTTGGTTCTGTCCACCATATAGGTCAGCTCTGTTTTCCTCAAATATGGATAAACCGTGAGAGAAATCAGCCCTGCCCGTTCACAGGCAATCCTGGCAAGAAAGCCGTACACGCTGTTGGGAGACTGGATAATAACCCTGGAATGTTTTTCAATTCCCATCTCCACAAAGGAGATGGCCATGGCATCTGCCAACTCCACTGCCTGTTTCCAGGTCAGTCTGTATTTGGAATCAACGAGAGCTTCCTGATTCGGGATTTCTCTCGCATTCTTTTCCCAGAAATCATAAAAGGTCTCCTGGGTCCAGTATCCGTCTTTCAGGAATTCATCCGTCATTGATTTTGTATATCGAATGGGTTTCACAATAGCTCCTTTTATTTAAGTCCGAGTTCAGACCATCTTTCTTTGACTCTTGCAACCATGGCAGGATCAAGTTTGATCTGGATTGGTTTTGGATCCCATTCGTAAGGAATCGTACAATCCATGAGAAGTCTTCCGGTAATCCATCTTGCATTGATGGGCAGAGAAGGATCAAGCGGGGTGGACCGGCCCCGTTTGATGATTTGGCAGCGGTTGGGCTGGAACCTGAAACTCATGGCATACATGACTCTTGGGATATCCCAGGAGTCAATGTCGTCGTCCACCACGATCACGGTTTTAAGGCCATATGCGCCCATTTCCGTGGAAATGGCTGCCGTCAGGACCTGGTCAACATGGCCGGGATACATCTGTTTCATGGAAATAATGGCCAGGAACCGGCCAGCCCCTTCCGGCGGACAATAGCAGTTTTTCAGACCCGGGATATTCATCTCATTGAGTTGTTGCCAAAGCGTTGCGCCATAAGACAATGCCATAACCATGTGAGAGTCGGTCACAGCTCTTCCCACCGTGGTTCCCCAGTGAATCGGGTTGTTTCTGTAAGTCACGCATTTGACATCAATAAAATTTCTGGGATCCGTGCCAACGCCGGAGTAATATCCGGTATATTCGCCGAAGGGTCCTTCCTGCATAAATTTCTCAGCATCACAAAAACCTTCTACAACCATTTCAGCATGGGCCGGAACCGGAAGATCAACCACTTCGCCTTTGACCACTTCAACCGCTTTACCACGGAAGGCACCTGCTACATCATATTCACCGGTGAATGCCCCGACCCGGGCAGCACCAAGGATAAACAATAACGGATCGCAACCTGAAACAGAGGCACAGGGCATGGGTTTCCCAAGTGCCTGATATTTTTTAAGCATGATGTCGGCATGTTTACCTTTGATAAACTGGGTACCGATCTTGTCTTTGCCCAGGAGCTGACTTCTGTATGTACCCAGGTTTACCCAACCTGAATCAGGATCTTTTGTGATGATAAAATGGGCGGTTCCAAAATATTTTCCGCCATCTAACGGATAGTAATGGGGAATGGGGAATTTGTTCAAGTCCACATCGTCGCCCATCATGATGTTTTGTTTTACAGGGGCTTTTGATTTGTCGATAAATACCGGCGGGATGGGTTTTTTTGCTTTTTCTGCCCAGGCGTTATAGAGGTCTGTAAGGCTTGAATTTTCAGGTTCACCCATGATAATGGCAAGTCTTTGAACTGTGGTGGCGGCACTGGTAAGAACCGGTGTTTTATAGCCTTTGCAGTTCTCAAACAGCAATGCCGGCCCCTGGGCTTCTTCGTTCAGTTTTGCAATATGTGACAATTCCAGATGGGTGTCAACTTCAGCGGTGATCCTTTTCAGAAGGCCTTTTTCCTCACAGATTGCAATAAAATCTCTCATGTCTTTCATGGTTTGTTTCTCCTTTTTCAGTTGCTTCCCTTTTGACGTAACAATAGGGTTGCCTGCGCGATGCGCACTGGTTTATATTTTGACCGGGCCCTGAAGATTCAGGGCCCGGCGGTTAAACAAGGGTATGTGCTAAATCAAGGATTTATTCTCCGGCCGGCCAGAAGACCTGCACAGATATGTTCCAGGGCAGATGACCGGGCTTCCATGACCGGTTCTATCTTTTTATCGCTCCAGACCGTTTCCGGCCGGCTCTGAAGAATCATGATTTTGGCCTGGCCGGGCGTGTCCTTGTCAATGGCCCATTCAATGTCCATGGCCTTGCCGTAATGTTTTTCGATCCGCTTGCCGATTTTCGCAAGCTCAATGACATCCTTGTCCACCACGCACTGGATATCGGACCGTTCAGCAGGAACCGTCTGCTTGATGACGGAATGGCTGACCGGTTCACGGGTGTACAGGATGGTTTTGTGGGAAACCGTTTTTCTGATGACCTCATCCGTGATTTTATTCACCAGAAAATTGTCCGGTGTGCATTCGCCGCTGACCACGCTTTCCCCAAACCCCCAGTTTGCATCAATGGCAACGGTGGCCCGGTCACCGGTGGCCGGATTCAAGGTAAACATGACCCCGGCCACCCAGGCATTGGCCATTTTCTGCACCCCTACGGAGATTTCCACGGCTTCGTGGGGAAATCCCATTTTTGCCCGGTAATAAATGGCCCTTGAGGTAAAAAGACTGGACCAGCATTTTTTCACATGGGTGAGAATTCCATCCATGCCCCTGATCCAGAGAAAAGTGTCCTGCTGCCCGGCAAAACTGGCGCCCGGGAGGTCTTCAGCGGTCGCACTGGAGCGTACTGCTGCAGGAACAGCAGGAACATAACACCTTTTGGACAGTCTTCTGTAAAATTCACCAATATAATCCTGAAGGTCATCGCTCACCGGTGTCTTCTCAATCAGGGCCCTGATAGCTTTGCTTGATCTTTCACCAGACTCCATATCATCGGTTTTGACATCTTCCAGAATCTTATAGATTTCTTTTCGGATACCGCCCTGCTCTAAAAATAGCCTGTAAGCATTGGTCGTTATGGCAAACCCGGGCGGAACAGGAATTTCAGCTTTCAGCAGTTCTCCGAGACTTGCATTTTTACCACCCACCAAGGGGATGGACCCGAGATCACATTCTTCAAACCAGAGGACATAGTCAGATCTTTTTTCCATGATAATCTCTTACCTTTCGATATAAACTCTTCCTGTATCGCCGTTCAGTTTGATTTTCATGCCCGATTTGATAATGGTGGTGGACTGGCCTGTGCCGACAACGGCCGGCATGCCGTATTCACGGCAGACAATGGCGGCATGGCTCATGATCCCGCCCACATCCGTGATAACCCCTTTGATTTTCTGGAATACCGGCGCCCAGGAAGGGGATGTGGTGGGGGCCACAAGGATTTCGCCTTCCCTGAGCTGACCTATATCTTCAACCGAGCGGCAAACTCTTGCAATGCCTTCGACCACACCGGGTGATCCTGCAAAGCCTTCGATTTCATTGACCTTGTCCGGGTCCCCGATTTCCTTTAATTTGGCCCAGGCGGCCATGCTTTCATTGGTGACGCCCCAGAGCACAACGGTAAAGGGCTCGGCAATGACTTCCGGAGGGGTTCCATAGGCCGGCAGGGGGCGGTGCTCCTTAAATTTCTGATACACCCCTTTTCTCCAGGCGATTTCTTCGGGCCAGTGCAGGGGCCCGTATCCCTTTGTTCCCGTGGCCCAGGCCGTGACCAGATCCCAGAGGGCTTCCTTGATTTCACTCCTGGACAGGAACCAGATATCTTCCTGGCCCTTGAGAAATTTGTATTCCGTCATGATGGCGGCCACTTCTCTCATCTTGTTCCAGAACACGGAATGGAACCAGTGCTCCACATAGAACATATGATTTTCAACATAGGGGAAAACCAGCTCGGCCGTTCCGTGGAGCTGGTCAAAGGTTTTTCGGTCTTCATCGGTTTTCAGGAGGCCGCGGTATTCGGTAATCAACCGTATGCGCTCTTCTTTGACGGCATCCATGGGCCGGTCGATATTATGCCCTCCTTTTATTTTTTCAATATAAATCCGGACGGAACTCATGGGGATATTCAGATTGTCATTCCAGGAAATATCCTGGTGATACCATCCGGTCCCGGTTGAAATATTGAACCAGGGATTTTTAGCCCCTTCCCAGGCAGTGATCCATTTTTTACCGTTTTCAGACCCCTGGAGCGAAGCTATGACGTCTTTGATATCTTTGCCGTCATTGCCGATCTGGTCCGTGAGGTTGAATTCAACGGCCAGCTTGGCCAGCTTTTTAAGTTCATCATCGGGCCGGTATAACAGCACATCAATGCCGGCCACCATCTGGGTGATCTTCTGCAGGGGGATGTCCGGGAAGGCCTTGGTGCAGAAGTCCACAAAAATCACATAGGAGGCATAGCCCAGGTTTAAAAATTCAAAATGATATTGCCAGCAGCGAATGCCGAGATCGATGAGCTTGTCGTAATTTTTGATCAATTCATAGCCCGATGAGGTGCCGATGCCGTTTTTTACTACGGAAATGTCTTCCATGGCCGGGAGTTTGGTGATTTCAAGGGCTTCAAGATCGGAAATGATCCCCCTCATCTTTTTTTCCCAGTTGGCCTGGAGCTTGTCCCAGTTTTCAAAATAATAGCCTGCCCTTTCCATGAACAGGGGGACTCTTTTCTGCACCTCTTCAGGGTCAGTGACCGGCACAGGCGTTATATACACATTGCCGTTGATGATCCGGTGATCCACGCCGTAAACCGGCGGGATCATGAAAATCCGGGTATTGAACTGAGACAGGGCCAGGAACCAGGCCTCATCCCATATAATGTCAAAGGGATACATGGGCTCGGGGTAATGAAGGGCATCGTTGAACCAGAACATATTGTTCTCATAGGTTTCCCTTTCCTTGTCCTTTGTCGTAAAAAGATAATGGTAGGGATACATCCGCTCCCATCCTTCTGTTCCGGGTATTGCTTCTATCTCGTGGGGATTGGGAAAACTCTTGTCAGCCATTTTTACCTCCAATTAAAGAATTAAGTGTTAAAAATACCAAACAAAACCTGACTCCGAACCATACTTGCAGACAAAGGAGAGCAACGGTAAGATAGAAGCCGCCGACGTACAAAGGCAGACCCGGTCATGAATTTCAAAAGCAAGTATCCTGGTCCGGTAATAGGACTTGACAAAAAAACTGTCAATTCATATAAAATTATGGGTAGTATAAGATTTTCTTATGGTTGTCCTGGGTGAACCCGTTATCAAGGATGCAAGCCATGATCAATTTAAATCAATTCAGGGCTTTCTATTACGTCGCCAAATACTCAAGCTATACGGTTGCGGCCGAAACCCTCTGTATTTCCCAGCCTGCCGTAACGGCCCAGATCAAATTGTTTGAACGGTTTTACGATATGACCTTGTTCAGGAGACAGGGCCGGGAGATTCGTCTGACCCATACCGGAAAACTCCTGTTTGAAAAGGCCGAAAGGATATTCAGCCTTGAAGATGAGGTGGAATCCACCCTGGCCGAGATAAAGGAACTGAACCAGGGCCTTCTTCAAATCGGGTGTACCAAGGCCTATGCCAACCATATCATGCCCTCCGTGATTTCAGCGTTTCACAGGGCTTACCCCAATATCAAGATCATTCTTGAAGAGGGCAGCTCCATGGCCATGATCAACAGTCTCAGGGATTTTAAAAATGAAGTCATTGTCGTGGCCCAGATGGATGTCAACGATTCCAGGCTTCAATTTATCCCCTTCAGCCAGGAAGAAATAGGGGTCATCCTTTCCGCCCGTCACCCCCTGACCCAAAAAAAAGAGATTGAATTCAGCGACATTGCAAAAGAACCGATTATCCTGAAAGGAACAGGCTCCGGCACCCGGCAGAAGATCATGGATCTGTATGAGAAACATGGGGTGGTTCCCAATGTTTTCATGGAATCCAACAATACCGAATTTATAATTGACCTGGTGGAAAGGGGCGAGGGGATTTCCTTTCTGGTAAAACCCTCGGTTGAACACAAAGTCAAAACAAAAAAGATCGCCGTACGGCGGTTAAAGGGCATCCGGCTGTTTCTGGATGTCAGCCTGGGGTTTTCGAAAAACATTCCCCTTTCCCCTGCTGCCACCGCTTTTTATGAGGTGGTCAAACGTTCCTTTCTTGAAGAATCCCCTCAAAACGGCATCAGATCCATTATGGCGAAAATCCTGGCCAAGCAGTGGCAGAAAGAATAGATCTCCGGGTTTACAGATTCGAATCACGCCTTATTTTGAGAGCTGTTATTTTCTAGGATAAGGGTGAATATGAGATTGGCTGTTTTTTCAGATGTCCACAGTTCCTATACAAAGATGCTGGCAGTCTTCAGCGATATGGAAAAATATGGGATTGACCGGTATGTCTGTCTGGGGGATATCATCGGATATGGGTCCCGGCCCGAAGAAACCGTCCGGCTTCTCATGTCAAAGCAGGTGGTCTCCGTCCGGGGGAACCATGAACTGGCCATGTTTGACCCGGAGTATCTTGAGCTTTTTCCCAAAAGGATCAAGCAGCCGCTCCTGGATAATATAGCGGCTCTTTCCACGGCATCGGTCCGCTACCTTGAAAATACTCCAGCCTATTTAACCCTTGAAAACTGTCATTTTGTCCATGGCACGCCTCCCGATAAAATCACCACCTATATCCATGATGTGACGGACTATTATTTAAAATCCCTTTTCAATAATTCGGACAAGCAGGTGTTTTTTACAGGCCATACCCATGAGTTGGTATTGATTACCTACACGGACAAGAATTTTTTTCGCCGGCGGATCAGGGAAAATTGTACCATTCCCCTGGGCCCTGACCGGAAATATCTGTTGAATGTGGGCAGTATCGGGTTTTCACGGGATGATTTTGAAGAATCAAAATATGCCGTATATGATACCGAAAAAAAAGAGCTTATGATCCGGATGGTGAGCGCATGAATTTTAATCAGCGTTTTTTCTCCAGGGCAGAAGCCGTCCGTCAATACAGATGAGTCCTGAAAAGATAAGGATCATGCCGGCAAAGGCATTCCATCCGGGGGTTTCACCCAGGACCACCATGCCGAGGAAAATGGCGCTGACCGGGATCAAAAAGGTCACCAGAAGAATATTGGTGGCCCCGGCCTTGGCCAGCACATAAAAATAAATAATATAGGCCAGGGAGGTTGAAACGGCGGCCAGCCCGAAAAGGGCGGCAAAGGTCTGGGCCGTCGGGTGAAGGCCCAGGGGCTGTTCAACGATAAAGGCCAGGGGGATCATGAGAACGGATGAGCCTGTGAGCATGCCCGTGGCCACCACCACAGGATCGAGATCCCGGAACCGCCGGCCGAAAATGGCGGCCAGGGAATACAGAAAGGCGGCGCAGAGGACGGCGGCCTGACCTGCGGTCTTCATGCCGATGCCGTGCAAGGAATCTATGCCCATGAGGACTGCAACCCCGGCCCAGCCCAGGAGGACCCCGGCCAGACGGTTTTTGGTCAGGGGCTCGTCCCGGGTCAGAAAATGGGCCAGGATGACGCTGAAAACCGGGGTGGTGGCGTTCAGGATGGCGGCCAGGCTGGAGTCGATATGGGTCTGGCCCCAGGTGATGAGGGAAAAGGGAAGGACATTGTTCAGGGCTCCGAGAACAAGGAGAGCTCCCCAGGTCCGGGGGTTTTGCGGCAGTTTCCGGCCGGTGATGATGACAAATGCCAGGAGAAGCAAGGCCGCCGTTCCCACCCGGCAGGCCACCACGGTTAACGGCGTCATGCGCTCCACGGCAATCTTGACAAAGAAAAAAGACGCCCCCCAGATCAGGGCCAGAAAACCGATCAATGCCCATTCTTTAATTCCCATCACCTTGTTCATCATCTTCCTTTTGACTTTATGTAGCCTGTTTTATTATCGGCGTTCCCTCAATACCGGGTACCATAAACCAGAGTAAAAAAATATGCCACCCGAATCTTGCGGATCAGACCCGGCCCTTTGGGATAAGGCGGCCGGATGCGGATTTTCCAGGAAAATCGCCATATTGAATTTTCCGGCAATACCTGTTATGAAAGGGCTTTGATTTTTTAAAGGAAGCTATTCATGCATTATGAAGGGATAATGATACGGCCGCCCAGCGAGGCCGACAGTATTTTGTTACAGGTGACCCTGGGCTGTTCCCATAACAAATGTACGTTTTGCGGCACATTCAGGGACAAGCGCTTTAATATTAAAACCGATGCGATCATCTTTGAAGACATTGAATTTGCCCGGCAATACTGCCGGCGGCAGAATCGGGTCTTCCTCTGTGACGGGGATGACCAAATTTTAAAAGAAATCCGGAAGGGCGCGGATTCCGAAAAGATGATCACCATGGGAAAACGGATCAAAAAAGCCGGGATCAAACTGTCCATCACCGTGCTCATTGGTCTCGGCCAGAGGGAAAGATCAGGGGTCCATGCCGGGGAAACCGGCCGGGTGTTGAGTGCCATTGACCCGGATTATGTGGGCGCCCTGAGCCTCATGCTGGTGCCGGGAACAGAGCTCAACGACCAGTACGAAAGGGGTGAATTCATCCTCATCGACCCCGAAGAAATGCTGGCGGAACTGGGCCTCATGATTGCCTCCACCCATCTGTCCAACGGCTGGTTTCATGCCAACCACGCATCCAATTATCTTCCCATCCGGGCAAAGCTGCCCCGGGATAAAGAAAAAACCCTTGACCTCATATCCCGGGCGCTTAAAGGCAAGGTGGCCTTGCGGCCGGAATTTCTAAGGGCCTTGTAACCGAGAATTTATCATAACAGGAGACAAACTAATGGCAAACGCTGAAACAACCCTTGATCAACTCACCGTCACCACCATCCGGACCCTTTGCATGGATGCGGTCCAAAAAGCAAATTCCGGCCATCCGGGTGCGCCCATGGGGCTTGCGCCCGCCGCCTATACGCTGTTTAAATATTTTTTAAAACACAACCCCAAAAATCCGGCCTGGATGGACCGGGACCGCTTTGTCCTTTCCGGCGGCCATGGATCAGCCCTGCTTTACAGCCTGCTTTACCTGTTCGGGTACGGCCTTGACCTGGAGGATCTGAAAAATTTCAGGCAGTGGGGGTCCAGGACCCCGGGGCATCCGGAATACGGGGAAACCCCGGGGGTTGAAACCACCACCGGCCCCCTGGGCCAGGGCATTGCCAATGCCGTGGGCATGGCCATGGCCGAACGCCATCTGGCCGCCCGGTTTAATAAGCCGGGCCAGGCCCTCATCGACCATTATACCTATGTCATGTGCGGTGACGGAGACCTCATGGAAGGGGTGGCCCTGGAGGCCGTTTCCCTGGCCGGGCATCTGGGCCTTGGCAGGCTCATCCTGATCTATGACGACAACGGCATCACCATTGAAGGAAAGACCGGTATCGCATTTACGGAAAACGTGCGGGCAAAATTTGAAAGCCAGAACTGGCATGTGGTGACAGTGCAGGACGGCAATGATATGGATGAGATACAAAGAGCCATCCAGGCCGGGAAAGA
>CAZAHK010000086.1:0-16522 GCA_964484555.1 uncultured Desulfobacula sp.
TCAGTCTGGAACAAAAATCATGCCAGACAAAACCAAAGTTGGAGTACTATATATTAAAAAACTAGGGCAAATCAGAATAAATTGGGGCACTGCTCCATTTACTGATCCTTTCCCAGCCGAACCTGTCTTCCCATCCCTTTCTTCGGTCTTTAAAGGTTTGTCTATTTTGGGTACTGGGATACCCGGGCCCGATATCAAGGATTCGTCTATCCACCGGTGACCTTCTGTCTAAAGGCGATCTCTTGGCAAATAAGATTTTTAATTGAGGCATGTTCCCTCCCTTATAAAGAAAATTACGGGTTAACGGCAGCATTCAAGATGAAAACAGGCTTATGTTACGAAATCCATATGAGATAGCGATTACGGATAATTATATAAAATTATGAGAAATTGTCAAAATATTTTTAAGAAAATCCTAGGGAAATACCAATTTTTCAAGAATAAGACCCCAGAAATGATCTGATTCAGATGAGAAAAACCATCCCAGGTGAGTGTCGCATTGGCTGCAGATGCAGATTTGCCATGAATATCCGATAAACCAGGAAAATTCAGCGGAAGGATTTGAAACCGGACGGCAGCCCATGGCCTCGGAAAAACATCCTATTTCAAATACATATCCATGGGGATTGGCAAATATATGTCTGAAAGCGTCATGGATAAAGATTTGTTTGGACGGAGTGGTTATAGGATGGCTGCAAAAAGCGCAAACAATGATTTCGTCTTCTTTTGAAATTGTTTTTGTTTCCGTAACGGATAAATAATCCAATGATTCTTTGCAGATGATATCCATAGGCTATTTTTTACAAACCCTCAGCGGCCTTCCCTTTCGATAAACGAAAGGGTTGCCCCGACAGGAGCAAAGGATAAAAATACAATATTGAGTCCCGGGATAAGGAACAAAAGGCCAAAGCCGATATGAAACATCAGATTTTTTTTCAAAAATCCGATTCGTGTTTTAAAAGGATACAACCGCCTTGCTGGCACAAGGTCGGTATTGTCCCAGGCTAAAAATACAACTGCTGCAATGGATGAAACAAATATGATAAGGGGACTCAAAGGGGTGAACAGGCCTATCAGCATAATAAAAAGGGTGATGATCACAGGGATGACGGCCCTTGGGATTTCCTGTTTCACCAGATGGATAAAAAAACCAAACCATGATCCCGGGTTCGGTTCCACCTCTTTTCCCAGCACCATGGATTCCGTAATCCTGGACATATAATCCATGATAAAAACACAGAACAAAATCTGAGACACTAGGTACGCCATTACCATGGCAACGGCGGCAAGACCTATGGAAAGAAGATAGGAAACGACTTTCCACACATATATCAACCAACCTGAATCCGGTTTTGTCCAGATGGCCGTTAAGATTTCATCATGCCAGTAAAACACAAGGCCGGACAGAACCAAGGTTAAAAGCAATACCAGAACAAATCTTAAAATCCCAAGCAGCAGAAGTTTAGGGGTTTTTAAGGCCAGGTGCACCCCTTTGATATTGTATTTTATGCCCTCATACAGATCCATAATTGTTTTTCTTTCTTTTCATCGGTGTTGTTAAATCAAGATATCTGTACTATACAAATATCAATTTTTCAACTTTATGGAGCAGGGATGAATGAAAATATATTATGTTGACGGAAAATTTGTTTCTTCCGATCAGGCCGTTATACCGGTTGACGATCTTGCCGTATTAAGGGGGTATGGGGTTTGCGATATCATGCGGACCTATAACGGCAAGCCTTATTTTCTCAAGGATCATATTCATCGCCTGGTAAATTCCGCCGGGGAAATCGGCCTGTCCTTGCCTTGGCAGACCAGGGAAATCACCGATATTGTCATGGAAACATTAAACCGGAATCAGATCACGGATGAAGCCAATATCAGAATTGTCATCACCGGCGGCTCAAGCTCTGACTTTTTTCATCCCCAGGGGAATCCCAGGATGATTGTCATGGTAACGGATTTAAAAAAACTGCCGGATTCCTGGTACCGGGACGGTGTAAGGGTGATCACCTATCCGCTTGAACGAAGCCTGCCCGGTGCCAAGGTGATTTCCTATATACCGGCGGCCCTGGCGTTGAAAAAGGCCGGGGAAACCGATGCGGTTGAAGCTATTTATATTAACCGGAAGATGGAGGCCCTGGAGGGAACCACAAGCAATTTATTTGCCTTTTTCAACAATACCCTGGTGACCCCCAAAGAAGGGGTTTTAAAAGGGATTACACGGCAGGCTATTCTGACCATTGCGCAGAACCTGTATCAAACCGAGGAAAAGCCCATTCCCCTGGATCATCTTCTGGATGCAGATGAGGTCTTTATCAGCGGAACCAATAAATGCATCGTGCCCGTCATTCAGATTGACGACACGATGATCCGTGACGGGAAACCGGGTTCCCGGACAAAAAAGCTGATGGATGCGCTGGAAAAAAATGCCCTTGAATTTATCCGGTCACCCTCATAACACGCTTGATCCCGGGATGCATTTGATCATAAAGGAAACATCCTTTGAAAATTCCTTGTAGGCAATGTTTTTTCTCTCGTAGACCACCTCCTCTTTTATATTAAAGAATTGCCGGTAGCAGTCTAAAAAATACAGGCCGCTGGAAAGCATTGGCCTATTGAACCCTTCAGATTTGCATAGAATTTTCCAGATGGCTCCGGTATCCCTGGTGATACAGGCTTCTTTTATCAGATACAGGGCGCCGTCACCGATATGAATCTCATCTTTGATGCCGGTACTTTCCAGCCTTGATGCCGTGTTGACCGCCTTTCCGATGGCCGTAACAATTCTTCGTTTCCGGCTTCCCAAGGGGCCGATCATTGCCGGGCCGATTTCCAGTCCTGCCCTGAAACCGAGACTGACCTTTGCCTTGTCAATGATTTCTTTAATCCGGCCCTCTTTGTCCATGGGATGCCGCCCCGACGCCAAAAGCCGGATTTCATTAAAAATAGAAGCAAGCGCAAAGACCATCAGCATTGCCCGTTCATGGGCAGCAGGGGACAAGCGAGGGCCCTGTTCGTCAAAGGGGGAGGCATTTACCAGGAATACGGAATCCCCTATAAAATTATCCACTCGACAGGCATACCGGCTCGCATTATCTGCTGCAATCTGGTGGCAGAGGTTCAATATCAAAAAATAATCTCTGGGCTGGAATTTTTTCCGAATAAGAGCAGATCCGACCATATCCATAAAGGCGTAAACACCGTCGGTGATATTCACGGCTTCCATGTTGAGCTGACGTTCATCCACAGCCCCAACCGCCTTTAAATAAGCTTTCTGGGCATTTAATTGAATCGCCTTCTGTTTCAATTCCAGAGCCGTCCGCCTGAGATTTTTTTCCTTTCTCCAGATGATATGGGCCGCCTGCCTCCCTTTGGCAGATCCGATATAGGCAATGGAGGCCATTTCAATGGCGGCAATCAATATATCCAACCGCTTGGTTAATTCTTCCTGGTGAAGAAATCGTTCATCGGTATTGACCAGGATATTTTCGTCAATGGTATTAAAAACAATGGCGCCATAATCCGGGACATAGGCGGAAACAAAATTTTTTGCACGGAATTGCCTTACAATGGCAGTATTGATTCTTAACCCGGGCAAACGGTCAAAAACCTTTCCGTCATAAGAATAGGTTGAATAAACAAAGGCTTTTTCAGCGTCCTGAAGACTGTCTTGTAAACCGTCAATGATAATGATTTTGAGACCTTTTTCATAGAATTCCCTGTGGGTTCTGAGAACAAAAGAGATGATCCCGTCACTTTCTATTTTCTCTCCGAATTGGGTTTCCCTGTAAAGCATGACCGGGGAAAGTCCCTTGCGCTTGACAATGGCTGTCCCGAAATATTTGAACATAAGACCTGACATTCCCTTGCCGTCAAATTTATGCATGACGCCCCTGTCCCATTTTTCCGGCGGAAGGAATTTCAAATAGGTTTTGTTTGTTCCGAGCAAAACCCCCACATGCCTTGCCTGAAGCAATTTGAGAGAAAAAGACAACAATAGATCCAGTGTATTTTTTTTCTGAAATACGATTCTTTCAAATTTTTCAATATCAGGCAATTCTGGTTTCATTTTTTGAATACAAACTTATAAACCGGTCTGTTTTTATGTTTTTATCATCCGTCTTATAAAATAAATTCTGAAATAAAGAAATCTCTTTGTTTCTGAATGAAATCAGGGAACCAATAAAAAAGATATGATAGATGCGATAAATTTCATCAGAAATAATTTTCAAAAGCAGGTCTTTTTGTTCCTCCATCCGTATGATCCAGTCGTTCAGGGTTTTGATATAATGGGGCCGGAAATTTTCCGCCGTCAGCAGTTCAAACCCTGAAGAAGCAGCCATGTCGATAAGCTCCTGCTCAAGCATCAGCTCTCCGCCGGGGAACATATATTGATTCAGAAACCTATTTTCGTATCCCTTTTTCTGCTTCTGATAGGTTGTGATGGTATGCTGCATAAAAAGCCCTCCCTTTTTCAAGGAACGGTAAACCGTCTGAAAAAAACCCTGCATATTTTTCTTTCCTACATGTTCCGACATACCCACACAGGCGATTTTATCAAATTTTTCCGAACCCAGGTCCCTGTAATTCTGGATTTTGATCTTAATTTTCCGGGCGAGCCCTTCTTTTTCAACCCAGCGTTCCGCATAGGCCTTTTGTTCAGAGCTCAGGGTAATCCCCATCACATTTACCCCATATTCTTTGGCCGCATAAACCGCAAAATTTCCCCACCCACATCCGATATCCAGCAATGCCTGATCAGGCTTCAGCCGAAGCTTTCTGCAGATGATATCCATTTTCTCAATCTGGGCATCATCCATGCCGGTGTTTTCATCCGTATAATACCCACAGGTATATCCCATTGTTTTTCCTAAAAACAAGCGGTAGAACTCACTGGGCACATTATAGTGAAATTCTATATTTTTCCTTTCCTTTTGTCCGGGGTTGACCAGAAATTTTGCAATACGCTGCATGGGTTTTTGAGGTTGGTACTTATGCAGCAAGCGATCGCATACCAGTTCATACAGCTCTTTGATGCTGCCCGAAATATCAAAATACCCTTTTATATAGGCCTCCCCCAGAGACAGGGCATTGGGAGAAACCAGGGCCTTAAAAAATTTTTGGTTTTTGATATGGAGTTTATGCCTGATCTCTTCACAGGCCGTTGAAAACCGGTTCCCACTTGTATCAATGATTTCAAGGGGCACCCTTCCCTGATCCAGGGTCTCAATAAATTTTTTCAGAAAAAAAGACTCTTTGAATGTTTTCATTGTCAGCCTCTCCCGGAAAATAGAATTCGGTTTTTTGCAGCGGCTATTTAAAAATTAGCTCATTATATTAAATCTTCAAAAAATATAAAGGGTTATCTTGACTATTTCAGAATTTTCTATAGGCAGGGAGAATGAGGGGGAACAGGATTCAGGACAGGGCTTTGAGAATATCCCGGGTTTCAAGAAGGGTCCGGGAAATATTATTTCTATTCCTTCCCAGTTGAATCCGGATGCTGTCTTTTTTAATGAATTCAAACGGAAAAAGTTTGTTAAGCTGCCCGGTAACCATATTCAAAGGTTTTTCCCTGTGTTTTTCCGAAAAGGTCAGCGTCAATATGTCCGGTGTGATATCAAGCCGTTGAATGCCTGCCTGGATGCAATACACCCTCAGCATAATTTTTAAAAGCATGTTTTCCGCTTCCTTTGGCAGTCGCCCATAACGGTCCATCAGTTCTTTTTTCATATCACTGATGTCTGAAACCCGGGTGATCCTGGACAGCCGCCGATACAGGGTCAACCGCTGTTCAACCGATTCTATATAATCTTCAGGAAATCCAGAGGACATGGCTGCATTAATTTCCGGCTCCAGCGGTTCAATGGTCTCTTCTCCCTTTAAATCATGGACGGCCTGGTCTAGTAATTTTAAAAACATATCATAGCCGACGGCGGCGATATGACCGGATTGCGAAGCGCCCAGGGCAGTACCGGCACCCCTGATCTGGAGGTCCTTCATGGCGATCTGGAAACCTGAGCCAAGATCTTTGTATTCCATTAATGCGGACAATCGTTTTTTGGCATCTTTTGTCAACCGGGTTTCATCGGAAATAAAAAGATAGGCATAGGCCTGGTGATCCCCCCGGCCGATGCGGCCCCGCAGTTGATAGATTTGGGAAAGGCCGAAATTTTCAGTCTTGTCAATGACCATGGTATTTGCCGAAGGAATATCCAGTCCGGATTCTATAATGGTGGTACAAACCAGGATATCGATCTCAAAATGAACAAATTGAAACATGATTTTTTCAAGTTCTGTTTCGGAAAGTCTGCCGTGGGCGATCCCTATCCTTGCTTCCGGAACAAGCTCTGCAAGGTTTTCCGCAATTTTTGAAATGGTTTTGATATTGTTGTGAACATAAAAAATCTGACCTTTCCGGGACAATTCCCGTTTCACGGCATCTTTGACTATGGCGGCGTCATATGTTGAAATATAGGAGACGATGGGCTGCCGGTCTGCAGGGGGTGTTTTAATGACACTGATATCCCTCATTCCCGTCAAGGACAGATGAAGGGTCCGGGGGATGGGGGTTGCCGTCAAAGCGAGGACATCCACCGTACTTCGTTTCTTTTTCAGGCTTTCTTTATGTTTGACCCCGAACCGTTGCTCTTCGTCAATGACCAGGAGTCCAAGGGATTTAAAATCAACGTCTTTCTGCAGGAGCCGGTGGGTTCCAACGGCAATATCCACCAGGCCGGAACTGATGGCCTTGAGTATTCTGGTCTGATCCTTCCGGGATCTGAATCTGGAAAGACATTCAATGTGGACCGGATACCCGGCAAAGCGTTCCCTGAAAGTGGACAGATGCTGTTCTGCAAGAATGGTGGTGGGCACGACAATGGCCACCTGTTTTCCATCATTGACCGCTTTAAAAGCGGCCCTGACGGCAACCTCTGTTTTCCCGTAGCCCACGTCGCCGCAGACCAGCCTGTCCATGGGAGTGGAGGATTCCATATCCAGATGGACGTCATCTATGGCCCTTAATTGATCCCGGGTTTCCTCATAGGGAAAGGCGGCCTCAAAATCATCATAATAATTGTCCGGCCGGCTGAATGAAAAACCGGTATTGACCTTTCTTTGTGCATAAAGGTTTAACAGATCGGCGGCCAGCTTTTCGACCTCTTCCCTGGCTTTGGCCTTGGATTTTATCCAGGCCTTGGATCCGATTTTATCCAGAAGGGGTTCATATCCTTCCACGCCGATATATTTACCGATCATTTCAATACGGTCAACCGGCAGATAGAGTTTGTCGTCATCCTGATACACAATGAGAATGAAATCCTGTACGATTTTGTCTATGCTCAAGCTGCACAGGCCTTCATAACGCCCGATGCCGTGTTCGATATGAACGACAATATCCCCGTTTTTCAATTCTTCCGGTGCAATGAGTTCGGTTTTCAGATCTCTTTTACCGGATCCTTGCCTCCGGATTCTTTTTCTGTCGAAGATTTCATTTTCCGTCACAAGGGCAAGGAAATGGTCCTTCAGAACAAATCCCGAGGATAGCTCGCCAAACAGGTAGTAAATACCTGGAGGTTTTTCCATTGCAAGGCTGAAGGATTTACAGGGCAAGGGCTCCAATCCATAGGGCTGTAAAAGGGAAATCAATCTTTTGGCCTGGGATTCCTGGGTCAGGACGCACAAGGCCCTAAACTGTTCGGCCATATGCTGTTTAAACCATTGGGCCAGGGGCAACAGGGGATTGTCCTTGAACCCCTCCCGTTTCAACTGTGAAGAAAGGGGGAGATTATCTTCATAATGAAACGAAAATACAGGAATTGCATCATCAGAAGGGGGCTGAACAATAGGAAACGGATAAACGGCCGTATATTGATTTGCAAGGATCCTGGATTGAACCAGTTCCCATTCAAGACAGACGGATTCGGGTTCAACACAGAGTCTTTTTTCGGCCTTGTTGGTTTTATACTGGATGCCGGCCTTGGTTTCAAACTCCTTTGCAGAGGCTTCCAGTTCTTCGGGATGATCCAGGACCCAGAAACTCTTTGGCGGAATATAGTCCACTAGGGTGTCCAACTGCTCATAAACAATGGACAACATGCTTTCGATGCCGGGGAATCTGCCGGATTCGCGAATCTGATTCGCATATTCCCGGATTTTGGGGGCATCCAGTCCTGCAGATGTTCCGGCCTCTCTGAGCCGGGCTAAAATATGGGGCAGTTCCGCTTTGGTCAGAACCGCTTCATTGGCGGGGGAAATAACAAATTCAAAAATATCTTTAAATCCTCTCTGGGTATAGGGAGAAAAATACCGGATGGATTCGACCAAGTCCCCGAAAAATTCGATCCGGACCGGATGGGCATTTCCCGGCGCATAAATATCCAGAATTCCACCGCGAACGGAATACTCACCCGGGTCCTCCACTAGGGATGTCCTTACATACCCGCCGGACTCGAGTTTAAGAATAAGGCCATCCCTGTCCAATTCCTCATTGACCATGACCAGCTCGGCAAAACCGTCCAGGCTTGTCTTTGGCATCAGTTTCTGCAATAGCGTGTCCACCGTCGTAAGGATCAGCAATGGATGCTGTGCATTCATGATGCGGGATAAAGCGGCCAGTCTTTTGATCGAGATCTCTCTATGATAGGAAAGGGATTTAAATGGAAGAATCGGATACTCCGGGAAAAAAACAATCTGCTGTTTGTCTTCAGGAAGAAAAAATTTCAGTTCTTCCATAAATGCCAATGCGCTATGGGCATCTTTAAACACCACGACAACCGGCATTTTTTTTGTTTTGTAAAGCCGGGATGTCAGATAGGCTTTGTGTGACCCATCGGTGGGAATGATGACAATGCTGCGGTTTTGATTGCCGATATTGGCGACTAAATTATTTGAATTTATTGGCAAGATCATTATCTATAACGTAAATACAGGCTTCATTGGCCCCCTGGGTGGTGTAACCGAATTTTTTTGAAAGGTTGGTCAGCAGGAATTTAACATCTTTCTTAATGCGTTTGTCATGGGCTTTGAATTTCTCTGTATCAAAATCCTTAATGGCATTTCTGAAATTTTCGTTTTCGATAAAAGGTTCCAACACCTTTTTTTTAAGATTGTGGACGTATCGATCATACAAGGATTCGAACAGCCTGGTTTCCGTGATATTTTTTCCTTCTATCATAATCTCGTGGGTAAGGGTCCGGGTGGTATATTCTTTTAACACGTCATTCCGGATTTCATGTCTTCGGGTCTTGTCCATATTGGAAGAAAGAAGCCGGTTTTCAATACTTTCAAGAAAGGCTTCAGTGACATGGATTTCCTCTTTTGTAAAAATGCATTTGATGACGGTATCAACATCGTTGGTAATAGCGGAAATATAATTTTTAATATCCTTGGCAATCTGCTCCTCATTATAATAATACAAAGATTCCTTTACCTGCTGAAGAACACTGTAATCGTACATCCTCAACAGGGACTCCAGAAACCCGGGCGGAATCATCCGTTTGGGCGGATCATCCAGCTTATTAAAAAACATGCACAGGTCCGGCATATTGATCAGTCGGTCCTCTTTGGCATATTTTGAATAGAACTGATCAAACAATTTAATGGAATCCCGGCCGGACAATCCTTCCTTGCCGTAAATTTCAGACTCTGCAATTATCTTTTTCAGCATCTTGTTGTCAAGTGATTTAATATCTTCTTCCTCAAGCCATTTGGGTATATTTCCGGAAAACAATTCCATTTTCAGCAGCATAAGCTGTTCATCACAGAAGTTTTTATATTTGGCCGGATCTTTTATCCATTCGGCCAGGGCCTGGGATTTTTTGCCGATTCGAGTGCAGATGATGACCCTGGCAAAATTTTCAAGCACCATGGGTAAAAAACCGCCTTCAATATGACGGCCGAAAATATTAATAAATATTTTGACTTCGGTTTTCATATCCAGAATGTAAGGGATATCAATATACTGGATCCTGTCTTCAAATGACGGGAAATCACGGATGCTTCGCTTATCTTCCGGGTTCATCAGCGCAAAGAACAGCGAATCCACCCGTTCTTCAATGTCTTCAACCTTATGCAGGCCTTCGCTGATAATATTATGAAGCTCAACCATTCTTTCAATATTATGGGATTTGATATCCATGAGCGCATAGATCCCATTGTTGATTTTGGCAAACCTCGAATACTGGTAACTGATGATATTACTGTCTTGAAAAAGGTAATTGATGCGGTTTTGAAGCATCTCATTGGAAAGAACATTTTGCTTTAGCGGGCTGTCGCCGGGGTTAAAGACGCTGATGCCGTTGCCCAGTCTGCGGTTGAAATAATAGGGCCTGGCATAGAGCATTTTATACACTTCCGACGGATTGCCAAGCCGCTCCAGCAATGAATGATAAATGGACGAGCAGATGGTGCAAACCTCTTCCTTAAACACCCATTCATATTCTTTTTCCGTAAAAAGACGCCATTTGAATTCATCATTTTTAATCAATTCATCCAGAACGATTCTTCGCTGATCCTTGGGAATGGCCAGAAAAGGGTTGTCGTGGGAAATACAGGGAATCTCAATATACTCGGCCTCAGTGCCTCCGAAGGATTTTTCATTTGCATCCGGTTTAAAATTCTCTTCCCCTTTTTCAACATAATGGATGAGCTTTTCAAAGGCGGATATGGTAAAAGATTTTTCCTTATCCTGAAGTTTTTTAATATTCAACCGCCATACGATTTCATACCGGAGCCCTTCTTCAGTATTGGCGTATTGTTCAAATTTTTTGAGCAGGTTGTTTAAAAATGTGCTTTTCCCGCATCCATGGGGCCCGTAAAAAATATAGATTCTGTTTTGCTGGGCGCCGTGGCGAAGGTATTCCATCTGTTTCATAAACCGGTTTGCAAACAGCATATCCGTAAAAAAAGGGTTTTCAGATCCTTCCACAAATAACCGGGAGCAATCATAATTGGTGAATGAAAGATGATCGCCTTCTTCGGATAGGGTGTCTTCAGGCTCAACCACATAGGTTTTAATCATATCATGAAACGTCTGAAATATATTTCTCAGAATCTGGGATGGTTTTGCATTCAGAATGGCCAGAAATTCTTCAAAGGGAACCGGCTTGAGCCTTTGATAATCCGTCATGCTCTTATCAAGCAGTTCAAGGGTTTGATCCACGGATAGGGTGTTGGATTCCATATCGATCTATAGCTCCCGTTTATGAAGTTTTCGGTTTTCGATGATATAAAGCATTCTTTTCCATTTGGCGGGTTCAGGCTTTTTTTCTTCAGTCTGCTGGGAAGCGGGGTCCCAGAAATTGGCGTAAGCTGCCGCCGTCTTTCCGGATGCAACGGGTTCACTGGTCTCAAGATGAACAGGGCCGCCCCATAAATATTCGATACCGATCATGGTGTTTTCAATATAATCCGTTTTCAAAGGCTTGTTTTCAAATTTATGGTTCAGATACAGGACCCCGTTTTTGGTGAGAGAAAGATCCACAAATATTTCAGGGGGATGATAAAGGGTGTCCACAATCATTTCCTTATAATCTTCCGCCTTTTTGGATTTGATATAATATTCAATGGACATCCTTGCATTGTTAAACCGTTTGCCTGCCACAAAAAGATTGTGTGCTGTCACAAATTCCTGATCGATAAAGGAATTGATAAAGGTAAAATCATTAAAATTCTCCCGGACCTTCAGGATATAGTCCGCACCTGAAGCTTTGGCCTTGTTGAATTTCTTTTTTCCAATCTCATCTTTTAACAATGTATAATCAAAGGAATAGCAGCCCCTGTCTTCCATATCCTTAATATGCTGGAAAAGCCTCATGCCGAGAGCATAGGGATTGAACCCGACCTTGGGCATGGAGGTGACGGCGGCATTGACCTTGGCATAATCCACCTCATGGCCGCAGATCCGGTCATCTCTCATGAAGAGATAATCATGCCAGTAGCTGGCCCAGCCTTCATTCATGATTTTGGTTCTGATCTGGGGCTGAAAATATAATGAAGTATTGCGGACGATCTGCATGACGGTTTTCATCCATTCGTTTTCATCGTCTTTCAAAAACGGGGAGTTCCGGATGATATATTCCATAATGTCCAGTTCAGTTTTTCGCTTGATGAGAAGCTCTTTTCGATATAATTCTTCAAACTCGGGATATTTATTGACCACCAGGTTGAAAAAATCTCCATTGTTGTGAAGGCCCTCATTGTAACGCGTAATTTCTTTAAGATAGTCGTTATGGGAGACATTTTTAATTTTCTGCAAAAAGATATCAAAATAAAAATCCGTCCGATTCAGGGGCTGTTTTGATTCATTTAAAATATTCAAGTTCAGTTCCCTGTGATATCCCACCAGATTGTCTATTCCCCTTGCAAATTCAATGGCGTAATCCACCCATCTCCCCTTTTCGGACCGAAGTTTTGCAATCATCCGCTTATCTGACAGGGCCTGTCCGGTGAGATCGATATCCCAGGTGTTTTTATAAAAAAGATTGTTTTGAAAAAAATCGATATGGCCCAGAACATGATAGAAAATCATCACATTCAGCCAGTCGGGATTGTTGTCATTGTAAAATGAAATGGCAGGCCTTGTATTAATCACGGTTTCATAAGGGTTTGAAGGATAGGCTTCGTACATGCCCTTTCCGGAAAGAACACGGACATCATGGACCCAATAGTCATATAGGGTCGGGATCATGACTTTAGGGCTGAGTTCGATCATATCCCGGTTGGTCACAATATATTCAAGGGTTTCATCATCAAAGGTCAAGCCATGATCCATGGCCCTTAATTTGCACTCCTCCATGATGCCTTTGACATGTTGACTTACAAGTTCCATATCATTATCTCACTTTCGGGTTGACCGACCTGATGTCTTAACTGATGAGCTGTTTTATACCCTGAATGATTCTTGAGTCATCCGCGTTTTCATCCAGCACATCCATTTTGATGAGATTGCTGTGTTTAGTGAGTATTCCTGAGGATTTTAAATAGTTTTCCACCTCTGTCTTCTTTGATCCCACATAGGAATGCTCCACAATGGAAATCCCGATCCTGGAAACATAGGTCAGCATTTTTTCAATCTCGGCGATGGTCTGTTTTCCGTCCTTGTCCCAGTCATCTCCATCAGTCCCATGGAAAACATAAATATTATAATCCCGGGCCAGATTCTCACGCTCGACAATATCGTTTACAAGCTTAAAGGCAGTAGCAACCTTGGTCCCGCCAGCTACCTTATAGGAATAATATTTGTAAAAATCCGAAACCTCCTTGGCTTCCGTGTCATGAAGGATAAACCGGGTTTCCACTTGTTTTTCATATTGGTAGAGCAGCCAGGAATACAGCATGACATGCTGGGAGACAACAGTCTGGGTAACCTTTCCGCTCATTGACCCTGAATAATCCCTTAAGAAAAACACAAGGGCCTGGGATTCAAAATCTTTTTCCCGGGATAGAATTCTGTAAATCAAATCCCGGGGCGAAATGATAAATTTTGTCGAATCAATATTGTCGATATCCGGAATGTTTCCAAGGGTGATATTGGTTTCGACGATTCGTTTCAAAGTGGCCTTTTTATCCAGTATCTGGCCGACTCCTCTGTTCTTATCCGTTAAATCATAAATATATCTTGCCAGGGTTCTTTTTTTACCTTTATCTTTTAAATTGGGCAGTTGAAAATCCTGGGAAAGCACTTTGCCCAGTTCATAGGCGTTGGATTCAAGCTCGTGCTCTCCGCCCTCACCCTGGCCCGGACCCTCCCCGGCGCCTTCCTCGCCTTCTTCTCCTTCCTGGGGGCGGACCGGCTGTTCTCCAATTACATCTCCTTCTTCTCCCTCTCCTGTTCCACCCGTGGGTTCACCTTCTCCCGGTTCCTGTTCAAGGCGTATCTCATCGTGTACAAATTTTTCTTCCACTGTGGTGGGAACAATGATGATTTTCTCTTTACCCCCTGTTCCAGGCTTAACAATCCTGCCGATCCGGATCTTTCGCTTGAATCCGTCTTCTTCCCGTCTTCTGTCTTTTTCAAGAAGTTCATCAAGGGTTATCATGAATTTTACCTCCCTTGTTTATTTGTCATCCTCTTGACTGCAGAAATATTCAATGGTTTTCTGGGCGCAGGTTCTGCAATATCCAAGTTTTTCATTCATGGTATACACCATTCTGTCATAGAGTTTTTGATTTTCCTCATTGGTCCTGTTGGCCAGGGCCCCTATAAGGGAACCGGCGCCGGCAATATCGGATTTAAGCCGGACATCGGTAATGGCCTTCACAAGTTCGAGATTATCCATAAAATCATAGTTCGCGTCCACGGAAAGCTTCTGGCCGTAAATCTTTCGAATGGAGTTTCTGAAAGACGCCCTTTGCTCTTCGGTTTTGAGACCCAGCCGTTCTTCAACGTTTTTAATATAGCGTTCATCGATCTTCAGTGCCCTGAGGTCTCCGGTCTGGGGGTCCCGGTATTTCCACATCATATCAGGGCCCAGATGCTCCGCATCCACCCCTATGATCATATTGACATAATTCATCACGTCTTTTTTAATGGCAAGGGGCTCATCCATATAGGCATTAAACATTTCCGTCATAATCCGTTCCCGGTATAGACCCCTGGCAATTTTCAGGTCTTCCTTGAATTTTGCCCTGTCGGCCGGCTCATGAACATAATCCAGAACAGTTCTTTCAAGGGCATTAAAAATATCCAAGGCAAACATACACTGGCCTTCATTGGTTTCCGAGCTTTCCAAGAGCAACTGAACAGCCCGCCCCAAATTTCTCTGCCCCAGGCCTTTTTGTCCGAAGCGTTTGGTAATATCCGTATCCTGATTCAGGGTGTCAATCAGTTCAGCCAGGGTTTTCAGGCTCTTTTCACCGGCCACTTCCCCTGCTGCAAGTTTCATGATTTCAACCGGAGTAAGTTTATCGGATTTCGGTAACCGGGTGAGGACAACCCCAATGGACGCTGCATAATTTAGATTGGGATCCTGATGCAGCACTTTTGAATCCAGAGACCGTTTCGTGTCTTTACCAATGGCATATTCCGTCAAAAACTTCTGGATCTTATAATCCGTGTTATGGGCCACGTAACAGATGCGGCACCGGTCAATAATAGGCGCTTCTTCTTTTTCCGAAAGAAAGGAATCAAATTCGGAATTGTTGCTGGTGGCAATGATCAATGTATCAATGGGCCATTTGAACCCATCCAGTTCGATCATCCGGTTTTGAATCACACCCAGATAGACCTGTACCAGATCTTTTTTATTTTTATAGATTTCATCGCTGAAATGAATGCCTCCGCCGGCAACTCTTGCCAGGGCGCCACGGCGCAAATCAAACCGATAGGGATTGTTTGAATCGGAAATATGCAGGAGGCGCTGAATGGATTCCTCTCCCATCAAATCAACGGCAGAAGAGGTGATTTTATCCTTGGCCGGGTATTTCCCGGTAATGGTGCCAAGGCTTTCGATCAAGGGGACCGGTGTAATCTCAATAAATGAAAGCATTTTAGCAAGATCATTATCCGAATATTCCCGGATCTGATTGAAAATATAGGCGGAACATGCACCCAAAGGCCGGTATTTTTCATATAACGCTTCTACCTGTTTATCAGTATATTTAAATTTCTGAACCAGATAGTCTTGGGTCTTCTCTTTTGTTTCATAAAGACTCATGGCCAGAATCATGGGGTCTTCATAGGTCTGAGATTCAATAAACTCGATCTTGCCGTAGCCGCCCAGTTGATTCAGATTTATAAAACGGAAAGTATATTTTCGATTCTGGGGAAGGCTTAAATAATCCCGATACCGTGCACAAAGATAGTCAACAAAAAAGGTTTTCCCATTGCCCGGTTCCCCCACAAGCACAAAGGCCATTTCTCTGGATGAGCCGCCCTCTGAAGCATCTTTGACAAAGGAAACAAAGCTGTTGATTTCATCATACATCCCCACCAGATGTTTTTTGCCCTGACTGAAAATATCGAACTGGTAGGTTGTTTTCCCTTTTACCGTTATTTTGCGAACTCCAGCGTCGAGAATCATCTTGGAAACGCCCTGAAAGGCATCCTGAAATGCTCTTTTGCCTTTTTTGACTTCTTCAACATGGTGAATTAATGATTTTGGATTTACTGTTGATTTGCCGGCCATCTTCCCCTCCTCTGGGCAGCAGGGGGCTTTTGCTGCCTTTCAAAATAGGTTTGACTCTTCTTGGTTCATCCCATGCAGGAAGCATATGAATGAAATTTAGATATTGCAGTTACATGGATCAGTCACTGTAGAGCGTTTTATGGTAAGTGTTTACGGTTATTTTAAATATAACAACATAAAAAAACAGTGTCAAACAATTTGCTGGAAAATCCTTTATCCTTGCTGTGATTTGATGTAATAAGGTAAATAAATGTATACAGGACTTTATTTATTTCTAAAAATTCAATAAACTTGGAATATCTGTCGATTCGATCGGTATTATAGAGCTAAGTTTCATTCATGAGGCCAATATGACCCAGGGAAAATCATTATCTGCTTTGGACATT
>CAZAHK010000087.1:0-16388 GCA_964484555.1 uncultured Desulfobacula sp.
CGTTGCCCTGTCTTCTGATGAAACCACCACCAACGTAGGCACCATTGCAGCGGCAGCAGAACAAATGACCGCCACCATAAATGAAATCACCCGAAGTGCGGAAAAAGCCCGGTCCATTACAGAGGATGCTGTCGCCCAGGCAAAAAAATCCCATGACCAGGTGGGAGAATTAGGAAAGGCGGCTGTTGACATCGGTCATGTCATTGAAACCATCCAGGATATTTCAGAGCAGGTTAATCTTCTGGCTTTGAATGCCACCATTGAAGCAGCTCGGGCCGGTGATGCCGGTAAAGGGTTTGCCGTAGTTGCCGGCGAAATTAAAAATCTTGCAAGCCAGACTGCCCAAGCCTCTTCCTCCATCAAGGAAAAGATTAAGGTGATCCAAGATACCACCCAGGATACTGTTCTCCAGATCGACTCCATCAGCAAGGTTATATCCGAGGTCAATGATTCGGCCCAAATGAAGGAAAACAGCAATAAGGTGAACACCACTGCAAAATCCTTATCAAGTCTGGCTCACAGCCTTGAAGGATTTGTAAGCAAATTTAAAATTGCATAAAAAAATTGCGGCATTCAAAATATAAGGCCTGATAAAATCCATAAAATTTCATCAGGCCTTATCAATTAATGGAACCGGTTATAAAAGATTCGCATAAAAATCATTGCCCTTGTCATCCACCAGGATAAAGGCGGGAAAATCCTCCACGGTGATCCTATATACGGCTTCCATTCCCAGTTCTTCAAATTCCACCAACTCGACCTTTTTGATAAAATCTTTTCCAATACGGGCCGCCGGACCGCCGGGGGACCCCAGATAGAACCCGCCGTTGGCTTTACAGCTTTCAGTGACCTCGCGGCTCCGGTTTCCCTTGGCCAGCATGATCAGGGAAGCTCCTTGCTTCTGAAAAACAGGAACATAGGGGTCCATTCGGGTCGCCGTGGTGGGACCGAATGATCCGGAGGCTTCTCCTTCAGGGGTTTTGGCAGGACCTGCGTAATAAATGATATGGTTTTTCAGGTATTCCGGCAGCCCTTTTCCGGCTTCAAGACCTTCCATGAATTTGGCATGGGCCATATCCCTGGCCACAATAATCTTGCCGTTCAATGAAAGCCTTGTGGAAACCGGATATTTGGACAGTTCGGCCCGGATCTCACCCATGGGCCGATTCAGGTTGATCCGGATGGCGGGTTTCAGTTCAGGCTCCCGTTTCGGCAGGTAGGCGCCGGGGTTCTCTTCCAGTTGTTCCAGAAAAATTCCGTCCCGGGTGATTTTCCCCTTGATCTGACGGTCGGCGGAGCAGGAAACGCCGATGCCGATGGGGCAGGAGGCCCCATGCCGCGGCAGGCGGATGATTCTGATCTCATGGGCAAAATATTTACCCCCGAACTGGGCGCCGATGCCCAGTTCCTGTGAACGGCGCAATACTTTTTCTTCAAGGTCGATATCCCTGAAGGCATGGGCCGTCTCGCCTCCCTTGACGGGAAGGGAATCCAGATACCGGGCCGAGGCCAGTTTCACGGTTTTCAGATTCAGCTCAACCGAGGTGCCGCCTATGGCAAAGGCAATATAATAGGGAGGACAGGCCGTAGTTCCCAGCCCTTTCATTTTTTCCACCAGAACATTGATCAGGCTTTGTTCTGATTTTAATACCGCCTTTGTCATCTGGAAAAGATTGCTCTTATTAGCGGACCCGCCCCCCTTTGCCATGAAGAGAAACCGGTATTCATCTCCCTGGACTGCGGCAATATCAATCTGGGCCGGCAGATTGGTCCGGGTATTTTTTTCCTCGTACATGGTCAACGGCGCATTCTGGGAATAGCGTAAATAGTTTTCCGTATAAGCCTTGAATACGCCCTTGGATAATTCTTCTTCATCCTCACTCCAGGTCCAGACCTGCTGGCCTTTTTTGGCCATGATGACGGCGGTTCCCGTATCCTGGCACATGGGATACACCCGTTCTGCAGAAATCACCGCATTTTTCAACAGTTCCAGGGCCACATACCGGTCATTGTCCGAACTTTCAGGATCATCCATGACCTTTCTTAAATTTTTCAGATGTTCCGGCCTGTGGAGGTGGGCCGCATCTTTGAAGGCCTGGTCGGCAATCAAGGCCAGGGCCTGGGGTTCAATCATGAGAACCGGTTTCCCCTCAAATTCCCTTACCCTGACATGCTCCTTGGTCAGAAGGCGGTATTGCGTCGTATCCGGTCCCAGGGGAAACATGGTTTCATACATAAATCCGTCCATCATCTCCATTCCTTTCACAATGCAACAGGCAGCAGGGCGACCTGCTGCCCGGATCTTTCTTTGATATCAGGCCGATGCTATTTCACAAGGACCATTTTCCGCCTCAGATAGGCAATCTGGGTCTGGTGGGGCAGGTCCTTGGGGCAATAGTCTTCACAGCCCAGAAGGGTCATGCACCCGAAAACACCGTCATCATCCCCCATGATTTCATAAAATTCTTCGTCCGTGCGCTTGTCCCTGGGGTCCAGGGCAAACCGGGCCAGGCGCATGAATCCCACGGCACTCAGGAAATCGGGCCTCATGCGCTTGGTAGCGCAGGCCGACACGCAGCAGCCGCATTCCACACACCGTTCCAGCTCATAGATCTTGTCTGCCACATCCGGGTCCATGCGTTCTTCCAGTGTGTTATAATTTACCTTGTCTGCATGGATATCATGGATCCAGGATTCCACCCGTTCGGACATGGCCCGCATGAATTTTCCCGTATTGACGGACAGATCGCCGATGAGTTCAAATCCGGGTAGGGGCAATAATTTAATCTCGCCGCTTTCGTATTTTGAGGTCAGGGTCCGGCAGGCAAGGGTGGGCTGCCCGTTGATAACCATGGCGCAGGACCCGCAGATGCCGGCCCTGCAGACAAAATCAAATTGCAGGGACGGGTCCTGCTGCTCCCGGATCTCGTTCAATGCAATAAAAACCGTCATGCCGGGGGCCTCTGTGATCTCATAGGTGACCATGCGGGGCTTGTCACCCTTTTTCTGCGGATTATATCTGAATATCTGGAATTTTAAGACTCTTTCATTCTCGCTCATTATTTAAACCCCCTGCCGATACGCTCATTTTTGCCTTTGAATTTTTCAGGAATGGTGATGGGATTCAAGAGTTCCTGAATCTCAAACCGGTCTGCGCCGGGGTTGGCTTCCCGTATGGTTTCTATCCGGCTGATTCTTTTTTTTGTGTCCGGATGATGGACAATATTGTCCACCCCGTATCCCCTTGATCCGGGAGGCATTTCCATCTTCGTGATATCCAGTTCTTCATAGGCGACCTCGGGCAAATCGGCATTTTCATCCGTCCAGGTGGTCAGGGTTCTTTTCAGCCAGTCCCGGTCATTTCTTTCAGGATAATCTTCCCTGGCGTGGGCCCCGCGGCTTTCCGTCCGGAGAAGGGCTCCATAGGCCACGCACTGGGCCAGCTTGATCATTTTCGGCACCCGGATGGCCTCCACCAGTTCAGGATTGGAAGAAGAGATCCGGTTTCTCAGGGCAATATTTTTGGCCCTCTGGTTCAGGATCTTCAATTCTTCCACGGCCTGCTCCAGGTCCGGTCCGTTTCTGAAGATACCGACCTTGTCCATCATGATTTTCTGCATTTCAGCCTTCAACAGGAAGGGATTTTCGCCATGATCTCTGAACAGAAGGTCTGTGATTTTCTTTTCTTCCTGTTTCATGAAATGCTCAATGGTGGTGGTGCTGATATTGAGAGGGTTTGCCGCGCAATAATCCGCCACATATTCCCCGACGATCATTCCGGCCACAACGGTTTCGGCAACGGAATTGCCGCCCAGGCGGTTGAAGCCGTGCATATCCCAGCAGGCGGCTTCGCCGGCAGAAAAAAGCCCCTTGAGGGCCGGACTTTCTCCCGTGGACCTGGTCCTGACACCGCCCATGGAATAATGCTGGGTGGGCCTCACCGGGATGAGTTCCTCCACCGGGTCAATGCCGAGGAAATACTCACAGATTTCTTTGACTTCCCTTAAATTCTTTTCAATGTGCTTGCGCCCCAGGAGCCGGATGTCCAGCCAGAGATGATCCCCGTACCGGGAAGGCACCCCTTTGCCTTTTCTCATATGCTCGGTCATTCTCCGGGACACCACGTCCCTGGACGCCAGTTCTTTTTTATCCGGCTCATAATCCGGCATGAACCGGTAGCCGTCCCTGTCCAGCAGAAGCCCGCCGTCACCGCGGCATCCTTCCGTGGTCAGGATGCCCACGGGAACAATGGCCGTGGGGTGGAACTGGACCGCTTCCATATTGCCCAGGGGGGCGATGCCGGTTTCAAGAACAACGGCATTGCCGATGCCTTCGGAGATGACGGCATTGGTGGTCACTGAATAGAGTCTTCCATACCCGCCCGTGGCAACGGTGGTGGCCTTGGCCACATAGGCGATGAGGTCCCCCGTGATCAGGTCCCTGACAATGGCCCCGTAACAGACCCCGTCATCATGGATCAGGGCCAGGGCTTCTTTGCGTTCATGAACCGGGATACCCATCTGGATGGCCTTGTTGTCCATGGCATAGAGCATGGTATGGCCGGCGCCGTCGGAAGTAAAACAGGTTCTCCATTTTTTAGTGCCGCCGAAATCCCTGGCTGAAATCAGGCCGTGGGCCTCGGCTTTTTCCGTGATGGTGACCTTTTCCCCATTGATGACCACTTCCCGGTCCCCGGCCCTGACCCTGGACCAGGGCACGCCCCAGGCCGCCAGTTGGCGGATGGCCTTGGGAGAGGTGTTGACAAACATCCGGGCCACATCCTGGTCGCATCCCCAGTCGCTTCCCTTGACCGTGTCTGCAAAATGGATGTCTTCATCATCCCCGTCCCCCTTGATGCAGGCCCCGAGACTGGCCTGCATACCGCCCTGGGCCGCCGCAGAATGGGACCGTTTGGCAGGAATCAGGGAAAGGACAATGGTGTCATACCCCCTCTGCATGGATGCGATGGCCACTCTCAGCCCTGCCAGGCCCCCGCCGATTACAAGTGAATCCGTATATATGACTTTCATTTAGCTGTCCCCTTATTCGTTTGAGTCTTCAATATACCGGGTCTGTACCAACCCCTGAGGCATTTCCACCAACATTTCCACTGATGTCACCTGCCCGAGATATCTTTCTCCGGCCTTGTCCCGGTGGCCCATGCCGACAATGGTAAAGGCCAGTATGCCCAGAACGCCGATGACCAGATAAAAGATGATGATCCGGTTTCTCAGCATTTGCAGTTTCAGTCTTGATCGTTTGGCATCTTTGCCGCTGAACCACCCCCATTTCATGCAGAGCCGGTAAAGGCCGATATTAGCGTGAAGCACAACGCAAACCAGGAGAACCAGGTACAAAAACCACATATTGCCGGAGACCACCCGGTCCGCCGACAGATAGGGATCAACGCTGCCCGGATTGGCAAACATGGTATACAGATGAACCGACCCGGCAAAAAACATGATAAAACCGGTGATCACCTGGACATACCAGAGCTTTGTTTCCATATGATCCGTCATGATCACCTGGTCCGCCATAATCCTGTGCTGCTTGTAAGAGTTGGGAAATTTTCTCATTCCCAGCAGGGCATGGGTGATGAAAAGGATGGAGATGACCACCACGGCAAAAAAGACGACAATGGGAAATCCATGGCCCGTATCCGAGAGAAAGGATAACTCCAGCATTCCCGTAACAAAGGAAAAGGCTTTTTTCCCGAAAATGATGCTGGCGTCAAACAGCAGGTGCATCCAGATGAACAGCCCCAGGATCAACCCTGTGGCGCTCTGGGCAAAATCAAGCCGTGCCGGAAGCCTGCTCTTTTTCTTGTTTGATTCAATTGTGTAACTCTCCAAATCAACCTCCTTTTTGGTTATCCTGAAAATACGTCCTTACAGATCCGGCCGATGCGGCCCAGATTCTCGCAGACATGAATCCCGTTTTCCCTGAACGCCGCAATCTTTGCCGCGGCTGTCCCGCCGGACCCGGATATGATGGCGCCGGCATGGCCCATCCGCCGGCCCGGAGGAGCCGTCAGCCCGGCAATGAAGCCCACCACGGGTTTGGTCAGGTGGGCTTTGATATAGGCGGCAGCATCTTCTTCCGCACTGCCGCCGATCTCCCCGACCATGACAATCCCCTCGGTTTCATCGTCGTCCTGAAAGGCCTTGAGCACATCAATGAAATGGGTCCCGTTCACGGGGTCTCCGCCGATACCGATGCAGGTGGACTGGCCCATGCCGTTCTTTGTGAGCTGGTCCACGACCTCATAGGTCAGCGTGCCGGACCGGGAGACCACCCCGATATTGCCTTTTTTATGAATTTTTCCCGGCATGATGCCGATTTTACATTCATCCGGAGTGATGATGCCCGGGCAGTTGGGCCCGATGAGGCGGCAGGATCTTGCCGCCAGAAATTTTTTCACCCGGACCATATCCAGGATGGGAATGCCCTCTGTAATGGTTACAATCAATTTTACCCCTGCATCGGCGGCCTCCATGATAGCATCGGCCCCAAAGGCCGGAGGCACGAAAATCAGGGAGGCGCTGGCCCCGGTGGCTTTCACAGCCTCTTGAACCGTGTTGAAAACCGGGACCTCATCCATTTTTTGTCCGCCCTTGCCCGGTGTTACCCCGGCCACGACCCGGGTTCCGTAGGCAAGGCACTGCCTGGTATGGAAACTGCCTTCATTGCCGGTTATTCCCTGGACCAGAACCCGGGTGTCTTTGTTGACAAATATGCTCACGTGATGTTTCTCCTTTATTGGACCGCCGCCGCAATTTTCTCTGCGGCATCGGCAATATCAAGGGCGCTGATCAGATTCAGACCGGCATCGTTTAAAATTTTCTTTCCCTCATCCACATTGGTGCCTTCCATGCGAACCACCACCGGGATATTCACCCCGGTTTTCCGGGCCGCATCCACCACCCCCCTGGCAAAGACATCACATCTTAAAATGCCGCCGAAGATATTGATGAGGATGGCCTTGACCTTGTCATCGGCCAGGATGATCCTGAAGGCGTTCTCCACCTGTTCCGAGCTGGCGCCGCCGCCCACATCCATGAAATTGGCGGGCGAGGCCCCGGCATTCTTGATGATGTCCATGGTGGCCATGGCAAGACCGGCGCCGTTGACGATATTGCCCACATTGCCGTCCAGGTTGATATAGTTGAGACTGTATTTGGAGGCCTCGATTTCCTGGGGATCTTCTTCATCCAGATCCCTTAAGGCCAAAAGATTCTTATGGCGGTAGAGGGCGTTGGAATCAAAATCCACCTTGGCATCCAGGGCCAGAACCCGGTCATCTTCGGTGAGGATCAGGGGATTGATCTCCACCAGGGAACAGTCATGGGCCATGAAAAATGCATACAGATTGGCCAAAAGTCCTGAAAATTCCTTCATGGCAGCGGAAGGAAGAGCAAGACCAAACCCCACCTGACGGAGCTGATATCCCTGGATCCCCATGAGGGGATCCACATGAACCTTGATAATCCGCTCCGGGGTCTTGGCGGCCACCTCTTCAATGTTCATACCCCCGTCCCGGCTGGCCATAACCACCACTGAAGCCGTCGTCCGGTCCACCAGAAGGCTTAAATACAGTTCTTTTTTAATTTTTTGACCTGCTTCAATGAGAAGCTTTTTCACAAGCCTGCCCTGGGGCCCGGTCTGGTGGGTCACCAGCGTCATGCCCAGGATGCTTTTGCTGAGTGCTTCCACCTCATCCATGGAAAAGGCAAGCTTTACCCCCCCACCCTTTCCCCTGCCGCCGGCGTGGATCTGGGCCTTGACCACCACGGGAAACCCTCCCAGCCCTGATGCAATCTCTTTTGCTTCTTCAACGGAAAAGGCCACCTTCCCCTCGGGAACAGGGATATGGTATGTTCTGAACAATTCCTTGGCCTGGTATTCATGTATCTTCATCTTATTTCCTTATCTTCTTTGAGGGCCTGCCGGGTTTGGTCGGCTCGCCCTCATTTTGTAATTTTTGACTATATTATTTTTCTTTTTGTTTTTCAACAGCCATAAACGTTTATCTTGTTTGATGCTTAACCGCATTGATTGTTCAAAGCCATGGAGATGAGTTAAGCCAAGTCAGGGAGAAAGGCGATATGCCGGCAAAAAAAAATTATATCAAACGGTCGGTCATTGATCGAAGGTCATCTTTGGAGCGGCGGGTATTCAATTTCGGGGGCAACACTGGTCAGCCCAGGCAAAGAGTTCAGGAGTGCCGCCGGTATGCCAGAACAGGATGGTCTGATGTTTTGTAAAAACCCCTTTTTGGATCAGATCCATCATCCCCCCCATGGCCCTTGCCGTGTAAACCGGTCCCAACAGAATCCCCTCATTCAGCGCAAGATTTCTGATGGCATTCCATTCCAGATCTCCAGGCATGGCATACCCGGCCCCCAGATAATCACAATTGAGTGAAAAATCGCTTTCATTCATTTGAATCCCCGCTTCTATCCGAAGGGAGGTATCATTGGCTATCTTTGCAAGAATGGGGAGGAAGGGGGCATTCCCTGTTTTGGTCTGATCAATGCTTATGCCGAGAATCCGGCCCTTGAACCCGATGATTTTAGCCCCCAGCGCCAGCCCGGCCTGGGTGCCTCCGGAACTTGTCGCAAAAACAATGGCATCCGGTGTGATCTTCATCTGATCCATCTGGGTTTCAAGTTCCAGCATGGCATTGACATAGCCTACGGCGCCGGTGCTGTTGGAACCGCCAACGGGGATCACATAGGGCCGTTGTCCTTTTTGAGACAATTCTTCGGCCACTCGGTAAAGGGTTTCATCCCGTTCTTTCCTCAGGCAAAAATGAATTTTTGCCCCGAAAATCTGATCCAGCAAAAGATTTCCATTGGGATTTTCAGGCGGTGTGCCATTGAGGACCAAATGACATGCAAGCCCTGCTTTTCTTGCGGCGGCGGCTGTCAGCCGGCAATGATTGGATTGAACGCCTCCGGCCGTCACCAGGGTGTCACAGCCCTGATTCAAGGCTTCACCAACAAGAAACTCCAGTTTACGGGTTTTATTCCCACCCATGCCCAGAGAGGTCAGGTCATCCCTTTTCATCAATACTGCAGGCCCGTTACCGGCTGCTGAAAATGATTTTAGAGCGTGGATCGGGGTCGGGAATTCAGCCAAAGGAAATCGAGGCAGTTTTTCTATATTCATGGGCGTCCTTTGATTAATGGGTCAATATCATACTGATAAAACTTGCGGCCCGGTCTGTTTTGGGATGGTCAAAAAAATCCGACGGCGTGCCGGTTTCTATGATCTTGCCTTCATCCATGAACAGTACGCGGTGGGCCACTTTTTTGGCAAACCCCATTTCATGGGTGACCACACACATGGTCATCCCTTCGGATACCAGGTTGACCATGACGTCGAGGACTTCCCCGATCATTTCAGGGTCCAAAGCCGACGTGGGTTCGTCAAAAAGCATGATTTCCGGGGACATGGCAAGCCCCCTGGCAATGGCCACCCGCTGCTGCTGCCCGCCTGACAGTTGAGCCGGATAGGCGCCCGACTTTTCGGCCAGCCCGACCCGGTCCAGTTTTTCCATGGCAATTTTTTCTGCTTTGGCCTTGTCCATTTTTTTAACTTGCACCGGGGCCAGCATGATATTCTGCAGGACCGTCATATGGGGGTAGAGATGAAACTGCTGGAAGACAAATCCGATTTCCGCCCTCAGCCGGGTCAGGCTTGCGGATTTATCGTGCACAGGAATTTTGTTGACTATAATCTCACCTTTCTGGATATCTTCAAGCCGGTTGATGCATCTGATCAATGTTGATTTGCCTGAGCCGCTGGGTCCGCAGATGACCAGGATTTCTCCCTTGGGAATCTGAAGGTTGATATCATTCAACACATGGAGTTTGCCAAACCATTTGTTCACATTTTTAAATTCTATTATATTTTCCATGGGGAATTTCCTTTAATTAACCGCCATCTTCTGTTCAAGATAGTTGGACAGCAGGATCAGGGGATATGAAATGACAAAATAAAGTGCACCGACCAATGAAAAGACCATGAGCCCCTCTGGGATCCTGACAACGGTCACCCACCCGACCCGGGTCAGTTCCATTACCCCGATGACGGATACCACCGAGGTGTCTTTGATCAAAAGGACGAACTGCCCCACCAGGGGCGGCAGAATGACCTTCATGGCCTGGGGAAGGATGACCCACCTCAATTGCTGCATCAGGTTCAGGCCGGAAGAGGCGGCTGCTTCCCATTGCCCCTTGGGTATGGAAGAAATTCCGCCGGCCACGATTTCACAGATAAAAGCCGAGCCCATGATGGCCATGGCCAGAAGCGCAGCCGGAAACGCTTTCAACTGCAACCCCCATTCAGGTAAAATAAAGAAGATGATAAACACCTGAACCACAAAGGGCGTACCCCGGACAAAGGCCACATAGACACCGATGACCCGTTTCAGCATCTTATTTTTGCCCGACCTGAAAATACCCAGGATAAACCCCAGCAGGGTACAGGTAACAAGACTGATAAAGGCGATTTTGCTGGTCATCCACAACCCCTTTAAGAAAAAAGGAAAGATCTCCACGAGCCGTTCAAAATAAAATGCCGTCATCAGTAAGCCTCCCTGAAAATCAGTTTCCGCTGGGACCAGTCGGCCAGGGCCTTGAGGCAGAAATAAATGCACATATAAAAGAAAGCCACTGTAAAAAAGGCTTCCGACGGCATGAACCGCTCAGAGGTGAGGGTCTGTCCGGCCCGGGTCAATTCCGCCACGGAAATCAGGGAAAGCAGGGCTGAATCCTTCACCAGGACAATGGCCTGCCCCAGAAGCGGCGGAACGGTCACCCCAAGGGCCTGGGGTAGAATAATGAACCGCATTCTCTGGACATAATTCAGGCCCGATGACACCCCGGCTTCAATCTGTCCCGGCTCTACGGAATTGATCCCGGCCCGGATAATCTCTGCAATATAGGCCCCGGAATTGAGCATCAGGGCCAGGATGCCGGTCTGTATTTCAGGAACTCTGATCCCAAGGGTGGGCAGTCCGAAATACAAAAAATAAATCTGGACCAGCAGCGGTGTGGACCGGATAATTTCTATATAGGCAATGGCAGGATATTTTATCAACCGGATACCGGAAATCCGGCAGGCGCAGGCAAGGATTCCGGTTGCAATGGCAAGGCCGATGGATACAATGGAAATAAAAAAAGTGGATCTCAGCCCGGTTAAAAACAGGGGCAGATATTCCAGGATGACTCTCAGATTAAAATCAGCCAGCATAAAACCGTCCGTTTTGTTGAGAGGTTGTACGTTCCATTGGAAAGCACAACCTCTTTGGTTGATTTAATTCATCGATGGACAGGGATCAATCAATGATCTTTTTTCCAGTCAACACCTTTCAGCCAGTAATTGATATTCTTATCATAGGTACCGTTTTCCCGGATGGTTTCAAAATAAAGATTAATCCATTGCCAGAGATTTACGGATTCATGACGGACGCCAAAGGAAAGGGAATCTTTACCCTGGCCCAGGCGTTTGTCCAGAAGACGAATGGAATTGGGCGGGAAATCGGGAAGCACGGTAAGAACCGCCAGATCATCGTTGACCCCGGCATCCACATGACCTGCAATCAAGGCCTGGACGATCATTCTCCCGCCGCCTTTATAGGATTTGATCGTTGCCTTGGGCAGGTATTGTTTGGCAATGGTTTCTCCGGTGGAGCCCAGGAGAACCCCTACGGTAACTTCGGGTTTGTTCACATCTTCAAGGGTTTGAAAACTCGCCCCGGTTTTGGTGAAAATACAGGGCTGGACATAGATCCAGGGGTCGGCGAAAGAAATTTTCAGGGCCCGTTTCAATGTGGGCGTCATATCGGCTGCCAGGATATCGGCTTTACCGGAAAGAAGCGCTGGGATAAGACCATCCCAGTCAAAATCAAGGATGACCAGCTTTACACCCATTTCCTCGGCCATGCCTTTTGCAAAGTCAATCATGGAGCCTGCCTGTTCCCCGTTTTTGTCAACAAAGGCATAGGGGGCAGATCCGGATTGAACAGCCACTCTCAATTCACCCCGGTTCACGATATCGGTGAGTGTCCCGGCAAAGCCGATTCCTGTAAAAAACATCACCAGTGACAGGGCAAAAAGAATTGATACGCATTTCTTCAGTTTCATTTTTTCTCCTTTTTATAAAATTATTAACAATCAACCAACTCCTTTGTTTATTCTTCCAGAACGGTTATTTCTTCTTTTATTTGAATGCCTCTTTTTTTAAGGCTGTTCATGAATTTTTGAACCGGTATGTGTTTTATAGGCGAAAGAACCCCTTTCTCTTTGATATCCCCATTGGCAATCATTCCGGCCACAATGGCGGCTGTGTAACCCACCCCTTTGCTCATGGCAAGGATCCCCGTATCAAGATCTCTCTCAATCAGCATGGTGCTGGTGAACCTCATTTTTTTCCGGTCTTTGATGCCTTCAAAAACATTAATCATAACGGTCAGGTCTTTTTCATCCTTTTCATATTCCAGTTGCGGCCCCAGAAGCTTGTCCAGGAATTCCACAGGGGTTACAGCACATGCAAGCCCTTTGACAGGGGCCTCACCCAGAAACCCCAATTGTTTCAAAGGCCGCCAGAAGGCGCTCCAACCCGGCCACCGCAATGAGTAACGGCCCGTCTGCCGGATGGTATCGGTCAATCCCATCAGGTCCGTAAAATAAACGGCATCTCCGTTCGGAATGGCTTCAAGTTCGCCAAGGCCCGGAAAATCAACCATATGAATATTGGCTTCATCATGCTGGTTCATTGCCGGAATTTCAATGATTTTTTTATCCTTAATGATTCTGGCATCCCTCATGGTTGAACTTAAAACCCCTTTCCATATCCATGACACCTTATAATTCAAGGGGTTTGTGCAGGCCTTCTTTTCCGGAAATCCGCCGCAATAGGAATTAATGACGTGTATTTCATCAAACCTGTTTTTGGCATCCCCATAGATCACCAGGTCGATTCCCGGATCAAGACCGCATTCCGGCATGATGGCAATCCCGGCTTTTTTTGCCTGGGCGTCAAGATCTCCGGGATCATGGGCATAGTTGGTATTTACCACACTGACTCCGGTCTCCAGAGCCGCCTGGTTAACAAACTGCTTGAAATCCTTGGGAAGAAGATCAATCACCACATCCACTTTCCGGTAAAGGTCCACAAGGGCTTCTTTATTTCGGGCATCCACCGTGACGGTGAAGACTTTGCTCATATCCGTAAAGGGTCTGATTTTCTCCAATTCATCAAAGCAGATATCCGCACATATGACCCGGCTGATATTTTGATCCCCGGCCAGGTCATAGATGGCTGTTCTTCCCTGTGTCCCAGATCCGCCCAGAACAAGAATTTTCATTTTTTCTCCTCTTTTTTTAATTCATCCATGGCCGATAAAAACATTGATGTATCCATAAGTCCATACATTTATGCTTGTCAATCATTTTTCCGTTGAATTCTTTGAAAAACAATTTTACTCTTGCGCCTGATTTTTTAATTGTATCGATAAAAGGAAAATGCAGTGAAATCTAATAAAGAAGTCATTATCATCGGTGGGGGGATCATTGGTCTTGCCTGTGCACATTATCTGCTGGACAGCGGGGCCGGCGTCAGGATTATTGACAAGGGCCTCATCGGGAGCGGGGCCTCCCATGGAAACTGCGGTCTGCTCTGCTTCAGCGATGTTATCCCGCTGTGCTCTCCCGGTACGGTGGGCCACGAGATCGCAAGAACCCTGAAGCGGACCTCTCCTCTTTATATTAAGCCCTCCCTGGATATCAGACAGATGATATGGCTGCTGAAATTCGCCCTGAAATGCACTGACTCCCATAAGCTGAAAGCGGCCCGGGGAAAATATGAAATCCTGAATTACTCCATGGGCCTGTTTGATTCATTGCTCTCCCTGGATGGAATGAACTGTGATTTTGAAAAGAAAGGCATGCTGACGGTATTTAAAAACAAAAAGAATTTTGAAGCCTATCAGACCACCAATGCATTTCTGGATGCCTATCACATGGGCGCCGAAAGGATAGAGAAAAAAGATCTTTTGGAACTGGAGCCTGCTCTTTGCGATGATATTGCAGGGGGCTGGCTCAATCAGACAGACTGGCATCTCAGGCCGGATATGCTCATGGATTCCTGGCGAAAACAGTTGGCCCGGAAAGGGTTGATCATTGAAGAGTATTGCAGTCTAATAGATTTTTACATCCAAGGCAATTCCCTGGTGGGTGTAAATACCGTCAAAGGTCGTTTCAAGGCGGATTATATTGTTATGGCCGCCGGCGCCTGGACTCCTCTTGCCTTACGGCAAATAAAACTGGACCTGCCGGTTCTGCCGGGAAAGGGTTACAGCATCACCATGCAACGGCCAGGGGCCTGCCCTTCCCATCCCCTGGCCCTCTATGAAAAAAACATGGTGGTTACGCCGTGGAAAAGCGGTTACCGGCTGGGAGGGACCATGGAATTTTCAGGGTACAATGATGTTTTGAGCCCAAAGCGGCTTTCAAATCTTGTTTCCGGTGCAACTGCCTTTTTAAAGGAACCCCTGGGTAATCCGGTCATTGAGCAATGGAGCGGCCTGAGGCCCATGACCTATGATGACCTGCCCGTCATCGACAGGGCGCCCTCCCATGAAAATCTCATGATTGCCACCGGACATGGGATGCTGGGGCTGACACTGGCAACGGGAACGGGGAAAATAGTATGTGATATGATTAATGACCGGGAACCGGAGATCAATATCAAGCCCTTTGGAATAGACCGGTTCAGATGAAAAAGGGAGATCGACTCCGGCTTGTCGATTTAAATAAACGGCGCTACAATCGGGAATGGATATAATGGATACAGAAAAAAAGCTGAAATTTGAAAAAGATTGGGATTTTAATGAGATCATCGACAGAAAGAATACCGGTTCAATGAAATGGGAGCCAAAGGTATTGTGCATAAAATTCGGCAAAGGAAGCGAAGACCTATTACCCTTGTGGGTGGCGGACATGGATTTCAAATGCCCGACCCAGGTCAGGCATGCCATGGAAAAGCGCCTGGCCCACCAGGTGTATGGGTATACCATCCCTGATCCGGGCTATGATGCGGCACTGATATCCTGGTTCCGGCGGCGGCACCAATGGGATATCAAAAAAGATTGGATACTGACAAGCCCGGGGATTGTCCCGGCAACCAACTATTTAATTCAACGGTTTTCAAAGCCCGGAGACAAAATCCTCATCCAGACCCCGGTTTATTATCCCTTTGCCCAATCCATCATTGGAAACGGCCGGACAATTGCGGAGAATCCATTGCAAATAGTGAACGGCCGCTATGAGATGAACGTTGATGATCTTGAAAAAAAAACAAGGGATCCCAGGGTCAAAATCGCCATCCTCTGCAGCCCCCATAACCCGGTGGGACGGGTCTGGACCCAAGAGGAACTGGAACGGTTCGGGAAAATCTGTATCAGAAACAATGTATTGGTGTTTGCCGATGAAATCCACTGCGACCTGATTATGCCGGGATATAAGCATGTCTGCTTTCAGAGCATCTCCCGAAAATTTGCAGACCATTCCATTTCGGCCAATGCGGCCAGCAAGACGTTTAATCTGGCAGGCCTGCAACAGTCCAGCCTTATCATTCCCAATGACACGCTTCGAAATGAATTTTCAATCTATTTTGAAACCCTGGGGGTCGGCCCCCGGGGCAGCGGGACCCTTTTCGGCGCCATTGCGGCCCAGGCCGCTTACAATGAGGCGGAAGTCTGGCTGGATGATCTCCTCTTGTATTTACAGGATAATTTCATCTATCTGAAAACCATGCTTGAGCAGGAATTGCCGGGCGTAACCGTTTTTAACCTTGAAGGAACCTATCTGGCCTGGACGGATTTCAATTCTTTAGGAATATCTCCTGAAAAAATCGTTCAGATCATCGAGGATGGCGCCAAGGTTGCCCTGGATCATGGTGACTGGTTCGGGAAAAACGGTGCGGGCTTTGAACGGTTTAACATTGCCTGCCCCAGGCCGATTTTGGAAAAAGCGGTCAAGGCTGTGGTGACTGCCTTTAAAAAGGCCGGCAGCCATTAAAAGCACCGGTTGTTTACAAATAGGATAAAAGCATGTCGGCAGCGGCCGAAGGAGAGATTTTTCCGTTTTCCACCTGGGCTGAAACCGCCGGAATTTTCTCGTGGATCTGCCGGTTTTCCCGGAAGTGTTTTTTTAACCCAGCCTCCACCAGGGTCCACATCCAATCCAGGGACTGGTGTTTGCGGCGCTGCATGAACTCTCCCGTGGCCTTGAATTTTTGATGGTGGCTGAGGACCATGTCCCAGACATTTTTTGTGCCGCCTTCATTCACCGACGAACAGGTCAGGACCGGGGGGGACC
>CAZAHK010000088.1:0-15994 GCA_964484555.1 uncultured Desulfobacula sp.
TATCCCTGTTATGCTGCTTTGAAAATAGGCCGGGGGGCCGGCTGGATCAAGCGGGGTTGAACTCGCAACATAAATACCATTATAATTTCATTAGGTTTCATTTGACTTTTTGTATTCGATCGATTACATTTTCTATATGTATACGGTTAAAACATTACCCGAATTTGACAAATGGCTTAACGGCTTGAAAGACAGCATTACGCGGCTTCGCCTAAGCCGCCGTCTCGATAAAGCACAGCGTGGAAACCTCGGTGATGTAAAACCAGTGGGCGAAGGCATCTTTGAAATGAGGGAACATTTCGGTCCAGGCTGGAGAATGTACTACACCAAACGAGGTGAAACTCTGATCGTCATGGTTGGTGGGGGAGACAAGAGCAGCCAGGAGAAAGACATTGCCAGGGCCAAACAGCGGGAAACCGCTTTGGAGGATTGAAACATGAAAAACCGAATTGCAGATCTGCCAAATTTTGATATGGCCGAACAGCTTAAAAGCGAAGAAGACATTGCTGCTTACATCACCATGGTGATTAAAGACGGTGATGCCGCGGAGCTGGCGCATGCTCTGGGAGTAGTTGCCAAGGCTCGTGGTATGAGCGAGGTTGCCAAATCTACAGGAATAACCCGTGAAGCCTTGTATAAAGCGCTTCAACCAAACGCCAAGCCTCGATTTGACACAATTAATAAGGTATGTGCAGCCCTTGGCGTTCGTTTGGTGGCTCAACCTGTCAACACTCATTGAGCGACGATCCATTATCAATTTAAAAAACTTTTCGGCGTTTCCCGAGATTGCTGATTTTTTAGTTATTGGGGTGTGATATATAAAATATGGCAGCAGATCAAACCAAGGTGTTTAAGGATAGGACTATTTGCGCGAAAGGATCTTTTTTCAGCAAAATGGCCACCGAAAACTCTCCCTGTCATTGAACGCTCGTTTTCAGCATGAATGGAATCCGGCCCGGCAGGCCATCAGCAGCATCCGCCCCCGCCGCAGGAGGCCTTTTCTTTCCCCTTTATCCAGACCTGGATAATATAGGCGGCTCACCCCACCCCCGGACTGACGGAGATGGCCCCGGAAGGGCAGTTGTTTACGCAGGCCCCGCATTCCATGCAGGCGTTGAAATCTACAATATGGGCTCTGCTTTGCCGCATTTCAAACACTGCCTGGGGGCAGACTTCGGTGCAAAGGCCGCACCCGACACATTTGTCCGGGTCCAGGACCAGGGTGGACACATCGTCCAAATATCTTAATTCTTTCATGGCTTATCCTTTTTGTTTTTCACTTTAAAATGCCGAATATATCCATAGCCCCGAAGAAACGGCAAGGCTTGCCAGTTGAACTGGAATAAACCGTTTCATTTCCTTTTCAACCCCCGAGGGAGAGGTGAAGGGGGTGGCCCCGGTAAAATTCATGGCCAGATAGGAACTGACGGTCACGCTGAAGAGAAAGAGGGCAAGGACTCCTGAAATTCCATGGCCGGCCGGCGCCGAGAGCAAAAGAAAGATCCCGGCAAAGACGGTTCCGGATAGGATGCCTTTTACGGCAAACTGCCGGGAGGGGATATGGGGAAGCAGAACCGGGGTGACAAAGGCTCCGGAAAGGATGCCGGTGATCAGGGCAAAAAAAGCCGGTAACCCTCTTTCCCAAACCCCGGCAAATGAAAAAATACCGGGCCCGAAACCGGAGAAAATGAACACGACAAGGGCAAACATCAGGGCAGGCTTCAGCACCATCCGGATTTCAACGGGGGTCAGGATAAACCGTTCGTAAAGGGAGAAGGTGACCTGGCGCATGGTTTTGTCCGCAGTTTTATCATTATTTAAAAAGGCCGGGATATCCTTTGCCCGCACCGGCCCGTAAATGACCCGGAACCCGGACTGTTTTTTCACCTCCCTTGCCGATACCCCTGTTGCCCCGAGCTGGGGAAGAATAACCCGTTTATGGTCCACAACCTTTTCAAGGGAGTTTGTTTTTATCTGTTTCACCAGTTCCAGGGAGGAAAAGGTTCCTTTTCCTGCTGCACACCAGACATTGATCCCCTTGGTATCCAGAACCAGGATCCAGGCATGGATGCCGGCCAGTTCCTTTCTTAAATGGTCAAAGGTCAGTTTGAAATTGGCCGTGACCAGAACCTCGGCGTTTCTATCCGGGTTTCCGATGCCGTAGAGTCCGGGTGAGACGGTATAGGAATACCGTCCCAGGCCGCATCTGACAAAAAATGTGGACACCAGGTCGTCCTTTGTAAGCCTTGGCTTGATGAGGGGAACAGGACCGGCATCGGTCGGGATGAACCGGTCCACATAGGAGCAGAGCCTGTAACCGGGTTTTTCATAGGCAGTTCCGGGGCGGTCCGGTTCCGATGCACAGGAGGGAGTGTCTTCCATGGAAGCCATGATGCCGACCCCGGAGGTTGATAGTTTAGGCCTGGTTTGAGAAGGGTTTTCGTTGCAACCGCAACCTTGAGCTTGTTTCATTGTTCGTATCCTTAAAGCGTTTTGATGTATTCCCGGAATTGTTCCAAAACAGCCTTGTCCACGCAGAAATAGGTTTTCGGGCCCTCAACCTCACCGCAGACAATCCCGGATTCTTTCAGGATTTTTAAATGCTGGCTGATGGTGGACTGGGAAAAGGGGAAAATATTGACAATTTCCCCGCAGACACAGGTATTGATATGGATAAGGTGCTCCACAATTTTTATCCGTGTCGGATGCCCCAGGGCCTTGAAAATTTTTGCAAGCTGTTCGGTTGTCATTTGCATAGGGGTTTATTGAACCGTTTTTTTTTGTAATATCGTTAATCGTCAATAAACGATAAACCAATATGCGGCGGGCGTCAATAAATTTTTTTTTAGAAATAAAAGTATGCTTTACTAATGATAGGGGCCTTGCTATGATTTAAACGGCATTTTCAAAAATAATATTTTAAACCGTAATTGCCGGGAGCAGCTAAATTGGATCAGAAGATTGAATATATCAACGACGGCGCTGCGTTTCATGAAATTGACCCTTTATTATTAAATGCAGAAAGCCTTATGGATTTTTCCATTTATGAAAGGCAGCCCCATCAGAATGACCGATATCGATTCCGCTGTCTTCTGGTGGATTCCTCATCCATCCCCAAAGATCGGTTGATGGGGCTGTTGAAATCCTGGGGCAAGGTGTATATCCATAAAGATCAGATAAAGGAATATCACCAATATCTAAAGGAAAACCTTGCCTATATTCTCAAACATGATGAAATTGATGTGGGCAAAAAGACGGATACCCTTATCAGCTTATCAAGAGACGTTGTAAAAGAATCCTTTGAAACCAATTTTTCGTTTCCCGGTGTTGCCAGAAAGTCCCTGGAGAATGCCCAGCGGCTTATTTCCAAGGCTGTTGAATTTATTTCAGACATTAAATCATTAAATGGACTTGCAAACCTCATCGGCCATGACTATGAAACCCATACCCATTCCATAAAGGTGGGCTGGCTCATGGCGACCTTTATTAATGCCAATCAGGAACTGTTCAATTTTGACAAAACCCATGCCCTGAAGCCGTTTCTCATCCAGGCGGCCGTTGCAGGCCTGCTTCACGATATCGGGAAAATAAAGATTCCGCCGAATATCCTCAACAAAAATGGGAAACTCGACAATCTTGAATATATTATTATTCAATCCCATACCGCTTATTCGGCAAGCCTTCTGTTTGATATGGACATCGCAAAACATACCATGCAGGCGATTTTATACCATCATGAAAATGAAGACGGCAGCGGATACCCAACCGGTTTGAGCCGTGAAGAGATCCCGCTGATTGCAAAAATCTGCCATATTGCCGACGTGTTTGATGCCCTTACGTCACGACGCCATTACAAAGAACCCAAAACTCCCTTTGAAGCTCTGAAGATAATGACGGGAAGCAATCCCTACCTCGATACCCTGAAAAAATTTGAGCAGGAAGTGAGTGAAAATATTAAAGCTCCTGTAACGGCAATCGTCAGGGATGATTATGACATAAAGCTCAGGCGGTTAAGAGAAAGAGAAATGATAGAACAGGAAGCATTAAAAAGAGTCGAAGCCCGGATGAAACTCAGAGACCAGGGGATGTCCCATTGTTTTGACAAGAACCTTCTTAAACGGTTTATTATTACCATCAACAAGTCTGAAAGTTTTGAACTGGGCGGATTATTATAGGGGTCAGTCCTGAAAAAGACCGGACACAAAGAATTTCAGGCCCAGATAACAGATTAACAGATTAAGCGTGAGACGCCTTATATCCGGCCTCATTGATTTCCTTTACTGCCTTTTCAACGAGAGTTTCTTCTGAAACTTCAAAATTTGCCTTTTTCCCATTCAGATCCACAACCACATTGGAAATTCCTTTAATCCCTTCAAGGGTCCGCTGAACCATACCGGAGCAGTGCCCGCAACTCATGCCGTCCACATTCAAGGTGATTTTTTGTGCTGCCATGATAACCGTCCTTATTTTTGATTTATTATAAATCCTGATCATGATGCCATACTCTAAGCGAATAATAATGATCAATACTGATCCGTCAACAACTCATTGAAAATGGGGAACTATATCACACCGTGACTGTAAACTTTAATTTTTTTATGCTATAACACCAACCTTATCCATTTAAACAAAAGGAAACAGGTTTGGAAGAATTAAAAGGATCACAGAAAAAATATTTAAGGGGGCTTGCCCACAGCTTGAATCCCGCGGCCTTTGTGGGCCATAAGGGGCTGACGGATACCCTGACGGCGGAGATTGACCAGGCCCTTGAAGCCTCGGAGCTGGTCAAGGTGAAATTCAATGAGTTCAAGGAAAAAGAGCAGAAAAAAGAATTGATTGAACGGATTGCCCTTGCCACAGGCTCCCATGTGGCCGGGATGATAGGCCATGTGGCCATATTTTACCGCCGGAACAAAGATCCGGAAAAACGGGTCATCAAATTACCCTGATGATGACGGCAAAGCTCCCATGAACTCCTCCCCGATCCGATTCACCGCCCTTGAAGGCAACCGCATGAAGCTGGACGGCGGCGCCATGTTCGGCAATGCGGCCAAGGCTTTATGGAGCCGGTGGATGCCCTCGGACGACCACAATATGATTCCCATCGGGTCCAGGGCGCTTCTGATTGAAACCGGGCCCCATGCCATCCTGTTTGAAACCGGGGCCGGGGCCTATCTTTCCCCGGACATGAAAGATCGGTTCCGGATGGCCGAGACCCGCCACGTCCTCCTGGATTCCCTGGCCCATGCGGGACTGTCCCATGCGGATATCACCCATGTGATTCTGTCCCATCTTCATTTTGACCATGCCGGCGGGCTCCTGAGCGAGTGGGAAGAGGGAAGGGCGCCGGAGCTGTTATTCCCCAATGCGGAATTTTATGTGGGGAGAGACAATTTCCACCGGTCGGGCTGCCCTCATTTAAGGGACAAGGCTTCCTTTATTCCCGGTCTGACTCGTCTCCTTGAAGATACCGGCCGCCTGACCCTGCTCCATGACAAGGATGTGCTCAATCTCGATGAGGTCCGCATTGAATTCGCTGAAAGCCGGGGACACACCCCCGGCATGATGCTTTCCCATATTCAGACACCGGAACAGGCCCTCTTTTTTGCAGGAGATGTGGCCCCGGCCCATGCCTGGATACATCTTCCCATCACCATGGGCTACGACCGGTTCCCCGAAGGCCTCATCGATGAAAAAATTCTTTTTTTCCAACGGGTCCTGGATGAAAACGCCTGGATTTTTTATCCCCATGACCCTGTCTATGCCGCTTCAAAACTCAGTTATGACAAAGCCTCCCATAAATATGCCCCACGGGACCTCATCCCGGATCTTCATCCTCTGAATTTCCTGGGATAGAAGACCCTCATCTTTCTCTTCCCCCATACAATTTTTGCAACAACCCATTGACAAACCTGAAAAATAGTATTTATATGATTTATAGAACGACGTTCGAAAAATGAATTAGATATGTTCGCATTCTCCGGGGCAACCCGCCAACAAGGGAGACGGGCCATGGGAACACAGGAAAGAAAGGCATTGGAAAAGCAGCTTCGCCGGAGCCAGATTCTGGATGCGGCCAGGATGCTGCTGTTTTCTTCCGGCATTGACAGCGTCTCCATCAGCGGCATTTCCAGCAAGGCCGAGCTGGGGGTTGGCACCATCTATTTTTATTTTAAGAACAAGGAAGAAATATTCGCCGCCCTCCAGGAAGAAGGCCTGGCCCTTCTGTATTCCAATATCCGTCAATTGATGGAAAAAGAGCCTTCCCCTGAAAAACAACTGGCCGGCATCGCCGGAACCTATTACCAATTCAGCGAAGAAAATAAAGATTATTTTGACATCATCAATTATTTTCTGTCCTCCCCGACGGTGTTTTTCGAACCCGGATTAAAGCACCAGATCGACATGTCGGGTCATAAAATCCTGAAAATTATCCAAAGTACAATTGCCGCCGGCATTGAAGCCGGTGTTTTCAAGGAAGCTGAACCCGCCAGATTTTCCATCATGTTCTGGGGGACCCTCCACGGGTTGCTGCATTTTAAAAAGCTGGAACATACGGTTCTTGAGAATGAAAATCACAGGGACCTCTACAGGTATAGCGTGAATAAACTCATTGAAGCCATCAGGCGTTCATGAAGTGAAAAGGAGACCAACATGAAACTCAAAGGAAAGACAGCACTGGTAACCGGGTCCGGCAAAAAGACCGGAATCGGTTATGCCATCGCCAAAAAATTTGCGTCCGAGGGGTGCAATATCATTATTGCGGATTACGGCAGTGACAAAGGCCTGAATTCAGACGTAAAGACCGGGTCCATGAATGAAATGATGGTCATCGGGGAGGAACTTCACAAGACTTATCAGGTGGAAACCCTGGTGGTGAATGTGGATGTGACCCTGACCCAGACCATCTCAGACATGGTGTCCCTTGTCCGGGAGAAATTCGAAAGCGTGGATATCCTCTGCAATAATGCCGGCGCCACCTTTGGCGTGCCCAGCGGGGTTCATACCTATGACGAGGCCGCCTGGATGAGAACCATTGACGTCAATCTGCACGGCGTGTTCAGGGTATCCAAGGCCATTGTTCCCCTCATGATGACAAAGGGCGGGGCCGTTATCAATACCGCCTCCCGGGCCGGCAAGGTCCCGGCCCTTTTTAACGGGGCCTATTCCGTGTCCAAGGCCGGGGTGATCATGCTGACCAAGGTCATGGCCAAGGAATTGGCGGGGCTCAAGATCCGGGTCAATGCCATCTGTCCCGGCCAGATCATGACGGACCTGGAACGATGGCGGTTCGGGCTGGAAGCCCAGTTTCTGGGAACAACGGTGGAGGAACAGGAACGGAAAATGTGCGAAACCATTCCCATGGGCCGGATCGGATCTCCGGAAGAGGTCGCCGACATGGCGCTGTTTCTTGCCTCGGACGCCTCTTCCTATGTTACGGGCCAGGCATTGAATATCTGCGGGGGACAGTTGATGGAACTTTAAAACCGGTGGGGAACCATCCGGTATCACCAAATCATATATATTGAAAAGGAGTCGGATCATGACGGAAACCATCACAGGGGCGCAGCTTGTCGCCCGTGCACTGATAGACAGGAAGATCGAACATATTTTTTCATTGAGCGGCGGTCATATTACGCCGATTTATCAACATCTTGAAGGATCAAGCGTCAAAATTTTCGATACCCGGCATGAGCAGTCGGCCGTGTTCATGGCCGAGGCCTTTGGAAAGCTGACCCGAAAGGCCGGGGTGGCCATGGTAACGGCGGGACCCGGGTTTACCAATGCCCTGACCGGTATTGCCAGCGCCCATTTTTCAAACACTCCCCTGGTCCTCATCGCCGGTTGCGTGGGGCTTGACCACAAGGAAAAACTGGATCTCCAGGACATGCCCCAGGAGGCCGTCATCGAACCCATGGTCAAAAGGGCCCTGGTCTGCCGGAAGGCGGAACGGATCCCTGAATATGTGGACATGGCCTTCAGGACTGCCCAGAGCGGACGGCCCGGCCCGGTTTATCTTGAATTTCCCATTGATGTCCTGAATACCCCGGTTCAACAGAGCCTGGTCAAATATCCCCGCACCGAGGTGGTTTCAAAACCGGTGGATACGGCCAAGGCCAAGGACCTGATCAATTTGATGAAGGCGGCCCGGCAGCCCGTGGTCATTGCCGGAACCGGGGCCTGGCAGTCCGGTGCAGAAGCGGAGCTGAAAACCTTTATTGAAAAAACCGGCATGCCCGTATTGACGTCCCTGTCCGGCCGGGGAACGGTTTCCGACGACCATCCGCTCTGCTTTGAGGGTGCCGTGGCCGTTCGTCCGGGATGCGCGTTTAACGCCTATTTTGAGACGGATTTGATTATTATCCTGGGCTCCAGAATCTGCTTGTATTATCTGTTCGGCGATATTTTCAACCCGGCCGCCAAAATGGTTCAGGTGGATATCGAGCCCGAAGAAATCGGCCGGAATAAAAGCATCGACCTTCCGGTGGTCAGTGATGTAAAAGCCTTTCTTGAGGTCTTAAATCAATCCATGACCCCTGAACTTGAAGCCGAACTCAAAGCAAAATTTTCTCCCTGGGTTGAAAAGCTGACAGAAGCCCACAAACAGAGCAAGGATGCCTCCCAAAAGGACTGGCAGTCGGATCATACCCCCATCCATCCCCTGCGGCTTGCAAAAGAAGTCAATGAATTCATGAACAAGGCCACGGATCTGGTCATTGCCGACGGCGGAGATACCACCACCTGGATGGGAATGACAAGGACCATGACCTGTCCGGGCCATTTTCTGGATTACGGGATTTTCGGGTCCCTGGCCGTGGGGCTTCCCTATGCCAATGCAGCCCAGCTTTTAAATCCCGGCAGTCGGGTCTGCCTTGTAACCGGTGACGGCTCCGTGGGGTTTAATTTCATGGAGTTTGAAACCGCCATCCGGAAAAATCTTCCCATCGTGGTGGTCATTTCCAATGACCTGGGCTGGGGCATGATCCGCCACAGCCAGGAGCTTCGCATCGGCCATGCCATTGAAAACGGAACCTTTATCGGAAAGGTGGATTATCATAAAATGGTGGAAGCCATCGGCGGCAAGGGCTTTTTTGTTGAAAAACCGGAAGATATCCGGCCGGCCCTGGAAGCGGCTTTTGCATCCAAAAAAGTATGCTGTATCAATGTCATGACGGACCCGACCACGGTGAGCCCGGCCAGTATGATGCTGGCCAATGTCGGTGCCTATAAGGCTTAATCTTTTAACGGGAAAGGGGGAAGGATGGAACCGGTATTGATTGATCAGGTTCGGTTGAATTTTAATGCCACGGGAATTACCATTATTAATGCCGCCATTGGGTTGATGATGCTGGGGGTTGCCCTGGAATTGAAAACAGATGATTTCATGAGGATTGTCAGGAGTCCCAAGGCGCCCCTCATCGGGCTTATGGCACAGTTTATCCTGCTGCCGGCCTTTACCTTTCTTCTGGTGCTGATCATTAAGCCCCATCCTTCCATTGCTTTGGGAATGATGCTGGTGGCGGCCTGTCCCGGCGGAAACCTGTCCAATCTGTTGACCTATCTGTCTAACGGCAACTCTGCCCTGTCCATCAGTATGACGGCAGTGTCAACGGTGGTGGCCATTTTCATGACGCCCTTTAACCTGTCGTTCTGGGGCAGTCTGAATCCGGACACGGCGGCTATTTTAACCCAGGTCCGCCTCAGTCCTGTAGATGTGTTCGTCACGGTATTCCTGATCCTGGGCATTCCCCTTATGATCGGGATGACCGTTGGCCATTACCGACCTGATTTTGTCGGGAAAGTTAAAAAACCCTTTAAGATATTTTCCCTTGTATTTTTTATCATCATTGTCTGCGGGGCCCTGGCCGCCAATTTCCAGTATTTTATCAAATATGTGGGCATTGTGATGCTGGCAGTTTTTATCCACAATGCCCTGGCCTTGAATATCGGATACTGGTCCGGCCGGTTGGCAAGGCTGGATGAAAAAGACTGCCGGGCCGTCTGTATCGAGGTGGGCATCCAGAATTCGGCCCTGGGCCTGGTGCTGGTCTTCAGCTTTTTCAACGGGCTGGGCGGCATGGCCATTGTGGTGGCCTGGTGGGGAGTCTGGCATATTATCGCCGGACTCGCGACGGCGGGCATTTTTAATCTGAAAAAGCTGCCCGGGAGCCGGATGGAAAAGGTATCCTGAAAATGAAGCCGGATGGATTAAAAGCCAGGGTGGCGGTGGTGACCGGCGGGGCATCGGGTATCGGCCTTGCCGTGTGCCGGGAATTGGCGGCCCACGGCGCCGGGATCGCCATTCTGGATATGGACCGGGAGGCCCTCGGGAAAATCGCAAAGGAGTTTTCGGCAAAGGGGGTTCAGATACTTGCTCTTCCCTGCGACATTACACAGGAGGAATCCTGCCGGGCGGCCATGGATGAAGTGTTAAACCAGTTCGGCCGGATTGATATCCTGTTCAATAATGCCGGGACCACCCAGAGGGGATTGTTTGAGAAAACAGAGATCCAGGTGTTTAAAAAGGTAATGGATGTCAATTTTTTCGGGGCCTTGTATTGCACCAAGGCCGCCTTGCCGGCGCTGATCCAGGCTCAAGGCATCATCATTGTGAATGAATCCATTGCCGGGGTGGCCCCCCTGCTGGGCAGGACCGGATACAGCGCCAGCAAGCACGCCCTTCACGGGATGTTCACCTCGCTTCGGTGTGAGCTGCGCCACAAGGGGGTCCATGTCATGATCGTCTGCCCCGGGTTTATCCGCACCAACCTTCAGACCCGGGCCCTGGGATGTGACGGCAGGCTTGCCGCCCATGAACAGACAAAGGTAGGCAAGGAAGACACTCCCGAGAATGTGGCAAGGCAGATTTTAGAAGGGATTGAAAAGAAGAAAACCATGCTGGTTCTCACCTTTATGGGGAAACTGGGATACCTTGTTTCAAGGCTATTTCCGGATCTCTATGAGCGGTTGATGACCGGCCGGTTTAAAAAAGAATTAGACGAATAAGAGGAGTACTATATGACAAAACAGAAAATGACACCCAGTGAAGCCCTGGTGGAAACCCTGGTGGCGGAAGGGGTTCAAAATGTATTCGGGATCGTCGGCTCGGCCTATATGGATGCCCTGGATCTTTTTCCGGCGGCCGGGATCCGGTTTATTCCCGTGGCCCATGAACAGGCGGCCTGCCATGCGGCGGACGGCCTTGCCCGGGTGACGGGCAAACCCCAGGTCTGTATTGCCCAGAACGGTCCGGGAGCTGCCAATTTTGTTTCCGCCATGACGGCGGCCTATTGGGCCCATTCCCCGGTGGTGGCCATCGCCCCGGAAACAGGGTCCATGGGCATCGGCACCGGCGGGTTCCAGGAAATAGACCAGATGGCCATGTTTGAAAAGCAGACCGTTTACCAGGTCCGGGTCAACCGGCCCGAAAGAATGGCTGAACTGAGCCGGCAGTGTTTTTACCGGGCCAAACTGGAAAACGGCCCCACCCATTTAAATATCCCCAGGGATTATTTTTACGGCATCTGCGAGGACGAGATCTATCCCACCATGGTCCTGTCCAGGGGCATCGGATCACGTCAGGCCCTTGAAGCCGCGGCAAAGCTCCTGGTGGGCGCCAAATACCCGGTGATCCTGTCCGGTGGCGGGGTATCCCAGGCCGACGCCTTAAAGGAAGTCACGGCCCTGGCCGAATACCTGACCGCGCCCGTGGTCAATTCCTATCTGCACAATGATACCTTTCCCGGCGATCATCCGCTCTCCTGCGGCCCCATCGGCTATTGCGGGTCCAAGGCCGCCATGAGAACCATTGCCAAGGCCGATGTGGTCCTGGCCCTGGGTTCCCGGCTCGGGCCCTTCGGGACCCTGCCCCAGTATGATATGGAATACTGGCCCAAAACAGCCAAGATCATCCAGGTGGATGCCAATGCAAAGGTTCTGGGCTTGTCAAAGCGGGTGGATGTGGCCAGTATTGCCGATGCCAAGGAATATGCAGACGAGCTTCTTCGAATCATCCAGACCCTGAAGCCGGGGATGAAGGCAAATGCAGACCGGCTGGCCGATGTCGAAAAAGAAAAAGGCACCTGGAACAAGGAACTGGACACCTGGTCCAGCTCAACAAATTCGCTCATGCATCCGAGACGGTTTTTGCAGGAGCTGACAAAGGCCATGCCCAAAGGTTCCATTGTAGCCACCGATATCGGCAACAATTCCTCCATGTGCAATGCCTATCTGAAATTCAACGGTATCCGTCAGCATATCTCAGCCCTTTCCTGGGGAAACTGCGGCTTTGCCTATGGAGCGGCCCTGGGCGCTAAAATTGGCTGCCCGGACAAGGCTGTCTTTGCTTTCCAGGGGGATGGCGCCTATGGGATCAGCGGAATTGCCGAAGTCATGACGGCGGTCCGGGAAAACATTCCTGTGATTGCCATTGTGGCCAATAATTTTGAATGGGGAGCTGAAAAGAAAAACCAGATCGATTATTACAACAACCGGTTTGTGGGGGCCAACCTGCTTTCAAACCCGGATTATGCAAAGCTTGCCGAGGATATGGGCGCCAAAGGCTATAGGGTCGAAGACTACCGGGAAGTCGGGGACGTGGTCAGGGATGCCGTGGCTTCGGGCCGGCCCTGCGTGATCAATGCCATTATCCAGGGCGGGGAAGAAGTCCTGGCCGAGCCTTTCCGGCGGGATGCCTTGAAAATGCCGGTGCGGTATCTTGAAAAATACAGCCACCTGAACGCATAACCCTTTCAGGAACCAGGGAAGGGTCCATCCATTCTCCCTGGTTCCTGAACCTTTCATGTTTCCACGTCGTCCCTGTTGAGAAAATCGTTGAGAAAATCCACAGCCTGCTTTTCCGACCAGTAAAGGTTTTGTCGGTTGAAAGCGACAAATCCCACATGGCCTCCGGATTTGGGCATGAGAAGGGTGATATGCTTATTGGCCCGGGCCTCTTGAACAGGAAAACAGGCTTCCGGCAAAAACGGGTCATTGACGGCATTGACGATGAGGGTGGGGATTTGGATATGGGGAAGATAGGGTTTACTGGAGCATTTTTCCCAATAGTCTTCCGCGCCTTTAAACCCGTGGATGGGGGCTGTATACCGGTCGTCAAAGGCCTTGAAATCCTTGATGTCGCCATAGCCTTTGTCATCCATGAGGCCGGGCATGAGTTTCATCTTGGCCTTGATCTTTTCGTGGAGCAGGATTAAGAACCGTTTCATATAAAGCCTGTTCACAGGCTTTGCCAGAGCCTTTGCACTTTCTGTTAAATCACAGGGCACGGAAAACGCCACTGCTTTTTTAACCAGGGGGTTCGGCGTCTCCCGTCCAAGATAAAGAAGGGTCAGGTTACCGCCCAGGCTGAACCCGATCAAGGCAATTTCCTTATAAGGGCGTTTGCCTCCTGCATGGTCAATGACCCGGGAAAGATCATCGGTGACGCCGTTGTGATAGGATCTCAGCAGGCGGTTGGGCTCCCCGCTGCAGGAGCGGTAATTCCATGCCAGGGCATCCCAGCCGCCTTCGTTGACCGCTTTGACCATGCCCTTGACATAGGCCCTGCGGCTATCGCCTTCAAGCCCGTGGGAGATGACGGCCAGGCGGTCATGACCCTTGACGGACCAGTCAAGATCCAGAAAATCCGTATCAACGGTGGCGATTCTTTCCCGTTCATACAGGATGCCTTCCACTTTCCGGAAAAGCACGGGGAATATGGTCTGGACATGGCCGTTTCCAAAAAGAAAAGGTGGGGTATAGAGGTTTTCAGGCACATCGGCTCCTTATTTCTGCTGTTTAATTCATCCTGAATCTGATATATGATTTTCCGTGGGATGTAAAATTTTATTAAACAAAAGGATATGATGGAAATATGAAGGTAGGAATTATCGGTCTGCCCCAGACAGGCAAAAAAATGTTGTTTCAGATCCTGACGGGAAATGAGGTCAAAGATGCCTCCAAATCATCCAAGCCCTTGCCCGGCGCAGCAGATATCATTGATTCAAGGTTTGATACACTGGTGGATCTCTATGAGCCCAAAAAAAATGTCCGGGCCAGGATTGATCTGGTGCTCCTGCCCCGGATGGAGGCGGAAACCATCTCAAAGGGAGACATTTTCAAGGATATCGCGGATATGGATGCCGTCTGCCATGTGGTCCGGGCCTTTGAAGATGAAGCCATCTACCATGCCGGGGGCTCTGTGGATGCGTTGCGGGATTTTGACATGGTCAATTCCGAGCTGATTCTCCACGACCAGATATTCGCTGAAAAACGCATCGAACGGCTTTCCGCCATGGTGAAAAAGATAAAGGATGAAGATCAGCAGAAAGAACTGGTTTTGATGAACAAATTAAAGGATTTTCTCGAGTCTGAAAAGCCTTTGAGGATGATTGAGCTGAGCGAAGATGAAGAAAAGATGATCAGAAGCTATCCTTTTATCACCCGGAAAAAACTGGTCATTGCCGTGAATGTGTCGGAACAGGACCTTAGCGACGATGCCGTCCTTTCATCGTTTCAGCAGCGATGCCAAAATCTCATGATCGAGGTCATGCTGGTCTCGGCCAAGGTGGAAGCGGAGATTGCCCTTCTGGATACAAAAGAGGAAAAAGAAGAATTCCTGAAGGATCTCGGCATACAGGAAACCGCCCTTGAGAGCCTGACCAAGCTCTGCCTGAAATCCCTGAACCTGATTTCATTTTTTACGGTGGGAAAGGATGAAGTCCGCCAGTGGCTGCTCCGGAAGGGTTCCAAGGCACCCAAGGCAGCAGGTGTCATCCATTCCGATCTTGAACGGGGCTTTATCCGGGCCGAGGTGTTCAAATACGACGAACTCATGGAAAAAGGCAGTGAAGCAGAGCTGAAAAAACTCGGCAAAATCTATGTTGAAGGCAAAGATTATGTTGTGGAAGACGGGGATATCCTGAATATCCGGTTTTCCGTCTGATTGGAAAAAGGTTTACCAGTCGCCGTAGGGACAGATGGCCGGTACGATCCCCAGTTTTGTCTTTATGGCCGCCGCATTTTTCTTTGCCTCCTCAGCAGAGGAATAGTTGCCTGACCGGACAAGATACCAGTCCCGGCCTTTTGAATCTTTCAGGATAAGGATGTCGGCGTCAAATCCGTTCTCCATCATTTTTGCCTTCACCTTGTCCGCATTGGCTCGGTTCAGAAATGCGCCTGCCTGCAATGAAAGTGTTGCACTGGATTTCTTATGAATGGCAGGAGGTTTTTGGGGGGACTCAAGGGGTTCCTTTCCTTTATTTTCTACTTTCAGCAGAGCCAGTTTTTCTTTGGCATAGATATTCTCCGGGTCGTTCTGAAATGCGGCTTTATAGGATTCAATGGCCTTTTCAATTTCTCCGGTCCGGGCCAGCAGATCCCCTCTGTAGCAGAGGGCCCAGTAAAAATCAGGTTTCAGATCCAGTGCTTTGTCAAGCGCATCAAGGGCATCCTTGTCGCGTTGAAGTTCGACAAGGCAAAGAGCCCGGTTGAAATGGGCGATAAAATTTTCCGGGTTCATTCCTATTTCAATATCATGCTGTTGAATGGCCTTTTCATATTCTTTCTTATAATACCAGGCAACCCCAAGGTTGCTGTAAAGGCCTTTTAATTCGGGAAACAATTCCCTTGCCTTTTCAAAATCCGAAATGGCCGCATCGTATTTTTCCTGTTTCATATAGCAGACGCCCCGGTTTTTATAGGCATCGGGATTGCCGGGAGCAATTTCAATGAGGCGTGAAAATTTGTCGATTGCTTCCTGATGCCGGCCTTGCTTGAAAAGAAGGACGCCGGTATCAAAGAGTTCTTTTTCCGTTTCAGCAAAACAAAAACCATGACAGAATATCGATAATAAAACCAAAATGATGATTTTTTTCAAACAAGGTCTCCCATTTTTTTGTCCCGGCAAGTCCGGAAAGAATTTGCCGGTGTGAACATAATTTATGGCCCACAAATATACAATTTGTGTTAGTGATTGGCAACCCATATTGACATC
>CAZAHK010000089.1:0-15926 GCA_964484555.1 uncultured Desulfobacula sp.
ATGTATACAATATCGGCGTGGATCTGGGAATGCCTACAGGTGTTCTATCAAAACTGGGGGATAAGGTTTCCTGGCAGAATGCGGAAATGCTGTCCGTTCTTCTGGTAAAACACGGGGGCGTAAAAATCGGTCATGGAGACAATCTGGAACAATTGACCATGTTTTGTAAAGAGGGCTATCTTCCAATTACCACGGGTATCCCGCCGTATGGGTTTTTTGAACACCCGGCGGAATTCGGGTCCATTCCACCCCATCGAACCGATTGCGGTGCTTTTCTCCTGGCAGAAAACATTGGTGCAAAATCCCTGATTTATCTGAAAGATGAAAAAGGGCTTTTTGAGGATGATCCGAAAAAGGAAGGGATTTAAAGTTTTACGATAAAATCTCTGTGGAGGAATTAATCAAACTGGATCTTGATGATTTGATCATAGAGCGTCCTATTTTAAAAATGCTTCAACATTCAAAATGTTTGAAAGAACTCCAGATCATAGATGCCCTCCACCATCCTGAACTGATCCGGGATGCATTGGATGGAAAACATGTCGGAACCATTATTCATAAATAAAGAAGCAGCCTCCGGCGCGGAAAAAAACCGCGCCGGAGTAGATGGGTTAAGACTTGCCTGAGCCATCCTTATTGCCGGACCCGTGGGTCGGCAGAAAAACAATCTGGGCTCCTGATTCTTTGGCAATGATGTCAAGCTCCACTTTTCTGACATGTTTTGCGTAGAGCTTGATGTCGTTCCCGCTGACACCCACAATCCGAAGTCTGGGTTTCTTCTCTCCTTCTTCGATTTTTCGTCTTTCTCTTACAAATATTTTGCTCATGGTATCCTCCTCTTGTTGAATGGGTAAATATTGTATATATAGGGTGAATAGCATGAACAGAACAATATATCCTTAAAGGATATATGTCAAGGATTTAATATATGGATAATGAAAAACACGGAAAACCCGGATCAGGCCGACAGGAAAGATATCTTCAGGCATCCATCCTGCTGGGATTAATTTCAACATCATCCTATGGATATGAGCTGATCAGCAATATTCAATCCTATGGATTTATTGAGGGAGATGCCCCTCCCGGGATGATTTACCGGCATTTGCGCCAAATGGAGGAAGACAATCTGGTTCAATCCCAATGGGAAACAAAAGAAGCCGGCGCTGCAAAACGGATTTACACGATTACGGATGAAGGCAGGGAAGTCTTGGCCTTCTGGGTAAAATTCATGGCCGGCAAAGCTGAAAAATTAAATCGGTTTGTCCGGATGTATCATGATGTGAAATCCGTAAAATAGTCAATTGTCTGCGGACGGCAATGGTTCGGCTGTTTTAGGCAGGGATGAATTGAAATATAATTCGGAAAATTAGACATGGAAAAATTCAAAACCGCATTCTTTCGAAATTTTAAATTCGACCGCATCGAGGTGGCAGGTTCATTTGGTGATTTAGGAACGCTTTTGCCCATTGTTCTAGGAATGATCATGATTAACAAATTGAGCCCTTCTTCCGTATTTCTTTCATTTGGATTGCTGTATATTGTTTCAGGGTTTTATTTCAAGCTCCCTGTTCCGGTTCAGCCCCTGAAGGCGGTAGGAGCCATCGCCATTGCATACCCGGCCCTGATTACGGAATCCGTGATCAGCGCCTCAGGCATCATTTTCGGAAGTCTTATGTTGTTCTTTTATTTTACGGGTATTGTGGATAAGCTGGCCAAGCTTTTTACTCAGCCGGTGGTTCGCGGTATTCAGTTGGCTTTGGGCCTGGTATTTTTACGCAAGGGGATTGAATTGATCGCCACTAAAAATTTATTCCTGTCGCAAGCTTCAACACCATTATCCGGTGTAAATTTTAATTTAATCATCGGAATCATTGTTTTTGTGATGGTTCTGTTGCTGCTGGACAATAAAAAGCTGCCTGCGGCAATCGCAGCGGTCGGTGTCGGAATCCTGACAGGATACTTTTTCGGGGGATTTAAAGGACAGAATATGTCTTTGGGTCCCACATCCATGAATCTGATTATCCCATCCTTGAAAGATTTCTGGGTTGCATTCAGCATGCTGATCCTGCCCCAGATTCCATTAACCATTGGAAATTCCTGTGTGGGAACGGCAGATACCTGTTCCATCCTTTTTCCGAACAATCCCCTGCTCAAAAACACAAAAGCGGGTAATTTTGCCTTGACCATGGGAATGGTCAATCTGCCGGCAGGCTTTTTAGGCGCTGTTCCCATGTGCCACGGCACCGGAGGGTTGGCGGCCCATTATCGATTTGGCGCCAGAACCGGCGGAGCCCCTCTTACCATCGGTGTTCTATTTTTAGTGACGGCCTTGCTGTTCGGAGAACTCGGCTTTTCAATCCTTGCCATGATTCCAAACGCTGTTTTAGGCGTTTTGCTTATTTTTGCCGGACTCGAGCTTTGCCCGTTGATTCGCAGCCTGAAAACAAATGAAGAATATTTTGTCGCGCTCTTGATCAGCGGTATTTCCTTAGCTGTTCCGAACATGGGGTGGGCCTTTGGCATCGGCATTCTAGTGGATTTGATGATCCGAAAAACAAAAATTAAAATTTAATCCTTCAAAAACCGGGGTTAATTGCACACGGGGATATCATGGATAACAGCGTATTGATTTTTTGCCTGAATATCGGAGACTTTGCCGTCAACACCTATATTGTGGCCTGCCCGAAAACCTGGCTATTGTTTAATTACATTTTAGCTTCTTGTGAATAAATTATTGACTATTTATAACCTACAATTTAAAAATATGTCTCTGGGACTAAAAAAAGTTGCCGCGTTGTGCCTGAGCTTTTGGATATGCATATCATAAAGGGCAGAGATATTTTCTTCGGTCATGACCTCCTCCTTCACCCCTCCGGCCATGACCCGGCCGTCTTTGATCATGATGACGTCATCGGCGAACATGGCGGCCAGGTTCGGATCATGCATGGCCGCCACCACGCTGATTCCCTCTTCCCTGCAAAGCCGGCCCATGGAGGATAAAAGATGATATTGGTGGTTGAAATCCAGGTGGTTGGTGGGTTCGTCCAGGAGCATGATGGGTGCTGCCTGGGCAAGGCAGCGGGCCAGAAGGACAATCTGACGTTCCCCGCCGGATATCCGGTTGAAATTCCGGTGGGAAAGGTCTTGGGCATTTAATTGCCGAAGCGCCTCCTCAGCCTTTGCATAGTCTTTTTCACCGGGCCGGGCCGCCATTTTCAGAAACGGGGCCCGGCCCATGACCACCACATCCAGGACCCGGTAGGGAAAGATATCGATCTGTTCCTGGGGCAGAAGACTGATGATCCTGGCAATATCATTCCGGCCAAAAGAAGCAATATCCCTGCCCTGGATTAAAATCCGGCCCGATAAAGGGTTTAATATGTGGTTAAGGCAATGGATGAGGGTGGTTTTCCCGGACCCGTTCCGGCCCAGGATGGCACAGAACCTGCCCGGCAGTGCCTGGAAGGATACATGCGCAAAAACGATTTTATCCCTGTACTGAAACCCGAGGTCAATGCATTCCAGCATCAGATCCATCCGCTGCTCCGGTTCCTGAACATAAACCAGGCAAAAACCGGGGCCCCGGTCAGGGCCGTGATGATCCCCACGGGAATCTCGGCTGAAGAAAGCGTTCGGGCAAGGGAATCCGCAAGCAACAGAAAAATGCCGCCCAGCAGCGCCGACACGGGGATCATCCGTTCATGCTCCGGTCCCGCCAAAGTTCTGGCTATATGAGGGATGACAAGGCCGATCCAGGCGATCTGGCCGCAGGTGGACACACAAACGGCCACCATAAAGGAGCTTGCCCCGATCAGAATGACCCGGAAAAAAGAAGGGTTCATACCCAGGGACCGGGCCTGGATATCCCCCATGGACAGGACATTGAGCCTGAACCCTAGAAGAATGAACAAAAACATGCCTGCCGCGGCAAAAGGGGCCATGACCAGGACATTGTCCCAGGTGATGCGGCTTAAACTCCCCATGACCCAGTAAATAATACTCGGCAATTCATCATAGGGATCTGAAAAATATTTCACCACCATGAGCAGGGCATTAAAAAAAGACATGACCACCATACCGGCCAGAACCAGGATGATGACCGGTTTGATGGAAATGACCCTTGCCAGGCCCATGCTCAGGGCAACGGCCAGCAGGCCGAAGCCGAAGGACAGAAAATGGACCGGATAAACGGAATTGAAAGGAAGAACAAGACCCAGGGCAGCGCCAAAGGTGCATCCGGCCGAGACCCCAAGGATGTCCGGGGAAACCAGGGGATTCCTGAACAGGGCCTGGTATACGGCGCCGGTCACGGCAAGGCTTGACCCTACGAGAACGGCCATGAGGCACCGGGGCAGCCTGATCCACAGGAAGACCAGGTCCTTTGATACCAGAGCGCCTTCCGGATCCTGATAAAGCTTTGAGATCATGCGGATCATGTCTGAAAATCGGATGGGGACCCGGCCCGAGGAAATGGACAAAAAAAAGGACGCCATTAAAACCGCTGTCAGCAGGAGGACGAGGCTTCGGGTCGACAGGGGGCGCCTCATTTAATCCGGCCTGTCATTGAGGATGCCGCCCATCTCACTCATGGTTTTTCCGAACAGGTTTTGATAATATTCGTCGGCCTTATCCTTCATCTCAATATTGGAGAACCTTTCCGGGTAAGCCTTCTGAGCAACCCAAAGACTTGCAAGAACCGACAGGGGAGAAGGATAATCCCAGGGAGCAAGGCTTGAGGGGCAGCGGTAAACCGCTTTTGTTGAAATGGCCCGGATCTCCTGAAATGCCTTGTCAAAAAGCCTTGCCGTCTCCCCTTTTTTCAAATGCTGAGACAAAACCATGATATCCGGGTTCCATTGGACCAATTGCTCGGGGGAAATGTCCTGGAAATACCCGGTCAAATGACCGGAAACATTTTTAAGACCGGCCAGGTTAAAAATCTCATGTTGAATCATATGGGCTGTTGTGGTGCTGAAAAGCCCCAGGGCAGAGGCAAAATACCCGGTTTTCCGTTCTTTTTCATCCAGGCTGCCGACCCGTTGGGCCACAAAACCCGTCACCCCATCCATCTGATCTTCCACATACCGGCTTTTTCCGGGAACACCGGCTGCTTCGGCAATCACCCGCAGGGTTTGTTTTATGGTTTCAAAGGTTTCCGGCAGAATGACAATGGAAGGGATATTCATGCCAGCCAGCCGGTCCGCAAGGAAAATACCTTCTTTCTGGGAATAGAGGATCACCAGGTCCGGTTTCAGGGAAACCAGGGTTTCAAAATTAATCCCCATGGATTTGGTCCCCACCCCGGCGACCTCGGCAATGCCGGGAAATACGGCCAGATGCAGGGGGTCCTGCCGTGAAGAAGTGTCCACTCCGACGAGCTTATGGGCAAGACCCAGGGAGAACACGCACAGGCTGGCCGGTTTGAAGGTCGTTACAATCCGGTTTACCGGATCTTTGATGACCACCCTTCGGCCGGCCATATCCGTGAGGGTCCGGGCGCCGTCATCCCCTGCAAGACAAAACTCCGGGAAAAACAAAAAAACCGCGGTCAAAAGTAAAAAAACAAGCCGGAAAAGCAGTTGCGCGTTCAGTCTGTCGGGTTTCATAGGGGTCCCTGATCGTCTTTCATGCCAATTCAAACAGAATACTGATCCGCATGGTGACGGGTGTCTTGAACAGAAAAGCAGGAGGCCTGGGAAAAGGGGATGCCTTTTTGATGGCCTCAATGGCAGCCTCATCAAGGTTTTTATGCCGGGAGCTTTTCAGGATTTTGATATCGGACAGGGTTCCGTCGTTTAACAGGACAAATTCAATATGGACCCTTCCCTCGATATGGGCGGACTTGGCGGATTCCGGATATTCTTTAAAGCGTTGAACCCTAAGGTTCAGCATTTCAAAATATTCTTTGGCACTGGTAAATTGGACCTGGCCTTCGGCATTCCCCGTATTGAGTCCGGCCATTTTTAAACCTGAGCCGGAAAGCCCTGAAGCATCCATTTTGTCCGGCAGTTGGGGAAGGTTCAGCACATCCTGGGAATCGGGTTTGGGTGTCTCATCCATCTGAACTTTCGGGGCCTGGAAATCCTTGACCGGGTCGGTCTTGACCTCGGCAACCCGGATATCGGTCCGACGGATCCGGGGGGTTGGAATCACCCGGATATCGGGTTTGGAACTCTGGTCCAGGGACAATTCAATATAGGACAGGGCCTTACTCTGGTAGATCCCGGTTGCATGCAGGATGATCAGAATATGAGCCGCCAGCGAAACCAGGATGAACCCCTGGAGCAGCCGGTTGGAGGATCTTTTTCCCGTCATGGTTTTCCTACAGTCCTTTTTCCGTGGCCAGGCTGAGACGGGATGCTCCGGCAGCCTTGGCAATGTCCATCACCTTGACCGCCTTGTTCAGGATCACGGTTTTGTCGGCCTTGATAATCACCAGCCTGTCCTTGTCCTTGCCGATCATGTCCTTGATCCGGGTATACAACTGGTCCAGGGGAATTTCCTGATCCGCCATATAGGCCCTGCCCTCCTCATCCACGGTCACCGTGATTTCCTGTTTGATCTGGGGAGCCGAGGCCTTGGCATCGGGCAGTTTGATGGTGATGCCCTCTTCCACAAGAAAATTGGTGGTCAACAGAAAATAAATCAACAGCAGAAATACGATATCAATCAGAGAAGTCAGGGGAGACTGCATCTGGTAAGGGTCTTTATGCCGTTTAAAGGAAAGCATATCAGGCCGCCTTTTTGGCAATGGCTTTCAGGAAAAGAACCGAACCGTTTTGAAGCCTTGCCTCGTATTGATCCACCTTTGACAGGAGGTAGCTGTGGGCCACCATGGTCGGCAGGGCCACCACAAGACCTAGGGCCGTCGTCAGCATGGCTTCCCAGATACCGCCGGCCAGGACGGCGGCATTGACCTTGCCTCCCATCTCCTGGATTACCATAAAGGCTTTGATCATGCCCATAATGGTTCCCAGCAAACCCAGCAAAGGGGCGATATTGCCGATGGTGGCCAGGGCCTGAATATAGGAGGACAGATCCCGAACCTCGTTTTCAGTTGCATTTACAATTACGGATTCAAGCATCTCGTTGTCCAGATCTTTTGCTTCTATGGCCTTTTCCAGCACCCTTCCCATGGGGGAATCGCTCTGTTTGGAGGCCTTCAAAGCGGCGGCCTCATCCCCTTCCTTCATCAATTTTGCCACTTTAATTTCTATATCTTTTCCCCGGCTGCGGTTGATGGTAAAACGAACCATCCGTTCACAAAAGATAGCAACAACCAGGACGGAACAAAACACAATCGGAACAACCAGGACCCCACCTTTTGATAATATTTCCAGCATACCTTCCTCCACATGACTAACTGTCTTTTTCAGTGTTTCCAACAATATCCGTAAAATCAGGGGTCCCGTCAAAATCAAGATCCTTTGACCGTTTTACCAGGGACTCGATGTCATCATACTCTTCCCACAAATCGGGCTTTCCGTCGAAATTGGTATCTTCCTGCACGGTTTTTATTTTACCGTTTTCATAGACATACCAGATCTCGGTTTTCCCATCCTGATTCTTATCTTCTTCTCCCCGGAGAAGAACTTCCCCTTTCCCATAAAACCAGGTCAGTACTGTTTTCCCGGCTTTTTTTTCTTCAACCCGCTCAAGTTCCCCTTTTGGATTAAACACCTCAACCAGGTCCATGACCCCATCGCCATCTTCATCGATTTCTTTTTGTCTTAAGATGGTGTCCTTATAATAGGTGCGCACATCAGGGATTTTATCCCCATCGGAATCCAAGGCAACAATGGTGGTCCATGCCGGATCATCATAGACCTGGGTGGTCTCAAAATACCCGTCAAAATCGGCATCGCTGATCAGGCGTTTCTTTTCCTGGTTCCCGTTGAAAAAAACCTCCATATCCACCTTGCCATCCCGGTTCCGGTCAATGAGGGTCTTTGTTATCTTATTGTTTTCCAGCAGGGAAACGGTCTCAAAAAAACCGTCATCATCTGCGTCAGATTCAATTTTATAAAGACTGCCGGCCCGGTAATGCCGGGTCCGGTCTATTTTTGCGTTTCCACTTGTATCTTCACTGATTTTTAAAACCTCGCCTTTGTCGTCAAACTCGGCAAAATAATCGATTATTCCGTCGGAATTCGTATCTTTTTCCTGGGTTTTGGGAAGACCCTTCACAAAAGCGGTAAAGGTATCAAACCGGCCGTCAAAATTACTGTCTTTTTTTTGCTCCGAAGCCGTTCCCTTTTTAAACAGGGTGATATCATCGGGTTTGCCGTCCTCGTTTCTGTCCCGCTCCTGGGAGATGATCTCTCCTCTTTCAAAAGAGATCATGGTCTTGTATTTATCTTTTGCGTAAGGTTCCTTATAAAGCTTTTCCAGTTCCCCTTCGGCATTGAAAATCATGACCTTGTCCATGATCCCGTCTTCATTGTCATCCACCCGCTGTTCCGTGGGCATCTGGTTCTTATAGGTGCAGAAAACATTAGGTATTCCATTAGCGTCCGTGTCTTTTGTGGAAGACGAGAGCAGGCCGGCTTTAAAATGATACAGGGTGTCGAATTTTCGATCCCCGGTGCTATCTTTTTTCATCAGCGTGACCTGCTCGGCTCCGTCAAACAGGGACACCTGGCCCAGGTTTCCCTTGGCATCAAACTTTTCCTGACGGGTTCTCTTCTCATTTTCTATATGATCGATACAATCCGTCTTCCGGTCGTTATCCGTATCCCTTTCGATCCTGACCAATTTTCCCTCCTCATAATACTGGAGGCTTTCAAAAAAACCGTCCCGGTCTTTATCGGATTCAACCTTCAGGATGACCCCGGCGTCATTATAGATCAATACCTGGTCCATCCGGCCATCATTGTCCATGTCCTTTTCCATCCGTTTGTCGGCCCAGGCCGGGGAAGCCGCCAGCATCAGCATAAAAAGAATCAGGATAGCAAACTTTGTTTTAATTCCATTTTCTGTCATTTATATATCTCAAAATAGTTACAATGTGACCAAATTTGAATAGGTGTTTTGGTTGATCTTGTCAAGTATATTTCAAAATCATGGCCAATATAAACCAATTACAACTATTTATAACCATTCTTATTTATTTTTCTGGTTGACTTCCCATCTGGTTTTTTTTATACCCTGCAAAAAAATAGAAGGAAGAGGAACAAAAAATGAATTATATCGTTTGCATTGATGACACGGATATGCCCGGAACCAGGGGAACAGGGTGGCTTGTCGAAGGCTTATGCGGGATCCTGGAGGAAAAGGGCCTGGCTCATACCAGCGCCGTCAGCCGCCACCAGCTCTTTGTGCATGAAGATATCCCCTATACCTCCCATAATTCTTCCATGTGTTTTGAACTTTCCCTGAAACAGGGAACCATTGAGCCTGTTATTGATCTCATGGCTGATTTCCTTGAAACCCGGTCGGAAAAAGGGTCAGACCCTGGGCTCTGTGTGGCAGAAATGACGGAAGGCCTTGATCGCGAGGCCCTGATTGAATTCGGCAGGGCCGCCAAAGTGGAAGTATCCTCCAAGACAGCGGCCTATGCCCTTGCCCGGCAAACCGGGATCCATCTTTCGGAACACGGCGGGACCGGCCAGGGGGTTGTGGGCGCCCTGGCCGGTGTAGGCCTCAGGCTTTTTGGAAATGACGGCCGATACAGGGGATGGTATCATCTGGGCCGGCCGGGAGATATTGTCAGGGTTGAAACCCTGTGCGCCTATCCGTTCGTTGATCAGCTCGTTACCCGGGATGGTGATCCTCTGCCCCTGGATTCCCGGGTCCATATCGGATCGGAAAAAACAAAAACCGTCCGGATGGGATATAAACAGGTGATTGTGGTCATCGCCAACGAGGATGCCGCACATACCGGCATCCCCTTTCGGACCATTACCAAAAAAGAAGCAAAGGAATATTGAATCGATCCTGGTATTTTTCTATCTGATGACCTTAACGATTTTGACTTTTTTGCCGATCCATTCCATGGGCAGGTAAATCCGGCCTGCCCGGCCATTGGCCATCACTTTTTTTTCAATCAGCACGTCCCCATAAATTTCAAATTTTTCCAATTGGTTCATTTTCTTTTTCGCTTTTTTGACTTTCTTTTTCACATCCGTCAGCATGGTTCTCAGCTCCTCGTCAATCCGACATGAACGGGTAAGTATGGTGTTCCGGCGGAACAAAGGTTTCTTTGATGGTTCTGGCCGATGTCCAGCGCAGAAGATTTAATAGACTGCCGGCCTTGTCATTGGTCCCGCTGGCCCTGGCGCCGCCGAAAGGCTGCTGGCCCACCACGGCGCCTGTGGGTTTGTCATTGATATAAAAATTGCCCGCAGAATGGGCGAGTTTCGCCGTCATATGGCCGATGGCCTGCCGGTCCGAAGCAAATACGGCCCCGGTCAGGGCATAGGCCGAGGTCTGGTCCACCAGGTCAAGGGCCTGGTCAAGGTCTTCGTCTTCATAGACATACAGGGTCAGGATGGGGGCGAAAATTTCCTCGGTCATGGATTCATAATAGGGGTCTTGGGTCACAATCACGGTGGGGCCGATAAAATATCCCCTGGATTTATCCGCTTTTCCCCCGGCCAGGATATGGGCCTTGTCCGAGTTCTTGGCCCGGTCTATAAAGCCTTTGGCATGATTAAAGGCCGCTTCGTCAATGACGGCATTCATAAAATGCTTGAATTCCGTGACACTTCCGGTGGTAATGGTTTCCACCGTGGTCCTGAGGATTTCTTCCATATCTTTCCATGCAGACCTCGGCACATAGATCCTGGAACAGGCGCTGCATTTCTGTCCCTGATATTCAAAGGCCCCCCGCACGGCCGCCGTCACCACCTGGGCGATATGGGCCGAAGGGTGCATAAAAATATAGTCTTTTCCTCCGGTTTCACCCACCAGCCGGGGATAGGATTTATAGATGCCGATATTTTGCCCGACCTTTTTCCACAGGGTTCTGAACACCTCAGTGGAGCCGGTAAAATGGATACCGGCAAGTTCCCGGTGGTTTAACACCACCTCCCCAACCCTGGACCCCTTTCCTGGGATAAAATTGATGACCCCGTCGGGAAGCCCGGCTTCCTTAAGGATCTTCATGATATAATACCCGGACAGGACCGCTGTTGACGCCGGTTTCCACACAAGGGTATTTCCCATGAGAGCCGGGGCCCCGCAAAGATTTCCGGCAATAGCTGTAAAATTAAAGGGGGTCAGGGCAAAGACGAATCCTTCAAGGGCCCGGTATTCGATACGGTTCCAGAACCCTTTTTCCGAAATGGGCTGACGGCTGTAGATCTCTTCCATAAACCCGGCATTGAACCTGAAAAAATCAACCAATTCACAGGTGGCGTCAATCTCGGCCTGGAAGGCGTTTTTGGACTGCCCCAGCATGGTGGCTGCGTTCAGCAGATAGGTATATTTTTTGGAAATCAGGTCCGCGGCTTTGAGAAAAATCGAGGCCCGGTCCTGCCAGGGCATGGCTTCCCAGGCCGGTTTGGCCTTAAGCGCAGCCGCAATGGCCTGTTCAACCTCCGGGGCTCCGGCATTGCTGAAGACGGCGAGGGTTTTTGAATGATCATGGGGACAGACCACCTTGCCCTGGTCCGGGGTCCGGATCTCCCGGCCGCCAATGATCAGGGGAATATCCTCAACCCTGGCGAGTTGCCGGTTCAGTTCCGCTTCAAGCTGTTGCCTCTCCGTGCTGCCGGGCAGGTATTGCTTGACCGGTTCATTATAAGCCGGGGGTAAGGTAAAAATACCGTTATTCATGGGTTCTCCCCCTAACGTCAAAGACAATGCCCTGGGCCAGGGGCAGTTCGTCTCCCCAGTTGATGGTATTGGTCTGGCGGCGCATATAGATTTTCCAGGCATCGCTGCCGGATTCCCGGCCTCCGCCGGTTTCCTTTTCCCCGCCGAAGGCCCCGCCGATTTCCGCCCCGCTGGTGCCGATATTGACATTGGCGATGCCGCAGTCGGACCCCTTGTGGGACAAAAATTGTTCCTGGTATTTGATGGAGCTGGTAAAGATGGCGCTGGAAAGCCCCTGGGGAACATCATTGTGAAGCTGAATCGCCTCTTCAAAACGCTTATATTCAATCAGATACAGGATGGGGGCAAAGGTCTCTTCCTGGACAATGGGAAAATGATTCTCAGCTTCAATAATGGCCGGGGTAACAAAGTTTCCCTTTTCCAGGCCGTCTATGGTAATAGGCGTTCCGCCGTATACCCGTTTTCCGCCCTGGCTGAGGGCCGCCTCAATGGCCTGCATCATATTGATTTTAGCCTGGTTGTCGATGAGGGGCCCCATGAGGGTATCGTCGGCCATGGGATGACCGATGCGGATCTGGCCATAGGCATGGACCAGCATGGCCGTGAATTTTTCTTTGATCTGGTGATGGACAATGATGCGCCGGGTGGAGGTGCACCGCTGCCCCGCCGTGCCCACGGCGCCGAAAAGAACAGCCCGGAGCGCCATATCAAGATCGGCGTCTTCCGTGATAATAATGGCGTTGTTGCCTCCCAGTTCCAGCAGGGAACGACCGAGACGGGCCGCCACCGAAGTGGCTACCTTGATACCCATGCCAGTGGAACCCGTGGCGCTGATGAGGGGAATCCGCTTGTCCCTGAGCATGGGGTCCCCCACCTCATTTCTGTCCCCGATGATCATATTAAACACCCCGTCGATGTCATACCGGTCCACCACCGGGGCAATGATGTTCTGGACGGCAATGGCGGTGAGCGGGGTTTTCGAGCTGGGTTTGAACAGATTCACATCCCCGCAGACGGCTGCGATGAGGGCATTCCACGACCAGACCGCCACAGGGAAATTAAAGGCCGTAATGATGCCGATAATGCCCAGGGGATGCCATTGTTCATACATCCGGTGAAAGGGCCTTTCGCTGTGCATGGTGAGTCCGTGAAGCTGGCGGCTCAATCCCACGGCAAAATCGGCAATATCGATCATTTCCTGAACTTCGCCCTGGCCCTCGGATTTAATTTTGCCGGTTTCAAGGGTGACCAGGGCCCCCAGGGTCTCTTTTTTCTCCCGCAGGGCCGAGGCAATTTCCCAGATGATCTCCCCCCGCCGGGGCGCAGGCATCATCCTGAATTTGGCAAAGGCCTTCTGGGCTTTGGCCATCACGGCCTCATAATCGGCGGATCCGGCTTGACGGACCGCCGCCAGAGGCTCCCCGTTAATGGGGGAATAGGAGATCAGCTCCTTTCCCGTGGTATTGATCCACCCTTGAGAGGACCCGGTGGTAGCGCCGGAATTGACGGGCTTGATGCCCAGATCCTTTAGAATCGTTTCAATGTTCTGTTTTTCCATATCATCCCTTATATGATGTAAATGCATAATTTTTTGTCTGACTATAACTGGTATTATACAAACGGATTTGTTAAAGTAAAATTCATAATATTTATATTTACCATGAATTATTTTCATGATGGAGCGGTTATGGACCTGTATCAGCTTAAAACTTTTTTCACTTTGGGGAAAATACAGAATTTCACAAAAACCGCCGAACATCTCTGTGTTACCCAGAGCGCCGTCAGCCACGCCGTTAAAAAACTGGAGACTTCCATTGAAACCCCCCTCATCGACCGGAAAGGCAAACAACTGACGCTGACGGAAGCCGGGAAGACCCTGTTCCGGTCCTGCGAAAAGATTTTTTATGAAATTGAAAAGGCCGAACAGGACATGGCGCATTTCAAGGAAAAAATCATTTTCACCATCCGCATCGGCAGTACGGTGGAATTCGGCACCACCATCCTCATAAACCATATCCGGGATTTTCTGCACGCCTATCCCGACATCCACCTGGATTTTTTGTTTTCCCATTATCTCATCGACCCTTTGATCCAGGACCAGGTGGACCTTATCATTGACTGCAAACCCCATTGGCACCAGAATCTGGAACGAATCCATCTTTTCCGGGAACAGTATATTACCATTGCATCCCCCGAATTCATTGAAACGGAACACATCTCCTCCCTGGACGACCTTGCGCGGGTGAAAATCCTTTCCATGGATAAGGACCTGGAATGGTGGCATAATTTTATCACGGCCATTCCCGCGGATAAACAGGGCTGCCTGAAAAACGTCATGCAGATCAACCATATCCGGGGACTCATCAACGGCGCCGTGGCCGGCATCGGCATCGGCTTTGTGCCGAGATATACCGTGATCACGGAGCTTGAAACCGGCACCCTGGTGGACCCCTTCCCCCATATCAAACCCGCGGCCGACGAATTCCATATTTATATCAAAAAAGAACGCCTGGCCTTTCAAAAAAATAAATTGCTGGTGGATTATCTGACCCGGCTGAAACCCTCTGAATTCGGGGTGGATTAGAGGGCTTGTCAGGCTTTTCCTCATAAACTCGATTCCTGTACAAATTTTAAAAAAAACAAAGTTTTAATTTGTCATTAACAGTAATATTTAGTAATTTATATTTATTATAGTTTCATTCAACTTGACTAAAATGGATGATACTTATAAAAAATAACCATACTGGTTGCATATTGGTTCTCTCTTGAGCGTAGTTTTTAATTTCCCAACAACCCTTAAAAAAGGAGAACAAGATGATCAAAAAAATTCTGAAAATCAACGGTATTCCCAGAACATTAATCGTTAATGAAGACGATAGATTGTCCTCCGTGCTTCGGAACAGCCTTTTCCTGACCGGCGTCAAGGTCGGTTGCGGCGAAGGCCAGTGCGGGGCCTGCAGCGTGATTCTGAATTCCAAGCTGGTCCGGTCCTGCATCACAAAAATGAGCCGGGTCCCGGACGATTCCGTGGTGACCACCATTGAAGGGATCGGAACCCCGGATAACCTGCATCCCATCCAGGTGGCCTGGATGGTGCACGGCGGCGCCCAATGCGGATTCTGTACGCCCGGATTCATCGTTTCCACCAAGGCCCTGCTGGATGAAAACCCTTCTCCCAGCCGGGAAGATATCCGGGACTGGTTCCAGAAACATAAAAACGCCTGCCGGTGCACGGGTTATAAGCAACTGGTGGACGCGGTCACGGATGCGGCAAAGGTCATGGGCGGAAAGATGACCCTGGACGACCTGAAATTTAAAATGCCGGCCGACGGCAGAATATGGGGGTCCAATATTCCCCGGCCCACGGCCCTGGCCAAGGTCACCGGCACCTGCGATTACGGCGCCGACCTGGGTATCAAAATGCCGGAAGAGACCTTGAGAATGGCCCTGGTCCAGGCCAAAATATCCCATGCCAATATTAAAAACATCGATACCTCGGAAGCGGAAAAAATGCCAGGGGTTTACAAGGTGGTCACCCATAAGGACATCAAGGGAAAGAACAGGATCACAGGCCTTATTACCTTTCCCACCAACAAGGGAGACGGGTGGGACCGTCCCATTTTATGCGACACCAAGGTATTCCAGTTCGGGGACGCCATTGCCATTGTATGTGCAGACACCCTGAAAAACGCCGAAGCTGCAGCGGAAAAAGTCAAAGTGGACCTGGAACCCCTGCCCGAATACATGAGCGCTCCGGCCGCCATGGCCGAGGACGCCATACAGATTCATCCCGGCACCCCCAATGTCTATTTTACCCAGAAAATTCAAAAGGGCGAAGACACGGCGCCCTGCTTTAAAACTGCGGATGCCGTGGTGGAAGATGATTTTTATGTGGGCCGCCAGCCCCACATGCCCATTGAACCGGATGTGGGCTTTGCCTATCCGGGAGAAGACGGCAGCCTGACCATTCACTCCAAATCCATCGGGATCTTTCTGCACCATGCCATGATCGCCCCGGGCCTGGGCATTGCACCGGAAAAACTGACCCTGGTCCAGAATCCGGCCGGCGGCACCTTTGGATACAAATTTTCACCCACCATGGAAGCGCTTCTGGGAGCAGCGGCCCTGGCCACGGGCAAACCGGTCTT
>CAZAHK010000090.1:0-15845 GCA_964484555.1 uncultured Desulfobacula sp.
AAGCCAAATAGCTCATTTAAAGTTTCTTTTTTATCACCATCGCCCAATAGTTTTTCCAGGTTTTTTATAAATGATTCGACTGCTTGAATACTTAAAATAAATTTTTTCTTTTCAAATTCCTTTACTGATAATTCCTCTAATAGTGTTGAAATGCTCTTTTTTTCTTTAATGCGGCAATTCAATTTTTTGTCTCTTTTATAAACCCCTAAACTATTTTCGTAGTGGTTTTTAAAAGAAATATAGGATAGCATTGTTATCATTTCTTCATTGAGCATGCGATCCCTGGTTTTGTCTTCAGAACGGACCTTTATGAAAAACCATTCAATATATTTATCTGTAATTTTTTTAATTGATTCTATTACATCTTTATCTAAGAATGAATTCCACATTTCAAATGAATTTTCTTTTATCGGATACGGTTTGTTGTTTAATCGAATAAATAAATCAACCGGATCAAAATCAGGATTTATTTTTTGTTCGATTTCTATGGTTTGAAGCTTGAAATCAAGAATTTTATCTTGTATTTCTTCTTCTAGGTCGTCAAATTTAAGTTTGTTCAACTCCGTTAAAATTTTCAGCTTTTTTAAGGCATAGTTTGAATTTTGTGTATAGTGTAGATCTCCATTTTCATCTCTATATTGTTTGCCAAGATATCCAAGGATTGATAAAAGTCTTTGCTGTCCATCCACTAATTCTTTTATACCGTCCGCATTCTTAAAAATGAAAATAGGAGGTAAATTAATACCAAGAATGATGCTTTCAATTATTGCGGAAGATTTAAAAACAGAAATTTTTTCTTCCCGTTGATATGATGCCTTTAGATTTGAAAACTGTTTGAGAGGGAATCGCCTTAAAATAAGGGGGTTCGGGCAGGGCCAAGAAAGTTTTGACACCATTTTTGACCCCACGAAAACAAAAAGGAATTGAAAGCGGTTGCTTAAAATTCCCATTATCCTTGTTAGTGGCGGAGGAAGAGAGATTCGAACTCTCAATGGAAGTTTCCCCCCATACTCAGCTTACGCCGGGGGTCTTCAATACCGTCAAAATGTTTTGGGAAAGGGGTGTCGGGTGAATTTGTCATGGTGTAACCTCCTGAAAGTTAAAGTTTTTCAGATAGATATACACCATGCTATCTGCCCGGAAAAGAGACTTCTCTTCAAAAGGTTCATACGATTGCCCTGGTTAATTTATTAATCCCGGCTTGACAAATTGTATCCCATGGAATACATTAAGCTCATGAGATATGCGCTTGAAACCACAAAACAATATGATAAATGGTTTGGCAGGATCAAAGAATCCCGGATAAAGATCAAACTCCTGGCCCGGCTCAGCAATTTGGAAAACGGTAATTTCGGAGATTTTAAACAGATTGGGCCAGGGCTTTTTGAACTGCGCTTTTTTTTCGGGGCCGGGTTCAGGATCTACTATACTATTAAGGACGGTAAAGTGATTCTCTTGCTGGCCGGAGGTGATAAATCCAGCCAGCCGAAAGATATTGAAAAGGCAAAAGCGCTTTTAAAACAAATGGAGGAATAAATCATGCCTTTAGAAACAAAACCCTTTGATATTGCAGAACACCTTTCATCTCCGGACGAGGTCCGCGATTTTCTTCAGGAAGTGCTGGATACGGGGGATGAATCTGATTTTATCCATGCCTTAAGCACAGCGGCAAAGGCCATGGGCATGACTGAAGTGGCCCGAAAAGCCGGGGTTACCCGGGCAAGCCTGTATAAATCCTTGTCAAAAAATGGAAATCCGGGATTCGCCACCATCTGCAAAGTCACCAAAGCCCTTGGGTTTAAACTGGCCATAGCCTCATGAATTGTTATAAGGGACATACATAGTTGCCCCGAATCCCTTCCAGAATGAACGTGGCCGACATCACTGCAATGGCTTTTAAAAATTAAAATGACCGACAAAATGACCGGCCATGAAAATATAAAGGGCTGGAATATTATCTGAATTTCAGCCCCCTATCCTTGTTAGTGGCGGAGAAAGAGAGATTCGAACTCTCGATACCGGTTTCCCAGTATACTCGCTTAGCAGGCGAGTGCCTTCAGCCTCTCGGCCATTTCTCCGTATTCGTGTTAGATCTGGCGGAGGAGGTAGGATTCGAACCCACGTAGCTTTGACACTAAACGGTTTTCAAGACCGCCGCCTTCAGCCGCTCGGCCACTCCTCCGAAATCGAACAAGGTTTTATATCACCTTGGCTAAAACAGGTCAACACTTAACTTGCCTTTTTAAAAGACCCCGGAGATTTGCCGTTTACCCTGAATAACGCTTATTTCCAAGGTCAGTAGAGAAGGGTCAGAACCATTTTAAACCGGGTGGATAGGGGTCGGGCATTAATAATGCCGTATTTGTATATGCCAAGCAGATCCGCTTCCAGGGCGTCGGATGTGACCTGGAAGCGGGACCGGTTTTTAAACCTTGAAAAATGAAAGACAGCGCCTTCCTTTTGATGTCCCCAGACGTCCCGGACATAGAGGCGGCCCTTGTCCCACAGGGCAAAGGCCCTTCTATGGTCAAACCACCGGCCCATGGCCGGCTGGAGGGGCACGGCCCTGCAGAAAGCCGGGGCATGGGCTTCCGCCATTTCAACCAGTTCTTCGGATTCATCCAGGTGGGCAAATTTCAGATGCTCGGCTATCTTGTCTTTTGTGCTGTTGCCCGACATGGGCTTGAAGGCTGAATCATCCCCCTGAAGGCCGGGCAGGGCGGCCGGGAGGTTTCCGAAGGTCTGTTCCAATCGTGTTTTGATACGGTCATTTTCAAGGATGGCCTGGAGATAGGTCCTGTTGAAAAGAGTGAACGGGCCGCAAGGCCGATGGTCCGCCGCACTGATCAGAGAATATCGGCCGGGATTATCCGGCAAAAAACGGGTGATGTCTCCATAAACCAAATCCAGGTCCGAATAACCGATAAAATCATATCTGTCCAGCAGGTCCGCATCCTTTCTCAAGGCATAGAGTATTGTCCTGCAATCACAGACAACCCTTGTATTCTGCGGCGGCAGATGGATATGAAGGGAAGACTTCAGATCCGAGCACAGCCTTTCAAAGGAATAGGGAACCAGGGTAACGGCTTGATTATAGACTTCTTTTCGGGCAATCCGGTCATTGTAGACAAACCAGTGGAAATGATCATGATTGGGCTCACAGGTTTTTGCCCAGTATTTGAAATAGGCGGGAAGCTCACCTAAATACAGAATTAAAAAAGCCCCGGATATCATTTTACAGGCCTTTGAGTAAAAGGAGTCGATGGATTTCTCATAACGGGGATAGTTATACCCAGATAAGGGTAGGGGGGTCAATTCATTTTCCGTACTCGCCGGTGCTTTGTTTTTCGGAATTCTTATGGCCGCTAATCTCTATACTTTGCCGGATCAATCTGATATAAGGCCGAAAACAACCCGGAAAAATTTTTAATTTTTGGATACGTCAATATGGAACCTACTGCAATTAAAACACAAACCGACCGGTTACTGGAACTTTCCAAATCCTTGTCCGGACATCTGAGGAAAAGGGAAGTCCAATTTTTGGCCACCCTGCCGTTTCTTTCCCTGGAAGGGGATATCCTGGAAATCGGCAGTTTTAAAGGGAAGTCCACCATTATCCTGGCAAAGGCGGCAAAAGCGGCCGGTTATGGAAAGATTCATGCGTGCGATCCGCTTTCTTTATCCTGTTCGACTGATCCGACCGATGCCGTAAAAGAAGAATTGCCACGGATTTTTTACAATAATCTTCAGGCCCATGGGGTTCAGGATCAGGTTGAATTTTTTCAAATGAGATCGGATGAGCTTGCCGAAATCTGGGAGAAGCCTTTGAAAATACTATGGATTGACGGAGACCATACCTATGACGGGGTCATGAAGGATATGATACTTTTTGAGAAGCATCTGAAACCCGGTGCCCTTGTCTGTTTTCATGATGTTCTGCACGAATTTGAGGGTCCCATCCGGGTTTTCATGGAAAAAATCCTTCTTTCAGGGCAATATGGAGACTGCGGGCTTTGCGGTTCCATCGGCTGGGGTCAATTCATCGGCGGACGGTCTCTTACCGGACGGCAATGGGAAACCAAACTGTCGTATTATCATAAATTATCAAGACTCATGGCCATGGTTCTGAAAACTAAGAACGGGTTCAGGGTAAACAAACATCTGCGAAGATTTTATCGAAGCCTGGTGCCCCATGGCCCCATTTTACCGGATGACTGGATAAACAAAAGAAATTCCGCTCTTGAGCCATAAAAAAGGCTGATCCGAGGCAGACAAAAGGGATTGACTTTAGTTCCATATATAAATAGTATAACAGCCTTAATTTTATCATGAAAACCCCTATGAATCTTATTCAAAAATTGCATATGCTGCACAGCGCCTGGCACTACCGCCTGAATACGGAAAAAAATGATATCCGGTTTCTCCTGGGATTAGATCTTAAGGGAAAAACCGTCATTGACATCGGTGCCAACAGGGGGATTTATTCCTATTGGATGGAAAAAACCGTGGGCCCGGCGGGTAAGGTCATTGCCTTTGAGCCCCAACCGGAACTTGAAGCCCACCTGCTGGATTTCAAATCCGCTTTCAAATTTGACAATATCCTGATCATCAGAAAAGGTCTGTCCAGTCATGGTGGTTCACAAAAATTGTTCCGGTCCGAACCCGGCTCCGGCGGCGCCAGTCTGAATCAAAGCCAGGCTTCCAAAGGCTGCCGGGCCATTCCTGTTGAGGTAACCACTCTGGACGCTTATTATGACGAATTTACGGATGTGGCTTTCATCAAATGCGATGTTGAAGGTCATGAGCATGAGGTCTTCAGGGGTGGGCGGTGCCTGCTGGAGAGGGACAGGCCCTGCCTCTTGTTCGAATGCCACCATGACGAAGCTAAAAAACAGGTTTTGTTTTCATTTCTGCATCCTGATTTTATCGTAGGCCGGCATCTGGAGAAAATGGTTCACCGATAGGCAAGCTTCATATTCAATCTACAATTCAGGGCACAGGACGACTCATGAAAATAAGCCTTAGAAAATTGGACGTCATCAATAAATGGCTCCTCGTATTGATGGGATTTGTGATTCCCCTGTCCACCGCTGCAACCAATGTGGTGCTGGGTCTGGTTCTTTTATTCTGGATCCTCGATAATATACCGGACCGGTTCCAAAGATGGGTGTCGGTATTAAAAACAAATCCCGTGGCCTTCATGGGCCTGGTTGTTTTTCTCATCCATGCCGCAGGGATTCTTTATACCGGCGGTGGTAAGGAGAGGGTTTCCGAGAGCCTTATGGATGGTTCCCGGTTTTTATTCATATCCCTGGCCATGATCTATTTTAGGGATAAACAATATCATTCCAGGCTGTTGTTCGCCTTCTTCCTGGCCATGGGCATCACCCTTTTATTGTCCTGTCTGCTGTGGCTGGACCGGCTCCCCGGGTTTATTCCGGTAAAAGGAAATCTGCTGGATTCTAATATTTTTCTGAACCACATTGCCCAAAACCTGTTTATGGCCTATATGGCCTTTCTGGCGGCTCTGCGGGCAAGGGATGCCGGCAGCAAATATGGACAAAGGATTCTTTGGGCGGTTTTCAGCCTTCTGGCCCTTGTCAATGTCCTTTTTATGGTCGGAGGAATGACCGGCCATCTGGTTGCAGGGGTTCTTTTTTTTTATTTTTTTCTTTCCTGGGACCGAACCAAAAACCTTATCGCTGCAGGGTCGGTTATTCTGATCCTCGTGGGTTTTGCATGGATGAACCCTTCAAATTCCATATTTTTAAGGTCTCAACGTATGATAGAAGAGATCAAGGCCTGGGAATATGGGAAAAAGGCCTCCGGCCTATCTTCTTCGGGCCTGCGGCTTGAATTTTATACCAACACGGTGAAGATCATAAAGGAAAACCCGGTATGGGGGACCGGCACCGGCGGTTTTGAAAATGCCTATAGGCAACTTACGGAAAAGACCGGAATGAATCCCACCGACAACCCCCATAATGAATACCTCATGACAACCGCCCAGTTCGGGTTCGCAGGTCTTGCAGCACTTCTGGGATTTTTCCTGGCCCAGTGGCGCAGCGCGGGCTTTTTGGGGACCCCCGTGCAAACTGCGTCAGCACGGGGGTTTGTGTTAACCATTGTTTTTGCCGCCATGGTGTCATCCCCTTTGCAGGACAATGCCGAAGGATGGTTTTTTGCCCTGATGAGCGCCCATCTTTTTGCAGGCTCGGCTTCAGGGCAGGGATTTTGGGGAAGAAAGGAAGCCCCTGCATGATTCGCAAGGAATCAGGGACCGGCGGATAGGATTTACACGCGGTCCAGGTTTTTTTCTTTAAAATGCAATTTGGCATATTTATAGAAGGTGCCTTCAAAATTGGCAAAGGCAATGATAAATCCGGCCCATCCGTCCAGGCACCCCAGTTTTAAAAAATACAGGGAAAAGGCTGCCCAGAAGCCATGGGTCATCGCCGTGAGCATTCCTGATGTTTTGCCGGAAGCCTTTAATTTTTCAGCCCCGAGGGTGGAGTATCGATTCCCCTTATGCAGCAATTCTTCCAGGTTTTTAAAAGGGATCTGTTTGATATGGGCCTTGAAATATCCGCAGGGTTTTTCACTGATGACCTCATAGCGTTCATGGACGGCATCGGGTTTGAATTTGAGGGCTGATTTTCTGAACAATTGGGGCTGGCGATAGTCCGGGTAAAAACCGGCATGTCGAATCCACCTGCCCATGAAATAATTGCGGCGGGGAATATAATAGGCATCAAGACTGTTTTCATCATTGATAATGCCCAATATTTCGTTTTGAGCAGCCTCGGTGCAGCGTTCATCCGAATCCAGGCTGAATATCCAGTCGTGGCTGCAGGATGCAATGGCATCGTTCCTCAGTTTTCCAAATCCTTCAAAAGGAATCTGAACGACTCTTGCTCCGTGTTCTTCAGCGATCCGGGCCGTATCATCCGTACTGAAAGAGTCCGCAACAACCACTTCATCTGCAAAGGAGACGCTTTTTAATGCATCCTTGATCTTTTCCGATTCATTGTACGCAATGATATAAACCGATAATTTCAATCCTTGTGTCTCCTTAGGAAGGAATATCCTGTCCGTCCAATTTAAAATAAATGGTTGGCATTTTACTATCATTATATGAGATAGTTTTAAAGAAAATTTTGCTCCGGCGTATCCGGCAACCCCTTTTTCCCGGTTCGCCGCTTGAAAAACAAGAGTCCTTTGAGCCTTTTTTAACAGCCTGTTGTCTTAAATTATTGTGTCCGTCAAATTCTTATCATTGACAGGAAACCCAGTTGAGCTATATTAAAAAGTTTCAGGTAAACCCGTTTTTAACAGGAGATAATGGATGAAGCAGAAAATAAGATTTGAAAAAAACATCAAGGAAGGCAAACTGATTATTCTGGAATCCAGCGAAGTGGATCCAGGCATTGTCATGCCGCTTCTTGAGGAAGAATACAGCCTTGACGGGGTGGTCAAAGCATCTGCCGAAGGGTCTGCCGCCTTTAGAAAATTTGTGCGCAGAAAAAGTTTTTTCCCGACGGCAGATGTTTGCATGAAACTCTTTGAAGGGACCGTTGAATTTTTTAAAAATGAGGCAGATCAGGTCATCACCATTGAATATGATGATGCCGACACCTTTCCCAAGGAAGAAAAATTTCTGCTGGAAGACGATGATGTTGAGTTGGAACACATTCTTGAAGATGATGGTGAGACAAGTGAAGATGAAATTAAGGAAATCGATGCCGGGGAAGATTCATTGGGATATTCACCGGAAGATATTTCTGAACACGAAAATTAGAGCTGATAATGAAACAGATCATTCGAAAAACGGTGGCCGATGCGGTAAAAAAGGCCTTTGAAAAAGACCTGCTGCCCTCGGATCAAATGCCCGACATGGAGGTGGAAGAGCCAAGACACAAAGCTCACGGAGATTTATCCACAAATGTTGCCATGGTCTCGGCAGCCCTCCAGAAGATGCCGCCCCGCAAAATTGCTGAGATCCTTGTTTCTCACATTGAGACCGGAGATCTGATCCGGAAAGTGGAAATTGCCGGTCCCGGATTCATTAATTTTTTCCTTTCCAACAAAGCCTGGCAGCCTGTGGTGGATGAAATTCTTGAACAGGATACATCCTTTGGGCGCTCTGATATCGGTAAAAATGAAAAAGTTCAGGTGGAATTTGTCAGCTCAAACCCTACAGGCCCTTTGCATGTTGGGCATGGAAGGGGCGCGGCTGTGGGCGATTCCGTCGGGAATATCCTTGCCTTTGCAGGGTTTGATGTCCAGAAGGAATATTATATCAATGATTCCGGCCGTCAGATCAGAACCTTGGGAACATCCGTCTGGTTGAGGGTGTTGCAGAAGGCTGGGAAACCCATCGACTTTCCCGAGGATTGTTATCAAGGGGACTATATTAAGGATATTGCCGGCCTTGTGCTAGAAAAAGAAGGAGAGGCCTTTGTCCATAAAGATGAAAAAGAGGCCGTTGAGGTTTGCGCAAAATTTTCAGCCAAGATCATTCTTCAGGGGATTAGAGAAGATTTGACGGATTTTGGTGTCGGTTTTGATCAATGGTTCAGCGAGCAGAGCCTCTATGATTCGGGAAGGGTGCAACAGGTCATTGAGGATTTCAAAGCAAAGGCCATGATTTATGAAGAAGACGGGGCGCTCTGGTTCAAAACCACGGATTTCGGTGATGAGAAAAACAGGGTGGTGGTCCGGAATAATGGGCTGGCAACGTATTTTGCTTCTGATATCGCCTATCACATGGAAAAGTTTGAGCGCGGATTCCAAAGGGTCATTGATGTCTGGGGGGCAGATCATCACGGCTATATTAAAAGGATAAATGCCGTTGTTGAGGCTTCGGGGCGAAAAAGCGAACAATTCCAGGTGATTCTGGTTCAGCTCGTCAACCTTCTCAGGGGAGGGCAACCCTTTCAGATGTCCACCCGGGCAGGCGAATTTGTTACCTTAAAAGAAATTGTCGATGAAGTGGGAAAAGATGCAGCCAGATTCATGTTTTTAAGCCGCAGCTATGATTCGGGACTGGATTTTGACCTTGAGCTGGCCAAGCAGAAAAATTCCGAAAACCCGGTCTATTATGTCCAATATGTCCATGCACGAATCACCGGTATCCTTTTAAAAGCAAAACAGGAGAATCTTATTCAGGAGATTGATTTCAAAAAAGGCAGGCATTTGAATTTATTGAATGCGGAAGAAGAAATCAGCCTTTTGAAAATTCTGCATACATTCAGGGAAAATGTGGAGAAAAGCGCTTTAGAATTGCATCCCCATGTGATTTTTAACTATCTGATGAGCCTTGCCGCCACATTTCACGGATATTATAACCGGCACAAGGTCATCACCGATGACAGGGATCAGACCCTGGCCCGTTTAAGCCTTGTTCTCAGCGTGAAAAAGGTGATTCGAAACGGCTTGTCGCTTCTTGGGGTTTCAGCACCGGAAAGAATGTAGCCATGCCGGCCTTTAAAGGGATTCAAAAATATCTTATCTATGCATGTATTGCCGGATGGATGTTTTTTCTGGGTATTATGGTGGGCCGGGGGACTTCTCCTGTGAATTTTGATACCCGGGAATTCTCAAAAAAACTTGAAAAAATGGCCAACATTCCTGAGCCTGAAAATGAGACTGAAAAAAAAATTGACCTTAAATTTTATGAGGACCTTGACCATCCAACCACTCAAGAAAGGTTCACGCCGAAAAATCAAATTTCGGCCGATATCCCTGAACGAAAGCCTGAAACCGAACCCCCCAAGGAACCTGTTAAAGCGCCTGTAAAGGAAGCCAAAAAAGAGCCTGCCAAAGAAACACCCAAAGAATCCGTTGAGGAACCGCCAAAGGAAGTCAAAAAGGAACCGGTTAAAGAACCTGTAAAGGTCATTAAAAAAATATTGGTTAAGGACCCTGCCAGGATCGCCAAAAAAGAGCCTGTAAAGGAGATTGCCCGGGAAGCGGCCAAGCCCCCTGAAAAGTCGCCCATAACGGAACCGGAAAAAGAAACCGGGGGGGATAAGGACGCCGTTAAGACGGAAAAACCCGTTGAACCCGTTGCCGAAACCATAACAACCGCCAAAGGCGCCTATACGATTCAGATAGCAGCTTATAAAAGCTTCCAGGAAGCGGTTTCCAAAATGGCGGCGCTGGAGGAAAAAGGATTTTCCACCTACCGGATAAAAGGGGAAAATGAAGGTACCACCTGGTACAGGGTCCGGATGGGCCCCTTTGAAACCTATGATGGGGCAAAGGAATTCAAGGCCAGACTGGATAAGGCAGGGATTGATGCAGTGATAATGAAAAGGGAGACCGATGAAGATATCCAAGAATGAAGTTGAAAAGATAGCTCATCTTGCCCGGCTGGAAATTGAAGATTCCCGGAAAGAAAAAATGGTGGAGCAGTTGGGAAATATCCTTCAGTATATTGATACATTGAAAGATGCCGATGTGGACGGGGTAGGGGTTTCTTCAGAAGCGGCAACAACGGACAATGTGCTCCGGGAGGATAGGCCCGAAGCTTCGCCGGGACCTTCCATTACCCTGGCCAATGCTCCGGACAGGGATGAAGATTTTTATGTGGTGCCGCGAGTCGTGAAATAAGCGGACTCTTTAAAAAATAGGATATGAATCAATGGAATATCATGAACTGACAATTGGGAGCGCTAGAGAAAAGCTTGCCCGTCATGAAATCTCTTCGGTTGAATTGACTTCGGCCCTTTTCGGCCGGATTGAAAAATATGAGGAAGGGATCGGGGCCTTTATTACCCTGGATCGGGAACAGGCCCTGGCCCAGGCCGAAAAAGCGGATCAGGACCTTGCTGCCGGCAGGGGATCTGCATTGACGGGCATTCCCCTTGCCCTGAAAGATATTTTGTGCACCAAGGGGATAAAAACCACCTGCGGTTCCCGGATACTTGAAAATTTTATACCTCAGTACGATGGAACCGTGGTTTCAAAATTAAAAGGGGAGGGTGCCGTTATCCTGGGCAAGACCAACCTGGACGAATTTGCCATGGGGTCTTCAACGGAGAATTCAGCCTATAAAATTACAAAAAACCCCTGGAATCCGGATTATGTACCGGGCGGGTCCAGCGGCGGGTCTGCGGCGGCCGTGGCAGCCCGGTTCTGCTGCGGGGCCCTGGGGACGGATACGGGCGGCTCCATCCGGCAGCCTGCCTCCCATTGCGGGGTGGTGGGAATCAAACCCACCTATGGGCGGGTTTCCCGGTTCGGCCTGATTTCCTATGCCTCCTCTCTGGATCAGGCCGGGCCCATTACACGGGATGTCCGGGACGCAGCCATTCTTTTAAACGCCATATCCGGCCATGACAAACTGGATTCCACCAGTGCCAAGGTCCCTGTGCCGGATTTTACACAGGCCCTGGACCAGTTTGAAAAAGGGTCCCTGAAAGGGATGCGGGCAGGGATTCCAAAGGAGTATTTATCGGCTGAAGGGATTGATCCTGAAGTGGAGAAGGTCTTTCATCATGCAAAACAGGTCTTACAGGACCTGGGTGTCGAGATAAAGGAAATTTCCCTGCCCCACGCGGAATATGTGGTGGCGGCCTATTATATTATTGCGCCCTGCGAGGCCAGCTCCAATCTTGCCCGGTATGACGGCGTGAAATACGGGTTCAGGGACAGGTCTTCCGATGATCTCATGGACATGTACAAAAAAACCAAATCCAGGGGGTTCGGCCTTGAGGTGCAGCGCCGGATCATCATCGGCACCTATGCCCTTTCCGCCGGATACTATGATGCCTATTACGGACGGGCTTCAAAGGTGAGAACCCTGATTGCCGAGGATTTTTCAAGGGCCTTTGAAACCTGCGATCTTATCCTGTCTCCGGTGGCCCCGGCCCCGGCCTTTAAAATCGGTGAAAAGACCGATGATCCCCTGACCATGTACCTGACGGATATTTTTACGCTTTCGGCCAATATGGCAGGGATTCCAGGCATTTCCATCCCTGCCGGATATTCATCCAAGGGCCTTCCCATCGGTATCCAGATGATGGCCGGTAAATTTGATGAAATGTCCCTTTTGAGGGCGGGTTACGGATTTGAACGGAGTATCGGGTTAGCCCGGAAATTTCCTGACTTATAATCAAAGGGAGGTTCGGATGTCAACCATTATGCCCCAGGGGGAAAAACTCAAACATGCGGTTCAATGGATATCGGAAAAACGAACGGAAGATCCGGACATCAATCTTGCAAAGCTTGTGGATGAGGCAAGCTTCAGGTTTGATTTAAGCCCCAAGGATTCTGAATTCCTTCTCAGGTTTGTGAAGAATGACGACCGTCAGAATCCTGCCTGAACTCCTGTCCAACCAGATTGCGGCCGGAGAAGTCGTTGAACGGCCTTCTTCCGTTGTCAAAGAGCTGGTTGAAAACAGTCTTGATGCCGGGGCCTCGTCCATCACCATTGAAATTGAAAAAAGCGGAAAATCCCTGATCCGGGTTTCCGATGACGGCATCGGGCTTTCAAGGGATGATGCGCTCCTGTCCATTGAGCGATACGCCACCAGCAAGATTTTTAAAACCGAAGACCTGTTCTGCATTTCCACCATGGGGTTTCGCGGGGAAGCCCTTCCCTCCATTGCCTCGGTATCCAAATTCACCCTGGTGACACGCGCTGAAAATAAAGATACCGGCACCCGGATCGAAATTCTCGGCGGAAAGGTCCGGAATGTCTCGGACGTGGGTGCGCCCGTGGGCACCATGGTTGAAGTCAAGGATCTTTTTTTCAACACACCGGCCCGGAAAAAATTCCTGAAATCCGACAATACGGAGATCAGTCATATCAGCGACGCCATTGCCGGCATCGCCCTGGGGCATCCCAACATCCGCTTCAGATTGTTTTCCAATAAGAGTCTTCACAAAAATTTTCCCGCATCGGACCATCTTTTTCCAAGGGCCATCCATGTCCTTGGAACCGAAGTGTCCAAAAAAATGGCTGAAATCCGCTATTCCGGCACCGGCCTCACCCTCAGCGGATATTGCGTCCTTCCCGATATGGTCCGGAATACGGGGTCACGGATTTTTCTCTTTGTGAACCGGCGTCTGGTCTATGACCGGGGGCTCATCTCCGCCATTTTCCAGGGATACCGGGGGAGGCTTATGAAAGGCAAACATCCCCTTGTGGTGCTGTTTATCGAGATCCCCTTTGATGCCGTGGATGTCAATGTCCATCCCACCAAGCGGGAGGTCCGGTTTTTTAACCGTCAAGACGTCTATGAAGCCGTTTCCAGGGCCGTTGATCATGCTTTGTCCAATGCCCGGAAAGAGGTTTCGGGGGGTCAGGCGGCGGCGCTTGAAACACCGTCCCGTCTCCAGGGCTTCTATCCTGAAGGCCCTATGGTTGAACGGGATTCTCCAGGGGTGGAACAAGAGGTAGGGACCTGGGGATACCCGGAAAAGGAAATTTTTGAGAAGGACCCGGACAGAAGGGAAACTTTTATCCCGGAGCCCATCCAGGCGACTGTTTTTCATCCCGATCCGCCCAGGATTCTGGGCCAGGTCATGGGAACCTATATCCTGGCTGAGTCCGAAGCAGGCCTCCTGCTCATCGACCAGCATGCGGCCCATGAAAGAATCGTATATGAGGCCTTGAGAAAAAGAGTCACCGCCTCAGGCATGGCCGGCCAGACCCTTCTTGTTCCCGAAACCCTGGAACTGAGCCACAAGGAATCCGATATCCTATTAGGGCTTCTCCCCCACCTTTCTTCCCTGGGGATTGAAGTGGAACCCTTTGGCGGGACCACCTTTATCATCAAATCCGTCCCTTCCATTATCTCTCAAAAAGCAATGGCCCCGATCCTGACGGAAATCATTGAAACCAGCCTGGTAGACAAAAATGAATTTTCAAAGGACCGGTGGCTGGATGAATGCCTCATCCTGATGGCCTGCCACAAAGCCGTCCGGGCCAATCTCAGGATGAATGTAATGGAAATGCAGCATCTTTTAAAAGACCTGGAAACGTGTGAGAATCCCCTGCACTGCCCCCACGGACGGCCCATTTGTGTGACTCTGTCGAAAAACGATCTGGAAAAGCTTTTTAAAAGAATTGTCTGACAGGCTTTTCAGCCGTCATTCCCTTGGCGTGTGGAAAACAGATTCCGGATCAGCTATAAAATCCCGGTAAATTTCCAGGATCTTGTTCCCCATGGCATCTATGGTGTGATGGCTGTTGACCATCCTGAAGGCTTTTTCTACCCTGTCATGGGATGTGACATTATCATTAAGGGTCTGTAAAAGCTTTTCCGAAAGGTCTGCTTCATCGTCGGCCCGGAAAAGAAGCCCTGTATCCCCGTGGCGGATAATATCCGGTATCCCGCCGCTCATGGATCCGATGACCGGGCATCGGGCATACATGGCTTCCAGAACGGACTGGGGAATGCCCTCAAAGGGAATGCCGTTGATATCGCGGGAAGCCAGCATTTTGCAGTCCAAAGCCCTGTAATAGGGCCAGACCTCTTCCCTGAATCCTGTAAAATGAACCCTGGACTCGATATTCAGGTCCTTTGCAAGGGTTCTGAGCGTTTCAAGGTATTCACCGGTGCCGGTGCCGATGACAGCAAGATGATGGGGTATTTGGGCGGCCACCCTGTGAAAGGCCCGGAGGATGAGATCAACCCCCTTGTCATGGGAGACCCGGCCCACAAAGCCGACGAACCGGGTGGCCGGGTCAAGGGCAAACTCCCCGGCCAGGCGTTCCCTGGCCTGATTTTTTTCAATCAGGCCCATTGGCGGGATGATCCCGGAAGAAAGGGTCTGAATCCGCTCCTTTGGGATGCCCATGGTTTCCATAAGATGGCGGGTGGTATAATCGGCCGTGGTAAAGACATAGTCGCACAGGCGTTTGTAAAGGAGGATATTGTGCAGGGATAGTCCGACATGGGCGCTGATATGCCGGGACAGGATCCGCAAAGGAATTCCCATGCCCATGGCGGCGGACAGAGCGATTTTTGAATCTTCGTTTCCATGGGTGTTCAGGATATGGGGCCTGAATTTTTTGAACAGGGCCCGCAAGGAAAAGAAGTCCCTTGCAAGGCTTGTTCTTTTGAAATCGGCATCCTGTGTCAAAAAGCCCTTTGCTTTTGATTTGTCGTGCAATGGCGTGTTCCGGGGGGCCACAATGATGATCTCATGGCCCTTTTCAGCCATCCAGCAGGCCTCGTTGAAGATCCGTTTTTCAAGCCCGCCGAATTGGGTGTGGCAGGTGGTATGAATAATTTTCAGTCCCATGGGGAGATCAATTCTTGATAAGTGATTTTTTGGATCTGCCCGTATCCGGAGAAAAGCTCAAGAAGATATTCAAGCAGGAGAAAGGCCTGGTCGTTCATGCACATATGGTGAAGCATGATGCCGCACACCGGGGAGGCCAGCCCTGTCCGGAATTCCTCAAGAAGCTTCTGCCGGGCTTCCTCAGCCGATGTTTCCTTCCGGGTGTGCAGGTCCACGTGAACCGGAATATCTTCAAGCCCTTCCGGTGCAGCCGGAAGACTGCCACGGCTTCTGGAAACGGCGGCAAAGCCGGTTTTTTTCAACATCATCAGGGCATCCATGCTGCAGCGGTTCCAGGGAGGGGTGAAGACCCGGGTCAGATCCTTTCCCATAATGGCTTGAAGCCTTTTTTGTCCCCTTGTCAAATCATTTAAAACGGCCTGGGGCGTCCGGGCCGGGCCGAATTCCTGTTTTTTTCCCGCCGGTTCATGGTTCATATGCCGGTAACCGTGCATGTGCCAGCAAAAAAGAGCCTTCCCTTTTTTACGGAATTCAGCCATGGCCTCCCACCGTTTTGGGGTCATCCAGGCCGGAACCACGGCCAGGCA
>CAZAHK010000091.1:0-15718 GCA_964484555.1 uncultured Desulfobacula sp.
TCGAGGCCAGGGACAGGGCCGTCAGAATTTTATTAAGCCAGCATATCGGCGATACAGGGTATATCTATTGTGTCGGCACTGACGGGGTGGCCTGGGTCCATCCCCGGGAAGGCGTGGCGGGGAAAAAATTTTTAGACCATGCCTTTGTCCGGACCCAGATCCAACAGAAAACCGGTTATCTGGAATATGACTGGAAAAATCCATCTGAGAAGGAGGGCCGTGAAAAAATAGTCGCCTTTGATTCGATCCCGTCCTTTAACTGGATTATCGCCTCTTCTTTTTATACCCGGGAGGTCTTTTCCCCTCTCCGGGACATGCAGAAAGATTTCTTAATCATCCTTGTTCTGACCCTGACGGCTACGGGCCTGGTAACGCTGGCCATCAGCAATTCCATGACCCGGCCCCTGACCGATCTCATCCATCGCTTCGAAACAGGGTCCAAAGGCGATTTATTTTTCCGGGTGGACAATGACAGGGGTGATGAAATCGGCAAATTATCCGACAGTTTTAACCTGTTCATGACCAAACTGGAAACCTATAGAAACGAAATCCTCTCTGAAAACAGGGTTCGGAAGGAGGCTGAACAGGAATTGCAGAAGGTTCAACAGTATCTTTCCAATATCATAGATTCCATGCCTTCGGTGCTGATCGGCATTGATGAGACCCTGGGGGTGACTCTGTGGAACCGGAAAGCGGAAAAAATGACGGGTCTCTCTGGGGCCGATGCACGGACAAAGCCCTTGTCCGATGCCTTGCCGGGAATTCATGTGGATATGGATAAGATACGGGAATGCCTGGAAAAAAATGAAACCCGGACTTGGACTAAACTTCCTTATACCGCCCCCGGCGGCGAAACCCGCTGCCGGGATGTCACGGTTTATCCCCTTCGGCTGGGCCATATCAAAGGCGCCGTCATACGGATGGATGATGTCACTGAAAAAATCCGCATGGAAGAGGTTCTGATTCAAAACGAAAAAATTATTTCCGTGGGAGGCCTTGCTGCGGGGATGGCCCATGAAATCAATAACCCCCTGGCCGGCGTCATCCAGAATGCGGCGGTTCTGTCCAACCGCCTGATGGACACCCGGATGCCGGCAAATGTGGCAGCGGCTGAAAAAGCGGGGACAACCATGGCGTCCGTTTCCGCCTTCATGAATTCCCGGAAAATTCCCTCCATGATCAAGGCCATCACGGAATCGGCCTCAAGGATGGCGGCCATTGTGGAAAACATGCTCAGTTTTGCAAGAAAAGGCGATTCAGGCTTTTCCACCCATGACCCGGTTGCCCTGCTGGAGAACCAAACCGGCGGGTGCCGGAACCGGTCTCGGGTTATCGGTTTCATATTTTATCATTACGGAACACCACGGCGGAACCCTGGATGTGGTTTCGGAGCCGGGCAGGGGGACAACCTTTATGATCCGCCTGCCCCTGGAAAGAAAAAAAATAAAGGAATAGATCTATCCCTGGACTGCCAGTCCCCGGATCTCCGGAAAGAACCGCATCAACCCCCCTTCTTTGATCAGGGCTTCATGATGATGGAACATGGCCGTATCCCACATGGTCAGAAAAGATTTCATGGGCTCGGAAACCTTTTCCTTATGGGGATAAAAAACGCCTTGCCCAATGATCTCCGTTTGATTCATCCCCTTATCCAGCCGGTGAAGAATGCTCTCCTCCCGTTCCAGGATATGGCGGATACAGCCTAAAAAGGCCCCTTCTTTCCGGATCACGCCGCCGTGGCTGGTCAGGATCAGATCAACCCGGAGCCCGTCCAGCCTTAAAAGGGATTCAACCATTTTTTTGATATCACCGTCGGCCCAGCCATACCAGGGTCCGAAACGGTCCAGCCCCACATCGCCGGAAAAAAGAATTTTTTCGTCGGGAAAATAAAAAGAACTATGGCCCGGAGAATGTCCGGGGGTGTCCAGGACCACCATTTCAGGAGCCAGGTCATGAAATGCGGTTTTTTCAGAATATTTTTCATAGGCGGCGAGGGGCCTGTAACCAAGGCTGTTCACCACAAAATCCGCCCATTCGTCAGCCATTCCCAGGGGTCTGGCCGTATGGTCAATGATAAAATCAAGGGAAATCAGATAGGGTTCTTCCTTTTCCGGGATCAGAATACGGGCGTGGGAATGGTCCGCCACATGCCGGGTCCAGGCGGAATGATCCAGGTGGTAGTGGGTGATGACGACGGCATCCGGCTTTTCCCGGTCAAGGAATTCCGGGGTCTCTTTTGGTCCCAGGTTCATGTCAATGAAAAGCTTGCCCTTTGACCGGACCATGATCCCGGCACAGGATGAAAATCCGCCCATGGAATCAGGCTCCACATAGGTAATGGCATCGGTGACGGCTGTTCTTTTCACTGGGGCCGATCCTTGGTAATGGTTTCTGAGGCAACGGGGTTTAAGGCGCCGGTTTCTGCATATTCCGTCAAAGCCTGCGAAAGCACCTGCCGGGAGTCTTCAATCACCTTGGACCGCCAGGCTTCGGACAAAGGATACCAGCTCTCGAGAAATCCTGATTTTACCTGGAGTTCATCCTGCCGGGTCTTATAGCCGTAATGGAAGCCCTGGTTTTCCATCATCATCAGATGCAGGGCCTTGACGGACCCCATGAAGGTATGGGTATCCAGGGTGCCGAATTCAAAGGTCATGGTCAGACAGTGTTTTTCCGGAAGAATCTGTTCCAGGTAAGCGGCGAACTCCCCTGTGGCCCGATAAGAATCATGATTCCGGCCCCAGTAAATCCGCAGGCCTGAAAAAATAGTTTCAATCTGTGCTTTTTTCTCCGGATCCTCCAGGGGGTTGGGGAACAGATGCAGGGTCCCGTTTTCGCCATAACCGGTATGCAGATCAATACTGAAAACCATTTTATAGTTTTCTGCAACCTGTTGGATCAACGGGGTCACAAGGTTTACGGACGGCTCGCGTTCCGCACCTCCATAGCAAATCCCTTTTTCATAGCGGTACTGGCCTTGCCGCACCGCCTGTCTCAGGGCATCCATGGAATACCGGAGGATCTTTTCCCCAGCCGCTATCTGAAAGAAAAAATTACCAAAACCGGTAAGACTGACCTTATGCTTTGGATTCAAAAAGGAATTCAGGTCGTTGTATCTCTGATTTTCAGACAGATAAAGACCGGGTTCAGTAGAACAGTTCCGGTCTAAGTCCACATTATTTTCCGTCACCCGGCGGTTGTTTTTGAAGCCAAAGGGATTCACCCCGTGAATGATGAGAAGGCCCGTATCCTCCCGGACGTCTTTAACGATCTCCCTTAAAAACATCTGCTGGATCGCACTGCCGGCATAGCCTTCAAGGCCATGGACCCCTGATATAAGGATAAACAGGCGCTCAAAAGAAGCCTGGGCCGGGATATAGCAATAATCCACATGCAAATCCGGATCAATGCGGCGTTCAACGGCAAGGTCGGATACCTCAACCCCTGTATACAGGTCTTTCAACTTCAACGCCGCATCAATAAAGCTTTTCCTGCAATCCATATAGGTTTCCTGAAAATAGGCCCGGTTCTCCGGGACCAGGGTCTGGGTAATGACCGTGGGTGTGAAGGTCTGAAACTGATAGGTGGTCCATCCGACAGCTCCGGCCAAAGCCGGAACCAGGAGGGCCCCCAGGATTTTTATGGCTTTTTTCACCTTGAGGGTCATCATCAGTTGAAAACCACCTCTTTGCGGTTTAAAAACAATTTGCCCTCCCTTGTTTCAGCCCTATGAAGGAGATGATCCTTTTCCATAACGAAAAGGCCAGTGGGCATACCGGGAAACATGGGGGATAAAACCATCCGGCCGGAGGGGTCCAGGCGCTTGGGGAGAATGATCCGGGATTCCAGGGAAATATAGGCCAGGAGGTTTGAAGGGTCCATCAGGAAGGAGAGGACGCCTGAAAGGGGCGGATCATCTTCAATCCTTATCCTTGCATCAGCCTCGATATTGCCTTCCGGCACCTGGGACTTAAGACCTGAAACCTCTATTTCCAAGCCTTTTTTCAATAGTTTTTCACAGATCCCGATCCATTCAAAGCCTTTATCAGTCGCATGTTTTTCCATGGCCCGGCGGACGGCATCCATGTCCTGCCGGTTGGAAGGGTCGGAATTCATAATCTCTGCCGCACCTTCCCGGAAAAAAGCCAGAAGATCTTCATATCCGCCGGCATCCATGTGATGGATATGAAACCCTGCCGCCGCATTTTTGAATCCCTCCCCCCCGGACTGAAACGCGTCCAGGCGGCCTTGTGTGTTAATGGACACGGAAACTTCTTTGGAGTGATACACCAGCTCATAATCAAAGGCTGCATTTGAAAGGGTTGTTGTTTTTCCCGGATCAGAGGATTGAAATTCCTTCAGAAAAAATGAAGCCTTGCCGGCCCTTATATTTCCGGACACCCTTTCCAGGTCCGATTGCCATGAAAACCCGTCAAGCCTTATTTTACCGGCCAGATCCAGGCCTTCAAAATCGATTTTCGATACCCACCGGTCCTTTCCCCAGTCCATGAAGAGACTGGCCCGGCCCGGCCGTATCTCAACGACACCCTCCGTGTCCCGGTATGAAACCGCCTCAAGGGCAAGCCTGGATTCCATCCTGCCCCAAAAACGGATTTCCGTTTTAAGCGTCAGAGGGGTTTTTCCGTTCAGTTTCTTGTCGACCATATCCATGACCCAAGGATTCTTCTCAAGGCTTGTGGTGGTTGAAGCGCCTGCAAAGCCATGCCTGACCCGATCCAGAAAGAGGATTTCTTGAATTCCCCAGGACTTTTCCAGGGCCGGGGAAACGATTCTCCACTGGATCTCAGAAGAAAAAAAACGCCGGTCATAGCTGATCATTTCAAACAGAACTCCTGATCCGGAGGCCTTGGTGTTCCGGTTCATGTCCTCAAAAGACTGCCGCACCCTTTTTTCCACGATCATACCGTTCAAAACCGGCATTCCAATGACACCGAGGACAATCACAAATGCGACCCAAAAAATCCCTTTTTTCATGCAACCCCTTTCAACGGTGTTTTAGAACTGCCTATAACCAAACCCAATCAAAGTCAAGGGGTTTTACCGGCAAAGGCAGATGACCGGTTCCCCTCACACTCTCATATTTTCATTGACAAAAAAGGCTATCCTATTTATAAAACAGGCCTCTTGATAAAGGCTGAAAATGAATGATTTCAAAAAAGGACATCAAATCGTGAAAAAATGGTTTATATGCTTATTGATCGCAGGTTTGATCGCATCAAATGCCCTGGCAAAAGAAACCCGGAAACCTAAAAATACACCCCCGGCCCCGGCCAAAAAAGAACAGGCCGCTCCTCCGGAGAAAAAAGATCCTTTTCAGGCCCTGATCGTCATGGAGGCAAGCACCGGCAAGATCCTTGAAGAAATCAACCCGCATCTGAAACACCCCCTGGCCAGTGTCACCAAGCTCATGACGGCATGTGTTGTCATGGAAAAACTGGAATCCGGAGCCCATCAGTTATCGGAAACTGTTACCGTGTCTGCTGCTTCCTCCAAAATGGGCGGCAGCCAGGTCTATCTGAAGCAAGGGGAATCCTTTACCCTGGAAGAGATGATGAAGGCCATCATGGTTGCTTCGGGAAATGATGCGGCCCATGCCGTTGCCGAACATATGGCCGGAACCCGGGAAGCCTTTGTGGAAGAAATGAATAAAAAGGCCAAGAGCCTGGGCATGAATGATTCCGAGTTTCACAGTGTTCACGGTCTGCCGCCGGCGGAGGGCCAGATTGCAGATGTCAGTTCCTGCCGTGATCTGATGCTCCTGTCCAGGGAGTTGCTCAAATATCCCAAACTTCTTGAATGGACCGCCATCCAGACGGAACCGTTCAGGGAGGGCGCCTTTATCATGAACAACCACAATCGGATCATCGGCAAACTGCCCGGCACGGACGGCTTCAAGACCGGATTCTATTCAGAGGCAGGATTTAATGTGGTGGCCACCGCCAAAAAAGACGGACTCAGACTCGTTGTCGCAGTCCTGGGAAGTCCCAGCGCCAGGATCAGAGACAATGTCGCCATTGAAAAATTCAAAAAGCACATGGCCAAATACACCATGGCCCCCCTGGCCAAAAAAGGCCAGGCCATGGGAGAACCCATCGCCTTGCCCCAGGGGGAGACCCAGTCTTTTCAGGCTGTGGCTGCCACTGATGTTTCCTATCCGGTGTTAAGGGAAAAGCTGTCGGCCGTAAAAAAGGAAATCCACCTTCCCCGGGAACTTCAAGGCGGGGTGGAAGAGGGCCGGAAGGTAGGCGATATCGTGTTTATGCTGGAAAATGAAACCCTGGGTACCGTGGACCTGATCGCTCCGGCCCAAATCAAGAAGCTCGGCTTTTTTAAACGGCTGCTCAGACGGATCGGATTCTGATAAAAGCGAATAGTCGAATTTTAAAATTCGTATTGTTTCAGCTTGTCATAATGTGTTAATAAATGCTGGCATATAATTTTTGGAACAAAACACATGGGCATCCGGTTTCTGCATAAAACATTGAAAAACCCCACGGTCCTGGCTTCAGGGATACTGGGAAACAGCAAGGACATCCTTGAGCGGGTCCATGAAAACGGCTGCGGCCTGGTGACCCTGAAATCCATTGGGCCGGAACCCAGGGACGGGCATAACAACCCCACGGTCATCGATCTGGGCTGCGGCCTCATCAATGCCGTGGGCCTGCCGTCTCCCGGATATCTCAACATGGAAAACGAATGGGCCGAACTTGAACACCGGGATTTTCCCATCATTGCCAGCGTCTATGGCGGGTCCGTGGATGAATACCGGCGGGTGGCCGAATATGTGTCCTCAAAAAAGCCGGATTTCATTGAAATCAATATCTCCTGCCCCAATTCCGAACAGCACGGCATGATCTTCGGCATCAACCGGGACTCTTCCAGAGCCGTGGTTGATGCCGTGAAAAAAGCCGTCTCGGTCCCCCTCATTGTCAAACTCACCCCCCAGGCCCCGGACATTGCCGATATTGCTAAAGCCTGTGAGGATGCCGGGGCCGACGCCATCTGCGCCATCAATACCGTGGGTCCGGGCATGGTCATTGATATTGAATCGAAAAAACCCATCCTGGCCTTTAAAAAAGGAGGGTTGTCCGGGCCCATGATCAAACCCATTGCGGTCCGATGTGTATTTGATATTTACAAGGCCGTTTCCATTCCCATCATCGGCCTGGGCGGCATCACCACCGGGGAAGACGCCGTTGAAATGGTCATGGCCGGGGCCACCCTGGTGGGAATCGGCACGGCGGTCCGGTACCGGGGCATTGACGTATTTCAGAAGATTGCCGATGAAATGGACGCCTGGCTTTCAGAGCGCACCCTGTCCCTGGAGGATATCAAAGGGGCGGCCCATGGGGAAGGATAGCGAATGATGACAAAACCCGTTATGGATCAGAAACCCCTCATGCTCCGGGTGACGGAAAACAAAAGAGAGGCTCCGGACTATGCCACCCTGTTCTTTGACCACAGCCTGGCCTTCAGGCCGGGGCAGTTCGTCATGGTCTGGATTCCGGGGCTGGATGAAAAGCCCTATACCATTTCCCATCATACCCCGGACCGGTTCGGCATCACCATCGAGGCCAAGGGCATTTTTTCCAGGAAAGCCGTTACCCTCACAAAAGGCGATCTGGTGGGCATCCGGGGTCCCTTTGGCAACGGGTTTGATATTCAACCGGGCCAAAGGGCTGCCGTGGTGGCCGGCGGCTGCGGCATGGCCCCCCTGGCCACCCTGGTGGAGCAGCTTCCCGGCGACACCACCCTGATCCACGGGGCCCGGTCAAAGGATTTTATCCTTTTTCCGGACCGATTTTCCCTGCCCCGGGAAATCTGCACCGATGACGGCAGCCTCGGCCACAAGGGGCTGGTCACCGACCTTCTGGAGCGGCGGATCACAAACGGAGGCCCCCTGGACATGGTCTATGCCTGTGGTCCGGAAATCATGATGTATAAGGTTTTTGAACTCTGTGAAACCCGCGGCATCCCCTGCCAGGTCTCCCTGGAACGCTATATGCGTTGCGGATTCGGGGTCTGCGGGGCCTGCGTCTGCGGCAAACAGGTGGTCTGCAAGGACGGGCCGGTATTCGGCTCCGGGACCCTCAGGGAAATGAAGGATTTTAATAAAAAGGCCCTCTTAAAATCAGGCAGGGAAGTGGATCTTTCCTTGTATTTTTCCTGGCGCTGCCGGTAACCCCCCCCCATGATTATAAAATAAAAATGCTAAGATAAAGACGATAAGATAAGGACCCCCATGACCTATAAAGAAGAATTTATTGAATTTCTCGTGGAATGCAATGCCTTAAGATTCGGCGAATTTGAACTGAAAAGCGGCCGCATCGCGCCCTATTTCATCAATACCGGCATGTTTGACACCGGCCTGAAAATCAAGCGGCTGGGCGGATTTTATGCCAGGGCCATTCAGGAACATTTTTCCGAGGCCTTTGACGGGATCTACGGCCCGGCCTATAAAGGCATTCCCCTCTGCATCTCGGCGGCCTCGGCCTTGGCCGACCTGGGCCTGGACAAGGGCTATGTCTTTAACCGGAAAGAGGCCAAAACCTATGCCGACAAAAGCGTAGTGGTGGGCATGCCCCTGACGGCAGAATCCCGCCTCATCCTGGTGGATGACGTCATCACCTCGGGAAAGGCCATCCGCGAATCCCTGGAAGTCTTGAAATCCTGCGGCAACCCTAGAGTTTCGGGCATCATCATCAGCGTCAACCGGGAAGAAAAAGGCAAGACCGATGAGAATGCCTTAAAAGAGGTTGAAAAAACTCTGGGCATCCCCATCCACGCCATCGTCACCATCACCGACATCAAGACCCGGCTTCACAACAGACGGATAAACGGCAAGATCATCCTGGATGATGCCATGCTGTCCAACATCAATACCTATCTGGAGCAATACGGGGCCGGATAACACTCAAACCAACGAATTTGCCAGGAGCTTATGGATGCTGCCGATATAATCCATATTTTTGCAGGGCTTTGACAGATGATCAATATAAGGGTCTCTTTGTTTCAGCTCTTTAATGGATTCGAGAAATTCGATATTGCCGGAAATAAAAAGGACGGGAACGGTTTGGTTTTTGGTCCGGATATGATGATACACATCCATGCCGGTGAGTTCTCCCGGCAAAATATAATCCAAGCTTATAAGATCATAGGGATTCCTGTTCACTAAATCAATGGCCACCTGACCGCTTGCGGCAATATCCACCTTGTGATGCAGGGGATCATGGGTCAGGATACGGCACTGTACATCGGAAATGGCTTGTTCGTCCTCAACCACCAGAATATGTTTTCCACAACAGATATTCTCTTTTTTAACTTCTTGTATCTCTTCATCGGTTAATTCTTTTTTGATGACCGGCAGGGAAACCAACACTTTTGTCCCTTTTTTCAATTCGGAATGGACTGAGATCCGGCCCTTGTGCTGGTCAATATATTTTTTCACATTGGACATGCCGTAACCGGTTCCCTTGGTGCCGGTTTTATACATCCCGGCGGTATCCCGGCTGCCCTTAAGGGTAAAGGAAGGCTCAAAAATCTCCTTGAGATATTCAGGCGGGATGCCGCACCCGTTATCTTCAATCTCCAAAACAACACATTCCTCCTGATAATATGTGCGGACTATGATTTCAGGATGTTCCACAAGGCTGACGGCATGAATTGAATTTTGAACCAGGTTGACAACGGCATGTTCCACCATCCCCGGATCAGCCAGCAGTTCGGGTATGCCGCAGCCGTATTGCCGGTCCACCCGGATCCCTTCCAGATCCTTTTTCAAGAGCGTCATGACCAGATCCATCTTTTCATCAATCCGGAAAAATTCCTGCCTGGGTTCCTGGTCCCTGGCAAAAGCCACCAGGTTCTTGGTAAGGTTTTTCCCTCGAAGGGTCTGCTCAAAAATCAATTCCAGTGTTTTTCTTGTATTTTCATGGGGGCAGTCCATGAGGGCAAGTTCGGCATTGCCCATAACCACCCCCAGAATATTATTAAAATCATGGGCCATTTTTCCGGCGATCTGGCCCACCAGTGAAAGCTTTTCAGTTTCTGCGGCCAGGGCCAGGGCCTCCACTTTTTCAGCCTGGGCCTTGCGCAGTTCCGTGATATCTTCTCCCACACAGACGATTCTTTCCATGGACCCGTCCTGCTTGGTTACCGCATCAAATGAGCCTCGGAAATAATGGATGCCGCCGTTTTTATCCCTGAGCCTGTAATCCAGGAAAGCCTTTGATATTTCCCTTTTTTGGGCATCCTCAAGGTGCGCGAGCAAAGGCCGGATATCCTCTTCTTCCATCATGGCAAAACCGGATTTCCCAATGAGTTCTTCGGGCCGGAACCCCAACTGTTCATGGGACGGGCTGGCAAAAAGATAATCGCCATTTGAATCATGGATGGAAACCAGAGCGCTGGTATTCTCGGTAATCAGTTTAAAAAGGGCTTCGCTTTTTCTCAGGGCCTCTTCGACCTGCTTTCGCTCAATGGCAACGGCCACCTGATCGGAAACAGAGGCCAGGACCTGCAAGTCCTGCCCATCGTATAAACCTTCATCGGTATAGCTCTGCACCGCGATGACCCCGATGACCTCATTCCTGATCATCAGGGGAACCCCCATCCAGATCAGGGGCACCGACCCCCAGACGCCGTTTTGTGCAGCCCTCTGTTCAAGCTCTTTTCGCCTTAAGAGGATGGGTTTTTGTTGGGATACCACCAGGCCGCTCAAGGACCCATTTTCATCAAAATTGTCAATGGGAAAAAAATCCTCATCCATGGTATCCACATAATAAGGAAAATGAAGGGTGTGTTTCTTTGTATCGACGATGGCGATAAAAAAATTCGTGACATCAAACACCTTGCCCAATAAATGGTGAATCTGTTGATAGAGATCGGCCAGGTTTCCGGTTACCGTCACTGCATTTGAAATGGCAAACAGGGTCTTGGTAATATCTTCCGAGCGCCTTATCTTTGTTATGTCTTCAACAAAGGCCTGCATACCGGCCAATTTTTTTCCCTCTTTTGTGTCTTCGAAAATGGAGTCGGAACTGATCCTTATCCAGCAGATTTCATTTCCGGCATTAAAAATTCTGATTTCATAGGAATCCGTGCCGATTTTCCCGTTGAGCCGGAGCCTGATTTTCTCTTTTACAAAATCCAGATCATCCGGGTGGACAAGGGAATGATAGGGTTTCTGCAGCCAGTCCTCTCTTTGATACCCGGTGAGTTCCTCAAGCTTTTTGTTCAGATAGGTAAATTCACCCTTTAAATTGGTCGTATACATTCCAAAGGGGGCGTGTTCGATGAATTTCCGATGGGTTTCCTCACTTTTTCTTAAGGCCTCTTCCGCCTGTTTTCGATGCAGGGCAAGGGCGGCTTGATTGATAAAGGTTTCAATGAAAAGCGTTTGTTGTGCGATCCGGGTTTCGTTCTCCCCCCGGCGGCAGATAATAACCGCATCTCCCAGAAGCTCTCCTTTCCGGGTAAATCCCATGACATAGATCGTTCCGATATTCAGCAGTTTTTCAATGGTTTGACAAACGAGCCGGGGAATGGTTTTAAAGCTGAGTTCGTAAAGGCCCTCAGGACCCCTGGCCATTTTCCCGGTCAACAGCACCTTCATGGCTTCCGGATCATCCAAAGCCACAGCCATATCTTCCGGATTCCGGGTAAGCAGCTTGATGACGGTCCCGGCAAACTCTCCCAGCCCTTTCAGGGCTTTGGTATGGAAAAGCCGGGTTTTATCATCATATTCATTGATGATCACAAAGGCCTCGCCGACCATCTCTTTCAAGCGGGTACCGATGACCTCATAAATATTCTGTTCCAGGGACATATCAAAAAGCTCTGCCGCCGTCCGGGATAAAAACGCCAGATCCCTTGAATATAGGGCGTTGTTTAAATCTTCATCCATGGGTGTATGTGACATGGGGGTTCCTTAATATGCCTGGGTGCTCGGATAAATTTTGTATCAAGCCTACATATAATAAATTAGACCCTGAATCCGTAATCTAAAAATTGCCATCACATCTGAGGCCACTATAGTCGGGCTTGATGTGCAAGCTTCCAGCCACATCGCTTTGGTAAAGAACTCCCGCTTTTGACGGAAAATTTCGATTGCATCGTAATCCGGCTTTCCACCATTGATAAGAGCGAACATTGAGGGCAATATGCTCGCATGAGACATCTTTGGATTGACGCAGTGAACACCTGGTATCTTTTTCATCCGTTGTTTGGAATTGACTGCTTCTATCAATTCCCCAATATGTATCAGCCCGCCATGGCTGGCGAGCATTTCCATTCCGTGTTTGATGCTGATTGTGGTCGCCTCGGTCTTTTCATTAGTTTCACCTCCAATAATGAACAAAAGATAGGCCAATATATATCATAAAATAATAATTATATCAATATTTTATATTTATTTTTAGTAACTTCCCAAAAAATGAGTGGTAGTGTAAAAAAAATGTAGACAACTGAATCCGTCAGTGATAAGCGTAGGATGTATGAATGCCATGAAATTCATATCCGAACTCCCAGAAGAAGAGATCTCCCCGACCGTTATCAAATTGATCGATTTCATTCAGCAGCAATCAGAAGAAATCCAGGCATTACGAGCCTAAAAAAGACCTGCCGGAAATTAGGGGTATCTTTTTGGGACTATTTGATTGATCGAATACACAGTCAAAGAAAAATTTCTCCGTTATGGGGAATATTGGCTTTGAAAATGACTGGGGATTATGCCTGAACGGCTGATTTTTTTATCCCTGACTTTCTGAGATCCTACGAAAGAACTGGCCAAACCTTCGAATTCTTTCATGATTTGTTGTGCCCTGCAGGGCATGGCCGTTAGTAAAAAAATCTTGACAATGGAAATAAGGTCATATAGGTGATAATTTGTGCCGTTAAACGAAACCGGATTTTAATAGATGAAACCAACAGGCAGAAAAAAAGAACCTTCCGAATCCCGTTATCAGGTTGAGGCCCTTTCCCGCGGCCTTGCAATCCTTGAATTGTTTACCCGCGAAACACCGGCATTAAGCCTCAGCGAGGTGGTCTCAGCCCTTGAAATGAACAAGACCACGGCCTACCGCTTTCTTGCTACACTGGAAGCCATGGGCTATCTGGAGAAAGAGCCTTCCACCCGATGCTACCGCCCCTCTTTAAAAGTGCTTCAACTCGGTTTCAGGGCCATCAATCTGGATGTACGCCAGGCAGCACGGCCTTACCTGGAGAGCCTGGCGCAGGAGATGTGCGAAACCGTCAGTTTAGGCGTATTGAGCGGGACCGATGTGATTTACATCGACCGGGTCCGGAACCGCTCCATCGTCGGCGTTGTTCTGGAAATCGGGTCCCGCTTGCCGGCCCATACCGTGACCATCGGGAAGGTTCTTCTGGCGGATTCTTCACCGGATAAGCTTGATGCCTTTTTTGATAAAGCCGGGATGAAAGAATACGGGCCAAAAACCATTACCGACCGGGAAAAATTTTTGACCGAGCTGTCCCTGGCCCGTAAACAGGGGTACGCCATTTGCGATGAAGAGCTGGCGCCAGGGCTTTTGGCTGCCGGGGCGCCGATCCGGGATCACCACGGAAAAGCCATCGCCGGTATCAATGTGTCCGGCTCGGTCAGCACCATCAGCCGTGAGCGTCTTAGAGCCGAGATTGCGCCTGCTGTTGTGAAAACAGCCCTCCGGATATCCCAGGCCGTAGGATATCCGGAGGCCAAGATCAAAGGATAGCCCAAGGGCCCGATGATAAACGGGCCTGAACGGTTTGAATTATTGCAGTAAGTGTCAATGGTATGAGGTTGTTTAAAAAACAGAATGAATTTAAGGAGGTACAGAATGAATTTCAAAAAAGTGTCCGACATTCGTGGAAGCATGTTTAAAAAAGGATTTTTGAAACTTATTGCCTTATTTTGTGGGCTTCTGATTCTCGGATCACCGGCAGCTCTTCTGGCTGAATCAAAACCCAAAATATCCATCGCCACCGGCGGCATGGGCGGGGTCTATTTCGTCATGGGCGGCGGCCTGGCAAGCCTTTTGACCAAATATGCCGATGTGGATGCCACTGCAGAAGTTACTGCGGCATCCGTGGATAACTGCAAGCTCCTGAGCGCAAAAAAAGCCGACATCGGTTTTGTTCTGGCCGATACGGGCTATGATGCCCTTAAGGGTTCGGGTGCTTTTAAAAATCCGATCCCGGTTCGGGTCCTTGCCGTGATTTACCCCAATAAAAACCATGTGGTCACCCTGGAAGGAAAGGGAATCAAAAAGGTCTCCGATCTGAAGGGCAAGAGGGTGTCTACCGGTGCGCCGGGAAGCGGCACCGAAGTGGTTGCCTTCAGAATCCTGGAGGCGGCGGGGATTGATCCCAAAAAGGATATCACTATGGACCGGCTGGGGGTTGCCGAGTCCGGAGGTGCACTAAAGGATGGGAAGATTGATGCCTATGTCTGGTCGGGTGGCGTCCCCACAGCTGCAGTTCTGGACGTATCCGCATCTCCCGGAATAAAAATGGCCCTGCTTCCCCACGGTGATCTGGTAGATAAGATGAATGCAAAATACGGCAATATCTATTACCCGTCCAGCATCCCCAAAGAAGCTTACTCCGGCCTCAGTGAAGATGTCATTGTCTCCACCGTACCCAATGTTCTGCTGTGCCACCAGGAGATGGATGAAAAAATGGCCTACGATGCGGTCAAAACCCTTTTTGACCACCTGCCCGAACTGATCGCCATTCATAAGGAGGCCACCAATATCACCCTTGAAACCGCCGCTTCAAGCACGTTTATCCCCTACCACAAAGGCGCTGCAAAGTATTTCAGCGAAAAGGGGCTGAAGGTTTTCGAATAGAAAGGCAGCGGCGTTATGAATGTAACATCTTAACGATTCATTTGGGGATATTCTGGGAGGATGAAGATGACAAGCGATGAAAGGGAAGGCGGAAGTATCGGCGCGAGCCGGCTTTCGGAAGAGCAGGAAAAAAAGATAGAGCAACTGATTGAGGAAGAGGAGGGCGTCACCCGGAAAGTGTCGGGAGCCTGGAAAACCATCATCACCGGGCTGGCGGTATTGATGTCCCTTTTTGCCGTCTATACCTGTATCGTCCCGGTGACCACCCAGATACTGAGGGCCACCCATGTCGCCTTTCTGCTGGTTCTGTCTTTCCTGTACTATCCCATGGCCAGAAAATTCAGGGGGAAAATCACTGCCGTTGACCTGGTTCTTGTCTTTCTCAGCATTGCCTGTATCGGTTATATGATCATTGATTTTGATGAGTTTATCTACCGGGCCGTGACCCCTGAACCCTGGGACAAGATTTTCGGCGTCGTTTTCATCCTCCTGGTGCTTGAAGCCACGCGGAGAAGTTCCGGATGGGTTATGCCCGTTACCAGTATCCTTTTCCTGCTCTATGCCCATTACGGTCAGTTCCTCCCCGCCCCCTGGACCCACAGGGGGTATGATATCGACCGGATCATCGGCCATATGTACATGACCCTGGAAGGCATCCTTGGCGTGCCCATTGATGTTTCTTCCACCATCATCATCATGTTCTGCATTTTCGGAGGCTTCCTGACCGTGTCGGGCGCAGGTAAATTTTTTGTGGAATTCGCCTTCACCGCCATGGGCCGGAAGCCCACCGCCGCTGGCCGGTCCGTCATCGTCACCTCCTACCTCATGGCCATGGCTTCGGGTTCCGGGGT
>CAZAHK010000092.1:0-11921 GCA_964484555.1 uncultured Desulfobacula sp.
TGGGCCGACGATATGATTTCCCTGGGATTGATTCCCGCCCCGAAATAGACCCCCGGTGCGGGGAGACCGCCGATGACACCGGTTTCCGACATGAAGGTCACATCATCAAACAGGCCGCCGGTATGGATCAAGCGGGCCACTTCTTCCGGAAGTCCCACGCCGATGATGATATTGCAGCATTTTTTTACAAACCGGGTAAAGGTTGTTGCGGCCAGCCGGGCCAGGGCATCTTCCACCTTTCCCCGGACCGGGGTAATGCCCAGAACCCGGTTGATGAACTGAAGATCTTCCATGGCGGCCCGGGGATCAACTTTGGCGCCTTCGGTGAACATGGGCCAGAATTTTTTCTGGGGCACTGCCGCCGTCTGCTCGTTGTAAGGATGAACCGTCACAGCATCCACCAGTTCTGCCGGCAAAAAAATATCATCAGGTGATTTGTCGATGATCTCCGCTACACTGACCAGCACATTTCCGTTGTTTGCCTTGGCTGCCAGAGCGGACTCATAGGTTTCGGTAAACAAGGCTGCATTTTTCACATAGATATTGCCTTCCCGGTCGGCGGCCGGGGCGATAAAATACGCCGTGTCTATTTTGGGAAGGCTGTACCGCAGCTTATCCCCGGCGATCTCCACCATGCTTTTTCCTTTTCCGGGCATGACCACGGAACCGTTGCCCACTCTGGGATCCAGAAAGGTCCCGACCCCGGTATCGCTTTCAATAAAAAACAGGCCCCGGCCCTGGGCTTCGATGAGCAGGGTTTCCATTCCCTGGGGAAGGGTATGCAGTTCCAATGCCCCCTGATCCGCCAGGTTCAAGAAAGTTTTCAAGGTCTCATGATGACCGGCAATCAGCCGGGTAATCAACCCGGGATATTTGCCGAGTTCCTCCAGGGTTCCCGGAATCCGGCCCCTCCCACCCTGGGCCCCGACAATGATATGGGTCAGTCCCCTGGGATGCCCGGTTTTCCGGAAATTCCGTTCAATGGCCCAGAACCAGACCGATGGCCGGGCATTCCCAGCCATGCCGCAGGAAAAGGTTGTGGCGCCGTCCCGTATCAACCGGACCGCCTCCATGGCGGTCATGAATTTTGGATTATCAATCCCTTTGGGCATATACTCCAGGTCATTTTTATTCCATGTGAGCCGCCAACGCAAAATCACGGACAGCAGTCGAATTTTTCCAGATAAATTCATGGCCGTTCCTTATCCAATGGGTTAAACATCAGGCAATCCATCGCCGGGTTCATTGACCAGGAAAAGAGCAAGGAACGTGCCAGGCGGACCCGAGCATTTTAAAGACTATCTATTTGATTTTATTAATATTGTTTGACAAGTTGACAGAGCCCGGCAGGAAACATGGACAAAGGTGTTAAAAATACTGACAGACTGTAAAACAGATTACAGCCAAAGAATAAAAACTGCAGATCGGGTTCAGTTCTTTTTGCCGAAGAAAAAATTTTTAATGCTTTTATACTTGGACAGGATAACCAGAAGAATGATCCCTGCAAAAACATATTGAATCACCTTGAACCGCTGCTCCAAAAAATCAAAACAGAAAAACCAGATAACGATGGCGGCAAGTGTTCCGGCTCCTGAAGACAGGAGATTCCGGACAACCGGGATCTTGATCATATATCCGATAATGGTGCCTGACACCGGGCCTGTCATGGGCAGAGGAGCCATGACAAAAAGAAAAATGCCGATCCAGCCGTAGGATTGGATCTTTTCTTTTTGCTCCAACGCCTTTTTGCCGAGCCGTTCCATGAATCGACGAATCCACGGCACCTGGACATAATTGGTCGCCGTCAAAACAAAAATAGAATAGGAAAAACAGACAATAATAACTTCAACATAAAAATTATACAGGATGGTGAGGGTTGCACCATACCCATTCATGATACAGACACCTATCCCGGCCGCCCGGCCGCCGATGGCATTGACAAAAAAGGCCAGCACCAGTACTTTTGCTTTTTCAAAATCGGTGGCGGCAAGATAGCCGAAACCCAGAAGAAGCAATAGGAAAAGAAAAACCCCGGTAAAAAGAATTTTACCTTCAGTTGTCTGATATAATTTTTGTTGCATGGGATATTTTGTGTTAACCGGTTAAATATATGCCCTCATGATCACCCGAATCCTTATAAAAGACCTCTGGTATAAAGTCAAGATAGAAACGGTTTAAAGTATTTATGGCTTTAATTTCATGGACTTGAAACCGGCCCTGCAAAAAATCTTTAGCCGATGAGATAGGTGGCGGTCCCCGTGGCGATCCGGACCTCGGTGTCGTTGTACAGATCGATCTTGGCCACCACGATCCTGGAGCCTGCCCGGATCACCCGGCTCAGGCATTTAAAGGAGTCGCCCTTGCCCGGTCTCAGATAATCCACCCGCATATCAATGGTGGCCGAAGAAACCAGTTTTTTTTCAATCACCTCAAGGGGTTTATTCTGGTGGTATCGTGCACAGGAGAGAAGAGCGGAAAGCCCTCCGGTGAGATCGATGACCGAGGCCGTGACCCCGCCGTGCAGGATACCGGCCACAGGATTGCCGACCAGGTCCGGCTTCATGTCAAAACTGGTCACCGCCTCCCCGGTTTCATAATCCAGAAGATCGATGGCAATACCCAACACCTTGTTAAAGGGCAGCATGTCCAGATAATAGGCTTTGATTCTGTCAAGGGCGGTGTCGATCATAGTCGCTTTTTCCATATCCGTATCCTGTTTTCCTTATTTTCTTTTTAAAATGCCAAGGGTGTTTGTCATTTCAAGGGCTTCATAATCATTGGAGGACATGGCGGCCTCATAGACCTTGCGGGGGGCCTCGCCTCCCTTTTCAGGATCAAAAAAAATATCATGAATCACCAGAAAACCGTTGGATTGAATATGGCAGGCCCAGGTCAGGTAGTCTGCATAGGCGGCCTCAAAGGAGTGGCCCCCGTCGATGAAGACCAGGGAAAGCGGGGTCTGCCACATTTTCCCCGCGGCCTGGGAAGCGGCCACAATGGGGATGACCGTATCTTCAAGACCTGCCTGATCCAGGGTTTTTCTGAAAAAGGGGAAGGTGTTGACGGTTTTTGATTTGGGATCAAACAGGTCCGGGTCAAAATAGGCTTCTCCGGGCTGCTGTTCTTCAGATCCCCGGTGATGGTCAACGGAATAAAGAATGGAATGTTTTTCTTTGCAGGCTGATCCGATGATATAAGCGGATTTTCCGCAATAGCTGCCGATTTCAAGGACAGGTCCCGTTTCCGCCGCCTGAAGCGAAAGCGTATAAAGCCGTTGGGCTTCTTCTTCATCCATGAAGCCTTTGATGCTGCGCCAGAAATAAAAATCAATCGTCATCATAGGACCTTACCAGAATTTCCCTGGGTTTGGACCCGATCTGGGGTCCCACAATACCCTCATGTTCCATGATTTCGATGAGCCGGGCCGCCCGGTTATACCCGATTCGGAGGCGGCGCTGAACATAGGAAATGGAGGCCTGGCGGGTCTGGGTCACCAGGGCCACGGCCTCGTCATATTTATCATCATGATCCGACTCGTCAAATTCTTTTTCTTCGTCATCATCTCCGCCGGTCAGGGTGATGTCTTCCAGATAATCCGGTTCTTTCTGGTCTTTCAGAAACCGGGTGATCTTTCCGATCTCGTTCTCGGAAATATAGGCCCCCTGAATCCGGACCAGCTTGCCGGTGCCCGGTGGGCAGAACAGCATATCCCCGTTGCCCAGAAGGCTTTCAGGCCCGCCGCCGTCAAAAATGGTCCGGGCATCCACCTTGGAAGACACCTGGAAGGAAATCCGGGTGGGGAAATTGGCCTTGATGCTGCCCGTCAAGACATCCACCGAAGGCCGCTGGGTGGCCACAATCAGATGAATCCCGGCGGCCCTGGCCATCTGGGCCAGCCGTGTCAGGGCGAATTCCACGTCCTTGGACGCCACCATCATGAGATCGGCCAGCTCATCCACGATGACCACAATATAAGGCAGCTTTTCAAGCCTGGGGGCCGTGGCCGGATCATCGACGGCCCGGGCAGGGGTTGAGGCCACCATGGCATTGTACTGGACAATATTCCGGAATCCGGTCTGCTCCAGAACCTCATACCGGCGCTCCATTTCCCTGACGGCCCAGAAAAGGGCATTGGTGGCCTTTTTCATATCCGTCACCACCGGGGAGATGAGATGGGGAATATCATTGTAAACGGACAATTCTATGCGTTTGGGATCAATCATGATCATCTTGATATCATCGGGGGTGGCCTTATACAAAAGACTGATGATCATGGAGTTCAGGCCCACGCTTTTCCCGGTGCCTGTTGCGCCGGCAATGAGAAGATGGGGCATGGAATCCATTTTGGTCACCACGGGTTTGCCCAGAAGGTCTTTTCCCAGCCCCAGGGTCAATAGGGAAGAAGATTGGGCAAATTCCCTGGAGGCGATCAATTCCCTGAGATTCACGATTTCCCTTTCATCATTGGGAATTTCGATGCCCACCACATCCCGGCCCGGAATGGGGGCCACGATCCGGATGCTGATGGCGCTGAGAGCCAGGGCCAGGTCGTCGGACAGCCCGGCAATCTTGCTGATCTTGATACCGGCGGCCGGTTTGTATTCAAAGGTCGTGATGACGGGTCCGGGAAGGATTTCCACCACTTCCCCGAACACATTAAAATCATTGAGCTTGCTTTCCAGTATTTTTGCCTTTTCCTTGAGAAGCTCGGTATCAATATTTTTTTTAACCTTTTTCTTCTCATCGAGAAATGAAATTAAGGGCAGTTTAAATTCAATTTTTTCCCGGATGTCTTTGAAAACAGGGTCAGGCTTGAAATCCGAATCATCCACCTCAAGGGTGATGATTTCCGGTTCAAAATAGGGCTCAGCTTCAACCGGCTCATTTCTTTCCGTAACTTTTTCCGGCAGTTTGATGAAGGGCTCTTCCCTGACCGGCGTGATATCGATCTGCCTTTTCTGCTCCTGCCTTTCTTTGACCCAGAGATTATATTTTCCTTTGAGATAATCCAGGAATTCCTGAATTCCCTCCTGGATCTCTTTTGCGATTTCACCTGCTTTTTGATTGAAAAAGGCAATGAGGGTGATCAGGGATAGGCCCGTGGTCAGGATAAAGCCGACCAGGAAAAAAAAGGCCAGGATAATCACGCACCCGGCCATATTGGCATATTTCAGAAAAAAAGCCGCCATGGCAATACCGATCACCCCGCCCGATGAAATGCGGGTGCCCAGGGCCGCGTATTCGGTCCGGACAAGGAAGAGCAGCCCGCCGGTGCAGGTCATTAAAAGAAACCCGCCCAGAAGGGTCAGGCCGATGATTTTTCCGGATCTCCCCTTCAGAACCCAGACCCCGGTAAGACCCAGAACGGCCGGAAGCCAGTAGGCCCCCAGGCCGAAAAGATAGATAAAAAACCCGGCGGTATGGGCACCTAACAGCCCAAAGGCATTATGAATGGTTTTGGGAGCTGTAAAAAAATGGTTCCCCACGCAAGGGTCCGAAGCATGATAGGTCAAGAGACTGACTGCGGTGAGGATGACCAGAAATAAAAAAAGAATGGCCGTGAGTTCTTTTTTCATACTTCAATGATGACCGGAACGATGAGGGGCTTTCGGTTGATGGCAAAGGCAAAATATTGTTTCAGGGCCTTCTGAAGTTTTTTACGGAGGATTTCAATCCGGTCTTCGCGGCCCGCCTCGATTTCTTCAACAATTTCAAGGATCACGCATTGGGCGTCATCCACCAGGTAGCCGGTGGCGGCATCAAAGACAAAGCCTTTGGAAATCAGTTCCGGGCCGTAAAGCACCACCCCGGTTTCCTCGTCTATGATCATGGTAACCACGACAAGACCGCCCTCGGACAATTCCCGCCGTTCTTTCAGCACGCTCCGGCCCACATCCCCGATGCCTTTTCCGTCCACCAGAATCCGGCCGGTATGGACACTGCCTTCCTGCCTGCCGCCGGTCTCATCAAAGGCAATCACCTTGCCGTCCTCCACCACCAGGACATTTTCCCTGGGCATGCCCAGGCCTTCGGCAAGCCGTGCATGAACCACCAGGTGGCGGTATTCCCCGTGGATAGGGATAAAATACCGGGGTTTGGCCAGGTTCAGCATGAGCTTTAATTCTTCCTGGTGGGCATGACCCGAGGTGTGGATCTGGGCGATCTTGGAATAGACCACATCGGCTCCCCGGCGGTAAAGTTTATTGATAATGCCGGCAATGGCTTTTTCATTACCCGGGATATACCGGGAAGACAGGATGACGGTATCCCCCTTCTTGATATTGATGTGCTTATGAATGCCCGAGGCCATCCGGACCAGGGCCGACATGGGCTCACCCTGGCTGCCCGTGGTGATGATGACGATTTCATCATCCCGGTATTTGCCGATCTGTTTCACATCCACCAGGGTATTGGGCGGGCAGTGAACATATCCCAGCTCCGTGGCCACGGCAATGATTTGATCCATGCTCCGGCCGTTGAAAACGACTTTCCTCTGGTCGCGGACGGCCATGTCGATGATCTGCTGTATCCTGAAGACATTGGATGCAAACAGTGCCACCACCACCCGGCCCGGGGCGGCAATGATATATTTTTCAAGGTTCTTGGCCACTTCCTGTTCGCTCATGGTATAGCCCTCGGCCTCCACATTGGTGGAATCCGACATCAGGGCCAGAACGCCTGCGTCTCCGAATCTGGCAAAGGTTGAAATATCCGTGTTTTTCATGGGATCAGCATCATGGCTGATCCTGAAATCCCCGGTATGAATCACTAAACCTTCGGGGGTTTTGATGGCAAGTCCGACGCCATCGGCCGTACTGTGGCTCACCCGGATGAATTCAATCTCAAAGGGATCTATGGTCAGGGTCTCGCCGGGATTCACAAGGTTCAGATCAATATATTTGTTCAGATCAAATTCAATGAGCTTGTTTCTGACAATGCCCAGGGTAAATGCGGTGCCGTACACCGGGAGCCGGATCTCCTTCAACAGATAGGGCAGGGCCCCGATATGATCCTCATGGGCATGGGTGAGGATGACGGCCTGGACCTTGTCCTTGTTTTCCCGGATATAATCCATGGCCGGAATGACAATGTCCACCCCCAGCATATAGTCTTCGGGAAACATGAGGCCGGCGTCGATGATGAACATGACGTCATCATATTCGATCACCATCATATTCAGCCCGATTTCGCCAAGGCCTCCCAGTGGGATTATTTTCAACATCCGGATATCCTAAATAACGGGTTAAATTCGAATACCAAGCTTTTCAAGAATGGCATCGGCCTGGTCCATGAGCCAGTTGCGCTGCTCTTTGGTTGCATAACCCATACAATCACATTTGATTTTTTTTTCAATTCTTACCAGAAATTCACAGGACAGATAGGTCTCTTCCAGCATCAGGGCAAAAACGTGGGGCCGGCAATCCCTATGATCTTTCTGCAGAGGGGTCAGGATGTCCTGATCCAGTTCAAGCCAGTAGACTCCGCCCAGGGGTGAAGATGTCAGGTATTGATCCAGATACGCCTTTAATTTCTCATATTCTTCAAGCCGCAGCCCGTCTATAACATACTGTTTCATAGGCAATTTAATTAGCACAGGTTTGTCCGGATATGCAACCCGTTATTTTAATTTATTGATTCGCTCTTTCTGGGATTGAACCCGGCCCATGCCTTCAGGATCGGCTTTCATATAAATCTCGGCCAACTGGTTGAATTCCCTGGCCTGGGATGCATTCCCCTTCATGATCCAGGCTTCGGCAAGATAAAAATAATTTTCACCGTTCCTGGGGTTCAGATTGACGGCCCGTTCCAGGACCCGGATGGCCTCATCGGGTTTATTGTTTTTCAGATAGGCCTGTCCCTGCTGGGAAAAGGTCACCGACGCCAGGGCCATGGGAGTTTGCTGATTCACGGACGGCTCTGCCGGTCTTTCTTTTTTAGGGGGAAGAGGCTTTATGACCAATGGTTCTTCCATTGGTTTAGACTGCGGCTCCGGGCTGATTTCTTTTGGGGGAAGGTGACGGCCCACCTCTGTCTTTTCAGGTTCGGGGGCTGGTTTTGGTGCCAGGGCCGAGCAACCGGCCAGAAAGATCAAACCCATGGCAATGAGAGCCCATTTAAAATGAGGGTAATATTTTTTTAATTCCATCCCAGACCTTTTCAAGAGTTGAAGAACATTCGTGTTGACGGCAGAGGGTTTCAGGCCGGTTTTCCGAAAGGAAGATCTCTTCCATGACCGTTGGACAGCAGCCTTCCCTTGCTATTTCTCTGCCGTCAACGCAGATGGTCAGGGTTTCAATCCCCGACGGCAGGGGCAGCCATTCCCCGGATACATACTGGGGCAAGGCTTTCATCAGGTCGGCCCAGATGGGAAGGGCCGCCGTCGCCCCGGTTGCCTTGATCGAGTCATTGTTGTCAAATCCCACCCAGACCAGGGCCGTCAGGTTAGGGGTGTATCCCACAAACCAGGCATCCTGGGAATCATTGGTGGTTCCGGTTTTTCCGGCCACGGGCCAGGTCACGCCCAGTTGGCTCAATGACCGTGCCGTGCCGTCACGCACCACATCCCGCATGAGATCACTCATCAGATAGGCCTTGGCCGGGGTGGTCACCCGTTCGATGGTGGCATGGCGGCTTTCGATGGTCTTGCCGCCGGTATCCGCCACTTCCCGGATGGACAGCGGAAAAGGAAGCACCCCGTCGGCCGGGAACACGCAATAGGCCCGGGCAAGGGACAGGGGCTCCACTTCCAGGGTGCCCAGGGCCATGGACGGATAAGGATCATCCGGAGCGGAAAAATGAAAGGTCCGGGCGATCTGGGTAATTCGGTCAAGACCCATGCCGTAGGCCAGGTTCACCGTGGCCAGGTTCTGGGACTGGGCCAGGGCCTTTCTGAAACTGATCACCGGCTCTGCCTGGGCATAATAATTTTTCGGTGTCCAGGGTTGGCCGTTGACCATGAAGGTCTGGGGAGAATTATCCAGCATGGATACGGGGGTATATTGATCCAATGCCGCCAGATAGACAAAGGGTTTAAAAGCGCTGCCCGGCTGGCGCCTGGCCTGGACGGCCCGGTTGAACTGGCTGACGCCGTAGTCCCTGCCGCCCACCATGGCCAGGATATACCCGGTTTTCGGCTGCATGACAATAACGGCGCCTTGAAGGCTTTGCCCCGGATTCTGCCGTTTCAGGGCCGGGTTGGCGGCTTCCAGGCGTTCAAGGCCCTTCTTCAAAGCCTTTTCCGCTGCCGACTGGACCTCGGTATCAATGGTGGTAAAAATGGACAGCCCCTCGCTGGAAAGGGTTTCACGGCTGTAGAGGCTGGTCAACTGCCCGGTGAGATAATCCATGAAATACGGGGCCTGCTGGTGGTAGCCGCGATAGGGGGCCGGTTTGACCGGCCGGGCCTTTTCTTCCTTGAGCAATTCTGCCGTAAGCCACCCGTTTTTATGCATGGCCTCCAGCACATCGTTTCGGCGGGCCGTGCAACGTTCAAGATTCCGGTGCGGTGAAAATGAATTGGGGGCCTTGATCAACCCGGCCAGGACCGCAGACTCGGACACGGACAGGTCAGCAGCGGATTTATCAAAAAAGAACCGGGAGGCCTCACCAATGCCGTTGATGGAAACCGGCCCCTCCTGGCCGAAATAAATTTCATTCAAATACATTTCCAGGATCGTGTCCTTGTCGAATTTATATTCCAGAATCCAGGCAATGAGGAGTTCCTTAAATTTGCGGCTCAAGGTCCGTTCCGGCGTCAGAAAATAATTTTTAGCCAGTTGCTGGGTAATGGTGGAACCGCCCTGGCTGATTCCCCATTCCTTGAGATTGGTGAACAGTGCCCGCAAAATCCCCCGTATTTCAATGCCGGAATGGTCATAAAACCCACGATCTTCCGCTGCCATCACCGAATTAAGGAGATGGGCCGGGAGTTGGCCGATGGAAATCAATTGCCGGCGTTCCCGGTCCGGCCCGTAATAGAGCATCAATACTTCGGGTTCCAGTTCCAGTATAGCTCCTTTTGTATCCATGTCGCTCCGGGTGATGGAGGTCACCCGGGAATCTTTGAGCCCAACCCATACCGAGGCGCTTTGCTGCTCATGAAAGGGTGAGTGAAACTCATGAAGATAGATCTCAAGGGCTGTCTTTGAAAAACGCATTTCCCCCGGTCTGGAAGGAGTGCCTGAAACCGCCCGATAGCCTAAACGATCCAGCTTTTCGAGCAAAAGAGGGGGATTCAAGGCCTGACCGGGATAAAGCAGGGTAATGTCTGAATAAATTTTTGAGGGAACATCCCAGAGACGGCCGGCAAACCGCTTATCCATGCCTTCCGTCAGATTGGCAAGGTAGAGGACAGTCACTACCCCGGCACCCCCTAAAAAGAAGAGGCAGACAATAGCAAAAATACCGATAAAACGCCAAGTCGGTTTTTTTTTATTCTTAACAGATTGTTTCATACCGGATCTAATTAGCACAAATCGATACGGATAGGCAACCTGTGATCATAAAATCAATCCGGCACATAGCTTGCTGACCATAAAACTGATACCGTGATTCATGGAAGATGGCAAAGGAAAAATCGATTGCAAAAACCAGGAGGCGTAAAGATGAAATCATTTATCATCAGAAATGCGGAACCAATTGATATTGAATCCCTTGTCAGGCTGTTGGAACAGCTTTTTTCCATTGAAAAGGATTTTGAATTCAACGCGGGAAACCATCGCAGGGGATTGAGCCTGCTGCTTGAAGGATGCGGCAAGCACAGGGCCGTGAAGGTGGCGGTGTGCCGTGATAAAATCGTCGGCATGTGTACGGCTCAAACCCGCATATCCACAGCCAAGGGAGACATAACCGCAGTGTTGGAAGATCTGGTGGTGGATGCGGATTACCGACATCAGGGGATCGGCCGGGCGCTTTTATCGGTAATGGATCAATGGGCAAAAAAAAGAGGGGTCAGCCATCTTCAACTGTTGGCGGATAAAGACAATTCCCCTGCCCTGACCTTTTACAGACGCCATGATTGGCAACCGACAAACCTGATCTGTCTGACCCGGAAGATTTAATGCCCCCCGGTTTAGACATTTTTATGAATGGGATAACGCCGAATTACAATTATGTAATCCATTTCCAAAGGCTCACCCCGCTTTTGATGGGTTAGAAAAAGTCTCTCCTCCCAAAACGAACGCAAATCCGGTCCCAAATCCACTAAACAACAAAATTGAAATAGTTAAAATACAAAATTGAAATATGAATTTTTAATTCTAAAAATTTTTCATTAATATTTATATCAAAATAAATTCATTAATACATAATTACTTTTTAGTTTCGGATATTTATAAAATAGTATTCGTTTTTAACGGATAATGGAACACTAATTGCTGATTAAGATAGCAACAGGATTGGAACAGATGTTTTTAATCCAACATTAAAATAAAAAGGAAAAAAAATGAGAAAAATAGCCATTTACGGAAAAGGCGGTATCGGAAAGTCTACGACGACTCAGAATATTGTTGCCGGGCTGGTGGAAGCCGGCAAGAAAATCATGGTGGTGGGATGCGATCCCAAGGCCGATTCAACCCGGCTCCTGCTCAATGGCCTGGCCCAGAGAACGGTCCTGGACACCCTCAGGGATGAAGGAGAGGACATCCGCCTGGAAGATGTTCGAAAGGTGGGATACGGCGGGACCCTGTGCACGGAATCCGGAGGACCTGAGCCGGGTGTGGGATGTGCGGGCCGGGGTATCATTACCTCCATCAACCTTCTGGAACAGTTGGGAGCTTATTCGGAAGATGAAAAACTGGACTATGCCTTCTATGATGTCCTGGGGGATGTGGTCTGCGGCGGCTTTGCCATGCCCATCCGGGAAGGCAAGGCCAAGGAAATCTATATTGTGGTATCCGGGGAGATGATGGCCATGTATGCGG
>CAZAHK010000092.1:12021-15706 GCA_964484555.1 uncultured Desulfobacula sp.
AAGGCCAAGGAAATCTATATTGTGGTATCCGGGGAGATGATGGCCATGTATGCGGCCAATAATATCTGCAAGGGCATCGTGAAATTTGCCGAAGCCGGCGGCGTGCGCCTGGGAGGTCTGATCTGCAATTCCAGGAATGTGGACAATGAAAGGGAAATGATCGAAGTGCTGGCCAAGAAACTGGGCACCCAGATGATCCATTTTGTTCCCCGGGAAAATATGGTTCAACGGGCCGAGATCAACCGGAAAACCGTCATCGACTTTGCCCCGGACCATCCCCAGGCCGATGAATACCGGACCCTGGCCAGAAAAATCGACGAGAACCAGATGTTTGTCATCCCGACCCCCCTGGAAATCGGGGAACTGGAAACCCTGCTGATTACCTATGGAATTGCGGCGTAACCCTTCAAATTAAAAAGGAACCCATTGAAATGAAAATAATGATCAGATCCATTGTCAGACCGGACAAAACCCACCAGGTCATGGCCGCCCTCATGGAGGCCGGTTTTCCCGCCGTCACCCGCATGAGTGTGACGGGCCGAGGCAAGCAGAGAGGCATAAAAATAGGGGAAATCACCTATGATGAAATCCCCAAGGAGATGCTCATCACGGTGGTGGATGAAAAGGACAAGGACTTTGTCATCAAGACGGTGATGAAAACCGCCAAAACCGGTGACGGCGGCGCTTTCGGCGATGGTAAGATTTTCGTCAGCCCGGTGGAGGAGGTTTATACCATCAGCTCGGGCATCATGGAAACCGGCATCGAGGAGAAACAGGAGGCCCTGGCATGAAAGAGGTAATGGCCATGATCCGGATCAATATGATCAATAAAACGAAAAAAGCCCTCATCGATGCGGGGGTTTCCTCCATGACGGCCATGGAAGCCCTGGGCCGGGGAAAGGGCCTGGTGGATCTGACCCTCCTGAAGGGTGCGGAACAGGGCTATGAAGAAGCCATTGCCCAGCTCGGGCAGTCCGGGCGCCTGATCCCGAAACGAGCCATCTCCATTGTGGTTCCGGACAAGCTGGTCTCCAAAACCGTAAAAACCATCATAAACGCCAACCAAACCGGAAAATCCGGGGACGGGGTCATCTGGGTCATGCCCATAATGGACTCCCTGAGTGTGAGAACCGGCGAAAACGGGGACAAGGTCCTGGATGATTTTTAATTCATATATAAGGATGGAAAGATAATATGAGCACCACGATAAAAGATCCCGAAACAATAGAACCGGCAAACATGGATCTGCCGGACCCGGAGATCATAAAAAAAGAACTGCTGGCCCGGTATCCGGCCAAGGTGGCCAGAAAACGATCCAACCAGATCATCATCAATCAAAAGGATGAAGACGGGACCTTCCCCGAGATCGGAGCCAATGTCCGGACGGTTCCGGGCATCATCACCCAGAGGGGCTGCTCCTATGCCGGGTGCAAAGGGGTTATCTTGGGGCCCACCCGGGATATTGTCAATATCACCCACGGGCCCATCGGCTGCGGGTTCTACAGTTGGCTGACCCGCCGGAACCAGACCCGGCCGGCTTCTGATGCAGACGACAATTTCATGACCTATTGTTTTTCCACGGACATGCAGGACAAGGACATTGTTTTCGGCGGCGAGAAAAAACTGAAACTCGCCATCCAGGAAGCCTATGATATTTTCAAACCCAAGGCCATCAGTATTTTTTCCACCTGCCCGGTGGGACTCATCGGCGACGATGTCCATGCCGTGGCCAGAGAAATGAAGGAAAAGCTGGGGATCAATGTTTTCGGATTTTCCTGTGAAGGCTACCGGGGCGTCAGCCAGTCCGCCGGTCACCACATCGCCAACAACGGGATTTTCAGCCATGTGGTGGGCAAAAACGACACCATCAAAGAGGCCGAGTTTAAGATCAACCTTTTGGGAGAATACAATATCGGCGGGGACGGGTTCGAGATCGACCGGATACTGGAAGAATGCGGCATCTCCATCGTCTCCACCTTCAGCGGGAATTCGACCTATGACCAGTTTGCCAATGCCCATACCGCAGACCTGAACACGGTCATGTGCCACAGATCCATCAATTACGTGGCCGACATGATGGAAATCAAATACGGGATCCCCTGGATCAAGATCAATTTTATCGGTGCCGCAGCCACGGCCAAGTCTTTGCGCAAAATCGCCCAGTATTTTGACGACCCCAAACTGTCCCGAAAAGTGGAAGAAGTCATTAAAAAAGAAATGCCCGAGATTGAAAAGGTCAGGGACGAGGTGAAAAAAAGATGCGAGGGAAAATTGGCCATGCTGTTTGTGGGAGGCTCCCGGGCCCACCATTACCAGGAATTATTCAAGGAAATCGGGATGAAAACCGTTTCAGCCGGGTATGAATTTGCCCACCGGGATGATTATGAAGGCAGGGACATCATCCCCAATATCAAGATAGATGCGGATTCCAGGAATATTGAAGAACTTTCCGTGGAAAAAGATAAACAAAAATACAGTCCCCGGAAAACCGAAGAAGAAATGGAGGCCCTGAAAACCAAGGGCTTTGAATTCAAGGATTACAAGGGCATGATGGAGGACATGGCAAAGGGGGCCTTGATCATTGATGATGTCAGCCAGTATGAAACCGAACTGCTGCTGAAACTCTACAAACCCGATATCTATTGCGCCGGGATCAAAGAAAAATACGCCGGCCAGAAAAGCGGAATTCCCATGAAGCAACTGCATTCCTATGATTCAGGCGGTCCCTACGCCGGGTTCCGGGGAGCAGTCAATTTTTATCATGAAATCGACAGGATGGTCAATTCAAGGATCTGGGACTATCTGAAAGCCCCCTGGCAGGTCAGCCCCGAGCTTTCCGCCAAATACGGCTGGGAATAAAACCGCCCGGTTAATGCATTATCTGAAATCTGAAACAAAACCCATGTTCATACAGGAGAAGTATACCCATGTTGCTTAGACATACCCATAAAGAAATTCTCCCCAGAAAGGCCCTCACCGTAAATCCGGCAAAAACCTGCCAGCCCGTCGGTGCCATGTACGCCTCCTTAGGGATTCATAATTGCCTGCCCCACAGCCACGGATCGCAAGGGTGCTGCGCCTATCACCGGAGCGCCCTGACCCGCCACTACCGGGAGCCCGTCATGGCCGCCACCAGTTCCTTTACCGAAGGCTCCTCGGTTTTCGGCGGACAGGCCAACCTGATCCAGGCCATTGACAATATTTTCACCACCTATGACCCGGATATCATTGCGGTCCACACCACCTGCCTTTCCGAAACCATCGGTGATGACGTTTTCCAGATCACCAACAAAGCGGTGAAAGAGGGAAAGGTCCCCCCGAGGAAACACGTATTCCATGCCAATACCCCCAGCTATGTCGGGTCCCATATTACCGGCTTTGCCAATATGACCAAGGCCATGGCCCTGTATTTTTCAAAATCCACCGGGGTTCACAACGGCCGGTTCAATATCATTCCCGGATATGTGGAGCCTTCCGACATGACGGAAATCAAACGGCTTGCCAAGGAAATGGGGATCAGGCCCATTTTGTTTCCCGACACCTCTGATGTGCTCAACGGCCCCCAGACCGGGAAATACAAAATGTTTCCCCAGGGCGGGACCACCATGCAAGAACTGGTCAGTACCGGGGACAGCATGGGCACCATTGCCCTGGGCCCCATGGCATCGGCCGATGCGGCCAGGGC
>CAZAHK010000093.1:0-15676 GCA_964484555.1 uncultured Desulfobacula sp.
TTAGGACAGGAAAAAACACTTTGTCAATTAAAATAGAAAATATATGATAATGATGTTGCCGAGATTGGAGGAACAGGAGGACCCGAAAAGATGGGAAATGAGATCATCATAGACCTGGACCGGTCTTTTGATTTTTTTCGTCCAAAGGACAGGGCCGGGCTGGAAATTCTGGTCTCCCTGGATCGCCGGGCATCGGTAAAGGATATGATCGAATCCTGCGGCATCCCCCATACCGAAGTCGGGTATCTGGAGATAGGTGGAAAAGAGGTGGATTTTTCCCATATCCCCCGGTCCCCCGGCCCTTTGCCGGACGGGCAGTGACGGGGATATCGCCGACAAAGCCCAAACTCAGGGCCGGATTGTGCTGACCCGGGACACGGCTCTTTTGAAGCGCAAAAAAAATATTTTTGTCCGGCGGGTCAGGGCCGACCTGCCCTATGACCAGGTTTCCGAAGTCGTTCATCTTTTCGGCCTGGAGCAAAAAGCAACTGTTTTTTCCAATGCCCGGAATGCAGCCGGATGTTCTGGAGAGGGTCCCATGTGGAGAATATGAAGGAAAAATTTTCAGCTCTGGGAATTTCAATAAACGGTTGATTTGCACCCCGGGGATCGTTATATTCGGCCTATTGTTAATTTAAATGAGGATCATCATGATTATTGTGACAACCCATAAGGGCTCGGATTTTGACGCCATGGCTTCCCTGGTGGCGGCAACCCTGCTTTATCCCGGCGCCAGGCCGGTTCTGCCGACATCCATCAACGGCAATCTGAAGACGTTTTTATCCATTCATAAAGACCTGTTTAATTTTTATTCTCCGTCCGACATCACCCCGGACCATGTCAAAAAACTGGTGGTGGTGGACACCCATTCCTGGGACCGTCTGGAAGGCCTGGACAAGCTCAGAGAGAGAAAAGATCTGGAGATCGTGATCTGGGATCACCACACCGAAGGAGATATGGAGGCCGCCGAGAAGCATGTGGCTGAAATGGGCGCCACCGTTACCATGCTGGTTCATGAATTAAAGAATCGCAGGACCCTGATCACGCCCATACAGGCCACCCTGTTTCTCATGGGGCTCTATGAAGATACCGGCAATCTGACTTTTCCGTCGACCCTTGCCGAAGACGCCTATGCCGCCGGATTTCTTCTGGACCGGAGGGCCGATCTCAATATCCTTTCCACGTTTTTAAGGCAGGCCTACGGCAAAAAGCAGAAAGACATCCTCTTTGAAATGATTCAGAAGGCAGAGAGAAGCGAGGTGGCTGGTTTCTCCATCAGCATTTCCCGGATGGATATCGAGGGCCGGATCCAGAACCTGGCCATGGTGCTTCAGATGTACCGGGAAATCGTGAATGTGGATGTGGCTTTCGGGATTTTCAAGGATGTGGAGCGAAACAAATGCATGGTCATCGGCCGAAGCAATGTCGATGAAGTCAATATCGGTGTTCTCATGCGGAGCCTGGGCGGAGGCGGCCATCCCGGAGCCGGTTCGGCCCTGTTGCACGGTGTCAACCCGGATACCATCGAAGAAATGCTGACAGAACTCATTTCAGGCAACCAGTATTCTTCCATCCGGCTCTCGGATATCATGTCCTATCCCGTGGTGACCGTCACCGAGGATACCAGGATCGAAGAAGTGGCCATGATCCTGAGGGATATGGGATGCACGGGCGTGCCCGTGGTGGACAAGGATGAGAAGGTGGTGGGCGTCATTTCCCGGCGGGATTTCAAGAAGATCAGAAAAACCAATCATATGCAGGCCCCGGTCAAGGCCTTCATGAGCAGAAAAGTGGTGACCATTGATCATGATAGAAGCGCTGTCGAAGCGGCCAAGCTCATGATCAAGCATGATGTCGGCCGCCTGCCGGTCATGAAGGACGACCGGCTCATCGGCATCATCACCCGGTCCGACGCCATGATGTATTTTTATGATCTTTTGCCCGATTGAAGCTTCAGCTTTTTCCGTGCTTTTTCCGCCAGCTTTTCCCTGAAGATTTTGGAATTGTGGCGGATGTCCACGGGGAAGGCTTTTTCAATGAAAATATGCTCGATGCCCGAGGTCAGGGGGTTGGCTTTTGCAAGGGCGAAAAGTTCCCGGATAAAGGCCTTTTCATCGGTTATTTTGGAATAGGGCTCAATGAAGATGACCGGGGTCTGGTCATTTTTCGGGCCCACACCGGCCAGGGCGCTCCGGAACACCTTGTCGTGATTGTTGAAAATCGCTTCAACGGGAATGGTGAAAAGGGTTTCCTTGCGGGTCACCACCCTATGGCTTTTTCTGCCGCAGAACCAGATCCTGCCCTTGGAGTCCCTCCACCCCAGATCCCCCATCCGATGCCAGATTTTACCGTCGGAATCCGGAATTTTAGCCATGAGGTCGGCGTCCTGGTTATTGAAATAATGTTCCGTCACCAGGTCGGCCTTGACCATGATTTCTCCCACCTGCTTTTCCGGGGCCTTGATATTATCGTGGATCTGGGTAATGGGATTGTCCGTGATCCGGATGATCTCCACCCGGGTATTGCCGATGGGTCTGCCGATGCAAAGGCCATAGCCTTTTTCGGAAAGGGATCTGGTTTCAGCCAGGATTTCATTGGAAGCCATGGAGATGATGGGAACCGCTTCCGTGGCCCCATAGGGGGTATGGACCTGGGCTTCGCCCATCAGCATGGATGAGAACTGTTCGATATTGGCCGGGCTCACCGGGGCCCCGGCAGAGATGATCCGCCGCAGGGACGGCAGTTTGATCTGGTGCTCTCGCCCATATTTTCCCAGGCGGTTAAGCAGGGCAGGGGAGGCAAACATATTGGTGACCCTGTGGTAAAGACAATGGCTGCGGTTTCATCCCGGGTGGTTTTGGCATGGGGATAGGGTTTATAGGGACCGGTCAGCAACTGGTCCAGGGTATATCCTCCCCAGAACCACCGGTTGCCCACGGTGACCCAGTGTTTGACGGATTTGAAATACCGGGGTTTGAGTTTCCGCAGCAGATGGGCTTTTTCTATGCCGATAAAGGCCACGGGCCGACCTTCTTCCAGGCATTGGAGCATTCTCTCGATGCCCATGCCCGGCCGGACCATGAGAATGGTCCGTGTTCCCCGGACGATGCCGATCCGCTCAAGGCTGAAGGCCAGGCGGTCGGATTCCTGCTCCAGTTGGGTAAAGGTCATCTGGCTGTAAAGGACCCTGCCGGCGCTGTCTCTTCCGGCCGGGTAAACAACGGCTCTTTTGTACGGATAAGCTTCCCGGGATTTTTTCAGGCCCAGGGCGATATTGGTATAGGATGTCATAAGAATTTCTTTTTCAGCGTTGAAACGGAACAAAACATAGATTTCTTTAACCGGTTTTTCAATTTTTAAAAAGCCTTTTTGCAGATTTATTTTTGCTTTTTCTGATTTGATTCAAAAACCCGGAACCGCTACCATCTGAATAACGAATTTTGATAGCTATAACCGTCAAGCGCAAGAAATGGTGAATGATTCCCTTAAAATCGGTACAAAGTTTGTCTTGACTTTGGGACCCTCTGTATTCATAACAGGTTACCAGGACTATGATTGTTGACTGTGGCGGTCTGATCCCCAAAAAGGATCAGAATATGGTATCATTTCCGGATAGATGATAGACCCCGGAAGGGAGAACCCAGAGCAAACAAAAATTAATGGATCTGAACAAAAAATCCGGATTTTTTACCCATCCGGCCAGAAAAATTTTATTCGATAGATACGGCGACCTGATCATTCTCTGGGCCCTGGGCGTGATATGGATATTCCTGTCCCTTGTCATGCCGGATGAAGTGGGGAAAATCACCCGTCTTTTTGCAGATCATGACCAGGTGAAGTGGGACATGGTGTTTGATAGCATAATGGTCATGATATCCGCTCAAATTGCCCTTTCTTTGATGGTCTATTTCAGGATGCGCAGGCTTGATTTTTTGAAAGAAAAAACGTTTAAAAGCCTGGTTCTCGATGTATTCAGACGGATTTTAAGATTTAATGAAGATTTTTTCCGAAAATATGAAATAGAAAAAATTAACGTACGAATTTTCGACGATTCCAGAATCTTCTCGGATTTTTATTGTAATCTGATGGGAGATATATCCATAGAAATCACCTGTATCCTGATTTTTAGTCTGTTCATGCTCATGAAAAGCTGGCCCCTTGCCCTGGCCGTCATCATTACCTCTTTTTTGCTGGGCTATGTGATCCTTTTTGACGGAAAAATTCAGAAGACAACCCTGGAAATCCAGGAAAATTTGGAGACTGCAAGAACAAAAGCAAATGAAGTGCTTTCCAATGTATCGGAACTTCGAAGCCATACGATTTTTGATTATGGAGAATCCATATTAGAAACTGTTTTGGATAAACTCTATAAGGTTAAAATTGAATGCAGCAGACTCACCGCACTTTTTGTTTCCATGGGGCCCATGGTCAGAAACATTCAGTTTGCAGGACTCTATTCCCTTGGTGCCTGGCTCTGTATCCACAGCGCCTTGCAGTACACCGCCCATCATACAATTGTGTGGGGCGATGTTATTCAATTTGCCATCATTGCTCAGATTTTTCAGGTAAGGGTTTCCCGGGTGGCGGATTTTTTCATCCAGTGGCGACTTGTAAATCAGAATATCATGCGTGTCAAAGAATATCTGGGGAAACCCTGCAGCTTTATCAATGCCATGGACAATCCCCCGCCGCTTCAAACCGGCAGGGATATTGTTTTTGAAAATGTGACGTTTTGCCCGGTAAAAAATATCAAAATACTCGACAAAATCAATTTAAATATCGAAGCAGGGAAACATGTGGCGTTTGCAGGTCCCTCGGGTTCGGGGAAAAGCAGTCTTCTGAGTCTTCTGGCCAGAGACAACCAACCGTCCGGCGGGAGAGTTAAAATAGGAGAGAATGTCCTGGATCATCATGATATCCATTCAATGGGAAAGAATATCGGCATGGTTTATCAGAAACCCTCCATACTCAATACCAGCATCAGAAACAATTTATTGCTCAGTCTGCGAAGACCCCAGGGGTTACTCGAAGACCGGGAAGGGAAGATTGATGTTGAAAAATTGAATATCAATACCATGGAAGAGTTGAACGCTTTACTGGTTCAGACGATTCATCTGGTCAATCTCGAAGAGGATATATTTGAAAAATTTGCAGGAAGCCCCCTTCCCGGGGAAATGCCTTCTATCCTGGATTATGAAGAAAAGCTTTTTTCCATGGGACCCTCTGTCATCCGTGAGGTTTCAAAAATAAACAAAGACCTTATCGTCGGATTTGATATGAATGCCCTGATCTCCGGAACGCTGTTCGAGAACCTTTTGGGGCCTGGCTTCACGGTGTCTCAGGATTTCGAGGCAAAGGGAATGGCAATCTATTCCATACTGGAGAACAATGGGTTATGCCTCTTGTTCTTAAGAACCGGGTATTACCGGTTGATGTCCGAATATACCATAATGGCAGGGACATCTCTTCCCAAGGAGCTCAGAAAAACGATCCTGTCCACCCGGGGCCATTTTGATGAAAAGGAGGAGCTCTTTGATTGTCTCAAGTCCGAAAACATGGAAGATTTTCCTGAAAGTCTGAAACTCATTTTATTTAAAATTGCTTTGGAAACCGATATCAAAAAAGCGCTGTTAATCATGAGCGCCTTTGAATTTAAAGATCATCTGATCAAATCCAGAACAGTGATCAGGGATCACTGTTCGGAAATATCATTGTGGCGGCAAATTCAGAATAAAGAATATATTCAAAGGCTGACGGTCAGGGAAAACCTTTTAATGGGGAGAGTGAACAGCCATATTGAAAATGGAATGAAAACCGTCGATGCCGTGATTAAAGAAATACTGAAGAACAATCATCTTCTGGATGAGGCGTTGCTGGTCGGCCTTGAATTTCAGGCCGGAGAAGGGGGAAAATTTCTTTCGGGGGGGCAGAAACAGAAAATTTCCATCGGCAGAACCATATTGAAAAACCCTGATATTTTGATACTGGATGAAGCCACGGCAAACCTGGATGAAACCTCCCAGGGTAAAATCGTGAATCTCATAAAAGAAAGGTTTGCCGGAAAAACCGTCATCACCGTTTCCCATCGTCTGTCAACCATAAAAGACTATGATACTATTTTTGTTCTGGAAAAAGGACATATTGTGGAAAAAGGCGATTATTCCTCTCTCATCGCCGGCGGCGGCATATTTCATGATCTGATAAAGCAGGAGGGCAAAGGGGATTTTCCCGATATGACGGATCTGGTCCTGGATGTGATGGCAAAGGGTGAAATCACCTTTACCAGCGAGAGTATGGCAAGCAGTCTCCTTGGTCAGTGTTCACTTTTTTCTCATATCAACGCCCTTCACTTGGCCTATCTCCAGAGGATCGCCGATATCCGGCCCTTTGGCAAAGGAGAGATGGTCTACAAACCTGAAGACGGGGATGATACACTTTATATCCTCCTTCGGGGCGAAGTGGCGCTGTTCTTTGAAACAGGGGGAAAAAGAGAGATTTTTCAGACCCTTACCCCTGTTGATACCTTTGGAGAAGCAGAATTGCTTTCAGGGGAAAAGAGAAAGACAGGCGCTGTTGCAAGTTCCGATTCCATCCTTTGCGCATTGGACAGAAGCAGTTTTCTTGACCTCCTGTCTGTCGATCGCCAGGTTGCCCTTTCATTTTCGGAACTGATCAGCAGGCGCTTGATCCTGCTTCAGGAAAAATTGGGGTCCTGAAGGATTTTTTCAAATAATTCCCTATAGGTTTCAACTCTTCTGTTCCAGGAATGTTCCCGGGACATAAATGCCATGACCTTTTCTTTTTTATCAATGGGCGGCCTGTTCAGGAGGTCCGCAGCCTTAACCCAAAAATCATCGATGTTGCCATGGCCAAAGATTTTTCCGTAGCCGGTTTCCCGGATGAGATGGTTATTGACAATGGGCTCTTCCGAAATTACCGGCAGACCGCCTCTTAAATAGTTCACGATTTTAGAGCTGTCGTTATCAAAGGGCCAGGGTCCTGTGGCAAGGGTCAAACCAGCACTTGCATATCGGATGTAATCCCATGTCTCTTCTTCCGGTAATTCGCCATGACGGACAATATCGTGACGTAACGCCTTTGGGTCGCCATAGAGACCGGTTTTGTTTTTTCCGATAAAATGAATTTCTGCCGTATTCTTTAATTTCAGCGCCATTTCATTTAAAATGGTCACCATCCTGCTGGCACACAGACTCCCTAAAAAAAGAATGGTTTTTTTATCGGCATAGGGGTTTTTGCCGGGCGGCGGAATTTCTTCATGGCACCCCGTGGGGGTCAGGATCACAGGGATTTTTTTTCCGTAAAACCGGTACCATCTTTCCTTATTTTCCCTATTGTTGAGAGAGATGGCGGCAGAACGGGTACGGATCAATTCCTGACATTTCAAGAGACGGTCCCTCATGGGTTCGTCTCTCGGCGGGAACGTGTCATCCACCACCCTGACAATCCTCGAAACCACGGGTCCTTTATAATCTTGAAGGCATTCCATGGAAAAATGATAGCAGGTTTTAATGATGTCATATCTGTTTTTATTTAAAAAACACAGTGGCTTTACCGGGATCAGGCCGTCAATAACCGTTTCCTTTTCAACGGGCGCTATTATTTCCGTATCCATATTGTTTTCCATCAAGCCTTTTGATATGGATCTCAGACGGACGATATCAATTCCTGTGGAAGGAAGAAGGGGGTTTTTATGAAACAGTATGCCTATTTTCATCCGGGACATGGCCTTGTAAAATGAATACGGAACCCGGGAGAGAGTTTTCACGGATCACAGGACGTCCGAAAATCTGTATTGTCACTCCCCAATATCCTCCGAAAGACTGGGGCGGTCTTGCCCGCACCGTAGAAAACATTGCACTTCTGGCCGCTCATATCGGGCTTGACGTGCATATTGCCCATATATATACGGAAAACACGTCCTATGTTCTTCTGGATGAAAACAGAACAACGGAAATCATCCATACCATAACCGTCCACAGAATAAAAGCAGGGAAACAAAGCATTCCTGAAAAAGGCAGAAAACTGGGGGACTGTTCCCATACCCTTACTCTTCAGATGATGTATCATTCCCTGGAGCAGCTTTATCTGGATGAAAAATTCAGTCTCTTTCATTCATTTTTTCTTTTTCCCTGTGTCTATATTACCGGGCTTCTTGCAAAAAGATACCATGTCCCCCTGATTGCCACCCTGGTGGGCAATGATATCAACAAATATATGTTCAGCCCGGAAAAGGTGGCGGCCTGCTGGAGCGGTCTTGAAAACGCCGACAGGGTCGTTGCACTGAGTCAGGACCTGCTGGATAAGGCCCACTCGCTTTCTCCGGTGAAACACAAGGGAGATGTGATATACAATTCCGTATCCATTCCTGATCAAATCTGGACGGACCCGCCCGCCAAACCCTTTTGTGTCGGTTTTGCAGGGATATTTAAATATGCCAAAGGACTGCCCTATCTGTTTAAAGCCGTGGCAGAGATTGCACAAAAACAAGACATTATCCTTGAACTGCCGGGCAGGGTCAGAAAAGAAGAAATGGACATTTTTCACCAGGCCGTAGACCGTACCGGAATAAAGCCTTTTTTACGGCTTCTTCCTCCCATCTCCCGGGATCGGATCAATGACTGGCTCATGACCCTCCATTTATTTGTTCTCCCCTCACTGACAGAGGGGTGCCCCAATATGCTGATGGAAGCCATGGCATTGGGATTGCCCTGTATCGCCACACAAACAGGAGCCAATCCAGTCCTTATGGACCCCATGGTGTCAGGGATGATCGTTCCGTGGGGGAATTCAAAGGAGCTGGAAATTGCTATCCTGAAGATGATGAAAGACCGTGAGGCGGCAAGGTCCATGGGAAGAAAAGCCAGGGAAAAAATGATGCTCTTTTCAGGGGAAAGGGAAACAAACGCCTGGGAAAAGATTTATAAAACCTTCATGGAATTCTGAGATGGGATCCAACCGAATCCAATATCCCGGGAATCACTGGATACGGTCCGGGGAACCGCAAAAAGCCCTCCAGGCATATCTGGAGCAGCAGAGCAAAACCTACAGCAAAATTAAGAATGCCTATGTTCGAGAATTGCTGGGTAGTTTAAAAGACAAGGATTTTCTGGATTATGGCTGCGGGGCCGGAATGTTTCTGGTTTACGGAGCAAAGCAGGGCGCATCAAGGATAGTAGGGATCGAAGCGGAAAAAGCAGTCCTTGAAACGGCTGCGTATTTTTTGGAAACAGAAGGGTTCAAAGACAGATGTGAGTTGATCCATGCCGAACATTGGCCTTGTTTTCCCGAAGACCGGAAATTTGATGTCATCCTGCTCAAAGATGTCATTGAACATGTAAAAGAGGATGATATGTTGCTGGAAAGGGCCTCGAAATCGCTCAAGCCGGGAGGGTTCATCGTACTCAGCACCCAGAACAGTTTTTCGTTGAATTATCTTCTGGAAGGGTCCTGGGAATATTTTTTCAGGAAAAATAAAAACTGGTGCGGCTGGGATTTGACCCATTTCAGGTTTTACAGACCGGGAACGATTACAAAAAAATTTAAAAAAGCAGGGCTCCATCCCGTGGAATGGAGAAGCGCTTATATCATACCTTACAAATTTCCGCCGTTTTCAAGGGCTGGGAAAGCTTATATACGGCTTGATTTTTTAGGCCATATCGATAGAATTTTCGGGCGAATCCCTCCGTTTTGTTTGATGGGCTGGAATATTATCGTGAAAGGGAAAAAATGATCCTTATTTATGGCAAGAAGATAATACCCATTTCAGACTCACCGGAAGAGGGGTGAAAAGACTGAATTTTATACTGGTACACGGCATATCCGTTCCATCAACGGAAGCCCACCCGCCCGGTATCTTTGAATCTGCCCGGATCAATTCACAGGTCAAACCAGGGGGGATCAAAAACGGCGTGATTGAAAAATGGATATCATCAGGGTCCTGAAAACGAATCACAAATGTTTTTTTATCAACGCTTACCGTTTCGGACAAACACTGCCAGATGACATTTATTTCACATTGCCCTTGTCCCTGTACGGAATCATGAATGATCCAGTATGTTTTATCGATAAAGGCAATACTCCTGGAAACGATATATTCCTGATCCTTTTGGACCAGTCTGTAATGTCCTCCTGCCATTTCCATGTGATCGTCATGACTAAGATAAATCCTGTTTTTTGCCGGATGAATGGTTTCCCCAAAGGTCATCTGCGAATTATCGGGCCCCCGGCCGTTAATCAAAACCGTATTGTGTGCGCGGGCCGACCGGTAATACCGGGTTAAAGCCCCCGGCTCGTAGGTCGTAATCCCGGGGTCAACCAATCTTTTGATTCCCTGGTGCGCCACATCAATGGACAACTGGTCGTCATGGCGGTGATATGCTCCGGGCGGGCCTGACCTGAATAAAAGATAATGGGCGGTTCTTTCATAGCCGGATCTCATGACGGTGATACCTGCATCCGGAAACAGGACGGTTTTTTTCTCCGGTTCCCTGCCGGCTTTGCCTTCTGATCCGATCCAGATAAAATCAGGCCGTTTAAAAATTTGACCGGCAAAAGACAGCAGAGCTCTGTAATCGCCGTTGATTCCCCATGAATCATTAATGGACGGCCAGGTAAAATCAGGTCGGCAGAGATAACACAGATATTCGAAACATTTTTCCAGGGGAGAATAAAATTCCCGGGGAAGGGGGATATTCTTTTTTTCGGCACAGACTTTTACATCCAGATACGCATTCAGGCAGATAGCATGGTAAAGCAAAGAGAGTTCATAATGAACACCATCAGGGAAAAACTGCCGGTTAAATTCTTTCTTCAGCCTTTCAATTCCTTGTCTTACCCAGATGTTTCCTTCTTTAAACTGGGGGAAAATCATTCCGGCCATTGCCAGTGCGGCACTTTCCACAATGATCCAGTTGTTGGGATGTCCTTGGTAGTCCATGAGGTGTCTGCAATGCTCCCAAAGAGATCGAAGCATGAATACGGCGGTCTGCCTGGAAAAAGAAGGATTTTTCCAGGCAATCCCGACAACCCACAGCCATTCTCTTACCCTCCAGGCAGCGGAAAGGGTTTCCCAGGCCGGCCCGGCCCCTCCGTTGGAGTTTAAAGGAATGGGATGATGGATGATCCAGTCCTTGATCAGGCGATCCAGAATTTCGATATCCATCTGATGGTTTTTCCCATTGGAGATTTTTAAAAGAGTTTTCATGAAGTGGTGACGGTGGAAAAAATGGCTCCATTCAAACGAGGCACAAGGATTTTGTTTCCAGAAATCTGCGGTTGGTTTTTGTTTCCCTGTCATAATCCCGGCTACAATATTTTTCTCCATTTTTTCAGGGCAGGGGGAAGGGATAAAAAACCCGTTGTTTCTAATGGTAAAGGGATGGTGTGATGGTATCGGGCAGTCGTCTTTTCCGGTAAAAAAAGAAGTGACACCCCGAATATCAGCTTTTAAAACCCCGCGAAGACCTTTCATGGTTAATCGGGGGCCGGAAGGCAGGCTTTGATTCATTCCTTCAAAAGACTTCAAGGCAATGGAAATAGGTGTATTGCGGGACTCTGTTTTTTCTGTTTTAAACGTGATTTCCATGGTTTCATCATCAGCCTGGCCGGAGGGCCGGCAGAAAATGCCGAAGCTCTCAACTGGAAAGACAAGCTCGGTCCATATGCCGGGTGGCAAGGGTTCTCTTTCTCCTGTGGAAGCGATGATCTTACCGTTTGAAAGATGTTTGAGTCCGACAAGAAGCGTTCCGGAAAAATTGAAGGCCTTCAGGATAAATGTATTATACCTTGAGAAGTCTTGATTTTCAGAGGTCAGGGCAATGTCAAGCCGTTTATCGAAGGTGAACAGGCAGGCATCGTTCTGTAATTTGCCCTTGGGGAAATCACTTGGGCCGGCAAGCATTTTTCTTTCGGATACGTGATCCGGCTTCCACCTGTCCCGGTCTAAAGACGTGTCTTTCATTTTTCCTATCTTTTTAAACATTCATGATCTTGATTCAGGAGTAGCCTGAACCCATGACAATGGCAATACAATTTTTATTGTCTTTAAATAAATGACATTGGTTTGCAAATGCATCCGGCGTGGACTATAGTTTTTTTGGGAAAGGACAGGACATGCAGACTTCAATAAAAATCATATATCTGGCAAGACATGGTGAAACCACTGCAAACAGGGAGAATAAAATTCTGGGGAAACTTGATTTTCCTCTTACAAAAGAGGGAATAAAAGGCTCTGAAAAAGCCGGGAAATTGCTTTCCGGGGAAAACATGGACATCATCCTGTCATCCCCTCTTGGCCGGGCATATTCTACGGCAAGGATAATAGGAAAAGAAATGAACAAGCCTATCGTTATCCATCCTTGTCTTTCAGAATTGTCCTGCGGTCTGTGGGAAGGAAAGGATAGAAATGAAGTGTTGCCGCCGGGAAAACCGCTCCGAAGAACATGGGATGAAACTCCCCCCCAGGGAGAAAGTTTTCAGGACAGGGAAGAGGAATTGAAATGTCTGGTCCGTCAAATAAAAGATCCGGAATATTACCAGAGGATTCTTATTGTCGGTCATGGCGGGATCAATCAACTGTTCTTAAGCTTATGGTTCAATCTGGAAAAAAATCCTCAAACCCTTCCTCTTCAACCCCACCCCGTCATATATCAATTGGCGGGAGATTCCGTCGGCTGGATGGACGCCGGTGGGAATAAAGGCAAGGGATGGTGGAGAGCATGATCCAAAACAAAAGACTTCTTCTCATCGCCCCGCCGTTTTACCAGCTTTATAAAGAGACCTTCACTTCAAACCTATACCCCTTGTCCCTTGGCTATCTGGCCTCATCCGTGAAAAAATATACCTCGTGGGATGTGCTGGTCTACAACAGTGATTTTTCTCCTGAAAGAGAGCCCTTTGATATTGAATATTTTAGAGGGGAGGGGTTTTCGGCATATACCGGCCGATTGAACGACCCCTGTGCAGAGCCCTGGAGGAAAATCAAACATCTTATGGCGGATTACAGGCCATCTGTCCTTGGAATTTCTATAAAATCTCCCGGGATTGCTTCTGCCCTGATGGTTGCAAAAATAGCCAGGGAAACGGATGAAAGGATTCAGATCATCGCAGGCGGCCCCCATGCGACGATCATGAAAGAAAAAATGTTTCCTGAGCCGCTGATAGACATCATATTTATGGGTGAAGGGGAAAAACGACTGCCAGAGATCCTCCTTTGTCTTGAAAACAGGGGAGACTTAAAACATATCAAAGGGATTGTCTACAAAAAAGGCGGGGAGAATCACATCAATCCTCCGGCCACTCATATCAGAAACCTGGACTCACTTCCGTTTCCATTCGAGCATGCATCTTCCGTCCTGTACGATTATCACAAATATACCGATGACTGTTTTGGCCACATCATGGCCACACGGGGATGTATCTATAACTGCTCTTTTTGCAGCTCCCGCACCATCTGGGGGAGGAAGGTAAGATTCCGTTCACCGGAAAATATAATCCAGGAAATTTTGATGCTCAAGGAGAATCATATTGAATCGATTCATTTTGAGGATGATACCTTTGGAGTGACCCCTGAGTATCTGAAAGCGCTCACAAAAGAGATTGTTAACAACATACCCGGTTTGAAATGGACCTGTGAAATACATGTCAATCTTGTCACGGATGCGAATCTGGAATTGATGAAAAAATCAGGATGCAGGCTTGTCAAGATGGGAATCGAGTCAGGAAACAATCAGATTTTAAAATCCATAAAAAAAGGATTTACCATAGAAACGGCCATAAAAAAATGTGAGATGATCAAACAATACAAAATGGATCTTGAGGTTTTTTTTATGGCAGGCTTTCCTGAAGAAACAGAAGAAAGCATGGAAGATACCTACAGAGCAATGGAAGAAATCGACTGCGACAAAGTGATATACAGTATATTTACGCCTTACAGCGGGACAGAAGCGTTTGCCTGTTGTTCGGAAAAAGGGCGGATTCCCAAAGACTATAACCCTGCCTTATACAATCATCAGAGCCCTTTAAACTGCTTTTGTAGCATTCATCCGGAAAGATTCAAAGAACTTTCCGGCCGGATGGAAAAGCTTGCAGGTAAAAAGAATGGAGCATACAGACGATATCAGAAGAATGTATACGGAAAATTACAGGAAGCTAAAAAGAGCTAATGTCCAAACATGTTGCGGCTCAGAGCTTCCATTTCCTGAATCATTTTTTGCCCGGCATCATATTTATCGGCCGTGAATAAAACAGGTTTCTTTTTTCTTTCTAAAAGCTCAAGAATGATGGGGTCCGGGTCATTTCCGAGTATTTCATCTTCTGTTTTGACCGTAATATTATCAGAAGGGATATTTTTTGCTCTTCTTTCCTGTTCGCCGCTCATATGATATTCGGGAATGATTATAGCCTTTGCTCCTGTTATCAGAACCTCATTGACCGTATTATATCCGGCCCTGCAGATGATCATTTCAGCATGATGGACCAGATCTGCAAAATCAGGGGTAAAGTTTAAAAAGACGGCATCCCTGCACAGGGGAGAAGATGTTATGGCATGTTTCTTTTCACTGTCCAGATAGGGGTCCAGCAGGATCACAACTTTATGGGTGTTGATAAGCCCTGTCCGTTTTATGGAAAGCATGAAATGGTTCGTCATTTCAAAAACTCTGCCATGCCGGGAAAGATTGATAAGGATCACCGGTTTATCTTTTTCTTTTTTCTCGGATAACTCTCCTGGACTGATATTGGATACAGGTCCGACATAACGGATTCTTTCATTCATAACAGGGTCGTTTCCAAGAAATTCTCTATTAAAATCTACCAGTTCAGGAGACTCAAGAACGTATATCAAATCATATAGCCGGCTGATATTTAATGAACCGGCCCCGTGAAAAGAATTATTGCAGGGTGCTTTGATTTTTGTGGGCCCCTTCAGGATACCACGGGAAAGATGAACCAGGAGAAAATCTTCCGGGCTTCCGGAACGAAGGGATTTTTTTAAAAGAAGAGGCACCATTTCATTCATGAGGCCGCTCATATTATGTTCTACCATGAGCACATGGGGCCTGAAAAAATCAAAGGTGTCGATGATCAGCTTCTGCCGGTAGTCAAAGATATGATTGATATTCGTGCTTTTAAGATACCGGGGGGTTAAAGATACTTTTTCATCCAATGCCATTTTGATGCCGGGTAATTTGAGCACCTCAATATTTTCTTTAAGGAATATGTGGGGAATAGAAGATCCTGACATGACAAGAAAATCAATATCCGGCCGCCATTTTCGAATCCCCTTGATAACGGCAAGACTTCTGAAGGCATGACCCAGGCCTGTAACATTATGGGTATATAAAAGGATGCGCTTTATGGGATGTTGTTTTTCCACGTGAGCTTTCTTCTGGTTGATATCAATGGATAGGAACTTGCTTTTTGGTAAACAAAGTATCGAAAATTTCCAAAGTCAAAAATATTACTTTCCCCTGATACAAGCACGATATGTTGTGCTTGTATCAGGCGTGCCCAGTTCTGCCGGGACTCTTTGGGAGACATTTTGTTCGGCATAACGGCAGGAATGGTGTCAGCTTCAGCTTTTTTCGTGCTTTTTCCGCCAGTTTTTCCCTGAAGATTTTGGAATTGTGGCGGATGTCCACGGGGAAGGCTTTTTCAA
>CAZAHK010000094.1:0-15602 GCA_964484555.1 uncultured Desulfobacula sp.
ATTGACCTGAAAAATTATCTGCCGCCGGCAAAAGAGGGGTTCAAACGGCACTGAAGGAAAAAATCAAAGACAGCTCATGAATAAAAAAACTGAACTATTCCAGCAAATAAAAATATTTGCTGTTTTCGCCGGGTTGGGACTGGCGGCTGAACTCAATCATGTTCATATCCCTTATACGGACACACTGATTGATGGGCGATGGGCCTTTGGTTTCATGGGATTTGCCCTGCTAGGGCAGGGGTGGGCAGCGCTTGCCCTGGCCGCTGTTTTATCCGTGCCATTCGGTTCGGAAGTCCCCTTCAGTGTAGGTTTTCTGGGAAATTTGCTCTATGCCGTACCCAGCCTCCTGGTCCTTCGCCCGGCCCACGGTTATCTGCTCAGGCAATGGAATACCGGGTGGGTCTATGGGCTGGGGTGGGCGACTCTTGTGATCATCTGTTATCAGGCGTTTACAACACCGGTGGTCTGGGGAGTGACCGCTTTCAGGGAGGGTGTGCCGATACTACCCAAAATTTGGCAAGGTTGGCAGGAACAGCCGTTTCTGACCGAATCCATCCTGACGGCTCTTTTTTCAGCCGCCGCCATGGTCGCGGTGTCGGCCCATCAGCATCTGCGCCGGCAACAAAAGCGACTCGATCATATTTACCGGTTTCTTTTAGGGATTCGAAATGTTAACCAGCTCATTGTGTCTGAAGACAACCCACGGCATTTGATTGAGACGGCCTGTGTCAATCTGACCGAAACCATGGGGTATCTGAATGCCTGGATCATCTTGCTGGATAAGGAAGGCAAATCCATTGCCGCATTATCCTCATCAGGGTTCAATGGCGGCTTTGAGGCCATGAGCGCTCGCCTTAAATCGGGTAAATACCCGGACTGCATGAAGAGAGCGCTTGACCGGAATGAAATTATTGTAATTAAAAATCCAAGAACAGACTGCCCGGACTGCCCCCTATCGCCTGAATATGGCGCCCGGGCGGGATTGACCAGGCGACTTCACTTTGAAGGCAGAACCTATGGCCTTCTGGCCATATCCGTCCCTGCCGCCTATGCCCGGGATGCTGAAGAGCAGGCCCTTTTCGAAGAAATTGCCAATGACCTGGCCTTTGCGCTTCACAAGATTGAAACGGCAGGCCATTTAGAGGAAAGCCGGCACCTTTCCCGAAGGCTGTTTGAAAAACTGCAAACAAGCTATGCCATGCTGGCCCGAACCGAACAGATCGCCCGTGTGGGCAGTTGGGAGTGGGATATTGATAAAGACCATGTGAAATGGTCAGATCAACTTTTCCATATGTTTCAACTGAACCCTGAGCATCCGGCACCCCCCTTTGCCGAGCAATCAAAACTCTATGTGCCCGAGGATATGCAGCGCTTGCAGCAGGCTGTTGAGCAATGCCGGATGAACGGAACCCCTTACGAGCTGGAATTGCGAGCCGTCGGAAGGGATGGTCGACGTTTCCAGTGCATCGCCCGGGGTCAGGTGCAAACCGATGAAAAAGGAAACATTCACGGCCTTGCCGGTTCTTTGCAGGATATCACCCGGCAAAAGCAGGATGAGGCGGCATTAAGAGAAAGTGAGGAAAAATATCGTCTTCTGGTGGAAAATGCCAATGAGCTTATTCTGGTGGCTCAGGAGGGGCTGCTCCGGTTTGTAAACCGAAAAGCCTTTGATTTTCTCGGTTATTCCCCTGAAGATCTCTTAGGGAAACCTTTCACGGATTATATCCACCCGGAAGACCGAAAAACAGTGGCCGAAAGGCATTTTAAAAGGATGAAAGGAGAGTCTCTGCCCAATGTTTATAGTTTCCGGATTATTGACCGGTCCGGAAATACGAAATGGATAGAGATCAGCGTCATCCGGATCGACTGGCAAGGGAAACCGGCAACCTTGAATTTTCTGATGGACATCACCGAACGAAAAAGGTCTGAGGACCATATTTTCCTTCTGGGCCAGATGATTGATTCAGCACCTGCGTCCATAACGGCTCACGACACATCCGGCCGCTTTCTTTTTGCCAACAGACGCACTCTTTCTCTGCATGGGTATGATACTGAGGAAGAATTTCTCTCCATTAATCTGCATGATCTGGATGGGCCTGAGTCAAAAGCCCTGTTAAAAGAGCGTTTCCTCCAAATCTCTGAGAAAGGAGAATCTCGCTTTGAGGTTGAGCACTTCCGAAGGGATGGTTCTCTTCTTCCCCTTGAAGTCCAGGCCAAAAGGATTGAGTGGGCCGGCAGGCCGGCAGTGTTAAGCATCGCTACAGACATCACCGAACGAAAAAATCTTGAAAACCAACTGCGGCACTCACAGAAAATGGAGGCTGTCGGGCGTCTTGCCGGAGGGGTTGCCCATGATTTTAACAATATGCTGGGCGTCATCCTCGGACGCACCGAGCTTGCCATGGGCAAAACATATCCGGAGGCCCAAATTTATGAAGATCTCCAGGAAATATTCACCGCTGCCCGGCGTTCAGCCGATATCACCCGGCAATTGCTGGCATTTGCCCGCAAACAGACCATTGCCCCAAAAGTCATTGACCTGAACAATATTGTCAAAAGCGTGCTCAAAATGCTGGGCAGAATCATCGGGGAGGATATTGATCTGCTTTGGAAACCCGCTGAAAACCTCTGGGCAATAAAAATGGATCCGTCCCAGATCGATCAGATTCTGGCCAATCTGTGTGTCAATGCAAAGGATGCCATTTCCGGCGTGGGTAAAATCACCATCGAGACGGACCAAAAGCATTTTGATGAGGCATATTGCAGCGCCCATACGGGATTTATCCCAGGTGATTTTATTCTGCTGACGGTCAGTGATAATGGATGCGGCATGGGAAAAGAGACCTTGAGCAATCTGTTCGAGCCTTTCTATACGACCAAAGAGATGGGCACAGGCCTGGGCCTGGCCACGGTGTACGGAATTGTCAAGCAAAACAGCGGCTTTATTAATGTATACAGCGAACCGGAACAGGGAACCAGTTTTAAAATTTATCTGCCCCGGGCTCATTGCGAACCTGAAGCTCAGGAGATGAATCTTTCAGAGGAACCTGCTCCGCACGGCAGCGAAACCATCCTCCTGGTGGAGGATGAACCGGCCATTTTGAAAATGATCCAGGTCATGCTGGAGCGGCTGGGGTATACCGTTTTATCTGCCGGCACACCTTTAGAGGCCTTGGCTTTGGCCGAAGATATTGACACAATGCTGCACCTGCTCATAACCGATGTGGTCATGCCCGAAATGAATGGGCGCGACCTCGCCGGAAAGCTGGCATCGGCATACCCGGACATCAAACTCTTGTTTATGTCGGGATATACCGCCAATGTCATTGCCCATCAGGGTGTGCTGGATGAAGGCGTGGCGTTTATCCAGAAACCTTTTTCCATAAAAGACCTGGCCCGAAAGGTTCGCCAGGCACTTGTAAGTGGTTAATCCCGCGTGTGCTATTCGTTGATTGAGTAGTGAATTGGGGGCTGTTTAATAAAAACAATCCACCCTTTTAATTAACATGAGTATTGCGGAATGGTTCAAGTATCCGACAAACTCTGGTAAGGAGATTTTTTTGGCAGGCACAATCAATATTGATACCCTTATCCAAATCGTATCAGACGGTGGTAAGGTAACAACCGGAATCGATGTTTATAACAGCAACGGAACCCTTCTGCTGGATAAGGCCTTTATCGTAACCAGCACTAAAATCCTTCAGCTTATAAAAGAAAGCGGCATTAAAAAAGTCCCTTTAAGCGCAGACGGGAAAAGCGGGATCTGGGATGCCTCGGGGAAGAAAATGTCTACCGGCCCCAAGGAGCCGGTATCAGAACCCCGGAAAACAGGCCTGGATGAAATGCACCCCTTAACCACCGTTGGGAAAAGGCTCTATGAGATAGAAGAAAGCCGGAAACTGGCCCATGAAAACTATGAGGTCGCCAAGAAATGTATCAAAAAAGCCCTGAGCGATATCAAAAACAGCGGCGGCCAGTTTGACCATGCCGAAGTCAGCTCCCATGTATCAAAACTGGCCGGTTTTCTCACCATCATGGACAATCCATTCTCCTACCTGACAAGGGAAATTCTTTCCTGTGATGATTATCTGTACAACCATTCCATCAATGTCTGCACCATCGGAACCGCCATCATGAACAAATTCAACACCATTTTCAGCACCATGATCAGCGGACACTTGAATTCGTCGGAAAATGAAGCCTATGACCCCTTCAACAAATCTTCCGGTATCTCGAAAAGCATCTATCACCATTTTCAGAAAGATGAGCTCCAGAGCATCTCTCTTGGATTTTTTCTCCATGATATCGGCAAGGTAATGGTGCCGGATGCGATTCTGAATAAAACCGGCAGGCTGACCCTTGAGGAATTTGATACGGTCAAGAAACATTCCTATGAGCTGGGGCCGGCGATCCTTGAAAAAAACAATCTGAACAATCCGTTTATCACCAATATTGTAAAATACCATCATTCAGGGCTTTACCCGGGCGAACCCCATTGCTATCCCGACGACGGGCAGCCTGATAAAATTCCCCTGTATGCCAAAGTCTGCAAGATCGCCGATATGTATGATGCCATGACCTCCAAAACAAGCTATAAAGAGGCCTCCAATCAGATCCAAGCAGTTACGGAAATTTTCAGAACCTATGCCAGGAAAGACACACTGCTGCAGTATATTCTCCAGTCCTTTATAAAAAGTATCGGCATTTATCCTTCCGGAAGCATTGTCTTCCTGCGCAACGGGCAGATGGCCTTTGTCTTTGAAAGCAAAGGCCCCTTGATTATCCCCTTTACGGATGCGGACGGGAAACAGCTTTCGTACAAGCCTGAACCCCTGGATCTAAGTGATCCCGGAGTGGATGAATCAATGAAAATAGACAACCGTCGCGCATTAAAAAGTCCCCGGGAGGTTTATGATCTTCTACCTACTTATTTAAAATCCGTAAAGGGATAGCGTTAAGGCCTGTGCAATGAATAGAAATTCCGGCCTCTGGGCCGGTTAAAACGAAAACAAGGGAGCAAGGGATACAGCATGGAGATCTTTGTCGCACGACAGCCGATTTTTAACACCCATAAAAAAATTTTTGGTTATGAACTATTGTTCAGAAACGGGCTGGAAAACAAATTCCCGGATATTGACGGTGATACCGCCACGTCAAATGTCTTGTCCAATACCTTCTTTTCCTTTGAATTAAAAGAACTGCTTGGAAATAAGCCCGGGCTCATCAATTTTACACAAAAGCTGCTCCTTCAAAAAGCCCCTCTTCTGTTCCCCCAAAAACATGTCATTATTGAGGTGCTTGAGACTGTCGAACCTACGGATGCAGTTCTTGCAGCTTTGAGCGAGATTAAAAAAAAAGGCTTTACCATCGCTCTGGACGATTTTGTGTATCATAAAAAATTCAGGCCCATGATGGAACTGTGCAGGATCATTAAGTTTGACCTGATTACCACTCCCCTGGATACCCTGGTTGATATTGTCCAAGATATTCGATCCAATTTGAATATTACCTTGCTGGCAGAAAAAGTTGAAACCTATGAAGAGTTTCAAAAGGCAAAAGAAATGGGATTTATGCTCTTTCAGGGTTATTTTTTTTCAAGGCCTGAGATTCTTTCAAGAAAAGGAATATCGTCTGTCCAGATTTCAAAGATAAGGCTTATCAATGAAGTTGCCCAGCCGGAACTCAATCTGAACAGGATAGAAAAACTTATAAAAAATGATGTTTCCGTATCGTATAAATTGCTCAAATTTATTAATTCAGCCTATTTCAAGCGGCCTAACCCCATCAACACCCTTAAAGATGCCATTACCTTCCTTGGAACCAATGAACTCAGAAAATTCATCAATATTGTCGTTACCTCAGACCTTTGTGAGAAAAAACCCAATGAATTAATCCGGCAATCGATTATTCGTGCCGGGATGTGTGAACAGATCGGGACGGTGATCAATAAGACATACCTGCCGGAAGAACTGTTCACCCTGGGGCTGTTTTCTCTGCTGGATGCCATGCTGGATCATAAAATGGATGAAATTCTCAGACAGATCGGTTTGTCTGAGAAAATGAAAGCCGCCTTGGCTGGTAACGACGAGGGCTTCAATCAAATTTTAAATATGGTGAAACTATTTGAACGAGGAGATTGGGAAAATAATTGTTTCAGTATAATTGCAAACGCTTTGATTGAGAAAGAATTACCCCTGTTTTATCTGAATTCTTTAAAAATGGCGGATTCATTTTTCGTCGGGTAATTTTTCCAAAAGGTGAGTTTGTATTATCAGGTTTTACCTGTCATTAACCTGATAAATATTTGTTATCAACAAACCGAAGAGATGATGATAAGCTGACAACATAAAGATCGAAAATCATTTTCATTATACTTGATTATTATCCAGAGGAAAAACGCTATGCCGGACCGCTACGAAGCGAAAAGAAAATTGTGGAAGCGTGCTGCTTTGGCCGAACATGATCGGTTGTCGAGACTCTATGTGGAAAACAGGTTTGCATTTGAACTCGAACGAAAACAATTGATCTCGGATTGCATCAATAAGTATTCAAATCGTCAAAAAGATTCGTTGCAGGACATACAGCATAAATTGGATCACACCCTTAAAAATTCAGGGTCCATTCATAATCGTCTGGTTTTGATGCAGATGTTTTTCTGGGATCAGGTAAGGGAGAGATTTAATCCTGCGCTGAAAGATTTTAAGGACAAACTGAAGTCTTTTAAATAGTCGATCCTGAATTCATATTGACTTGTTTTTTTAACCCTTTTAAATGCAGCGGGGTAAGAACATGACCATCGGAAAGAAACTGATGACTGTGGGGATTGGTGTATCCGTCTTTTTGGGCATTGCATTGTTTGCCCTTTCCTATTGGCAGAGCAGCACGACCGAAGCCATTGCTGAGGCAGAAGTACTGAATCTTACCAAGAGGGGGCAGGAAAACATCCTTGAGGGTATCGTGGCCATGATCACCAGTCAGCAGGAGGTGCTGGAGAAAAAGCTCGCTGCTGATCTCAACGTAGCCCGTGAAATTCTCCGGCAAACCGGGACTGTCGGACTGAACAGCGAACAAATGGTGGAGTGGCAGGTGGAAAGGATGAGTTAGGAGAGCTATCCCTTTAATCATCAACGTCAAAGGGTTTTAATAATTAAAAAAGAAAATTTAATTACCAAAAGGAGAAACCTATGCAATTTAACAAATTATCCAAAATGATCATGGTAGTGGGAATAGCGGTTCTGTTGAGCGTCGGCACATCACAGGCAGCGAAAAAGAAAGTCCTTTTTATTGATTCCTATCATACCGGGTATGCATGGAGCGATGGTGAAGTGCAGGGGGCCAAAGGCGTTATCGGAGACAAGTATGACTTCAAGGTCATCCATATGGATACCAAACGCAATTCTTCCCCGGAAGCACTGAAGAAGGCTGGTGATGAGGCCAAGGCCGAGATTGATGCCTGGAAACCGGATGTCGTCATCACCGCCGATGACAATGCCGCAAAACTAGTGATTGTCCCGTTTTACAAGGATTCGGAGGTTCCCTTTGTTTTCTGCGGCGTCAACTGGGACGCTTCTGCCTATGGCTTTCCTTCCAAGAATGTCACCGGCGTTCTGGAAGTCTCGGTTATCAAACCGCTTCTGGATTCGATGCAGAAATTTGCCAAAGGCAGCCGTGTGGGATTCATCGGTAAGGACAATGAGACAGATCGAAAAGAAGCAGATCAACTGAAAAAGCTCGGCGTCCAGCTTACTGTAACGAAATTTGTCAATACTTTCGATGAATGGAAAACGGAATACACCAAACTTCAGGACGAAGCGGATATGCTCATCGTTATCAACAACGCAGGTATCAGCGGATGGGATGACAAGGAAGCAATGAAATTCACCCGTGAAATTACTAAAATCCCTTCAGGCAGTTCACATGATTTCATCGCTCCGTTCGTATTGATCAACTATGCTAAACTTGCCGAAGAGCAGGGGGAGTTGGCCGCCGGTATTGCCATTAATATCCTCGAAGGGAAATCGATCAAAGATTTCCCGATAGTATCCAATAAAAAAGGCCAGATGTACGTGAACCTGCCCATTGCCAAAAAACTGGGCATCCAGTTTCCATTGGAAATGATAAAGTCGGCCAAGGTGATAAAAGACTAAAAAAATAGCCGGCTCTTTAAACGCTATACGTTACGAGCTCCTTTCCGGCTCATTCAAAAGTATCGGAATGGCCGGAAGGGAGATCATCATTTGAAACAGGACCGGCATCAATACCCCATTGACTTGATTTTCAGGCGTTACCCAGAAGAAGGAGACAGTTTTATGAAATATTCGATAAAAACAAGATTATTGACTTTGGTTGCCGTCGCTTTTCTGATTATCGTAATCACTGTGATCGGTTTAACCGTCTATCTTTCCGCTGATATCGCAAAAACGGTTGCCGGTATTGTCGATGCCGGTCAGGTCGAGGTATATGCACAACGGTTGGACGGAATTTCAGGAGGAATCGAGCAGGCACATCGGAGTCTTCAAGCGACGATCAACGACACTGGACTGGCTGGAACCGACATGGCCAAAACCTATGAAACGGATGCCAAAGAAAGTGTTCTGAAAGAATTGACAAAGCGTTTTTATGAAGAAAAGCAGATGAAGGATACAGATGTCTTCCCGTTCATCGTGGACCTTCAGGCTGCGATCATCATGCATCCTTTCCTGAAAAAAGACGATGGGGCCTTACAAAAGATCGGTTTTGTCGATTTGATGGCAAAAGCCAAGGGTAACGTGTTCCAATACGAGCAGAACCATATGATCCAATGGGTTTTTGTGAAGAAATTCGAACCTTGGGGATGGGCCGTGTGTTACGCAGTGCCCGACAAATTGAAATACGAGGGGGTTTACAAGGTCAACAACCTGCTGGCAAGCATGCGGAATCAGCTTGCTGTGGTGATCTGTTGTCTTGCACTGATCATCGTTGCCTTTGCCATGTTCTTTCTCAATCGCGCTATTGTTCGCCCCATCCAGCAGACCGCAGACATGATCAGGGATATCAGCGAGGGTGAAGGTGATTTGACCAAACGGCTGATTGTGACCAGCCAGGATGAGATTGGAGAAATGGCCCGCTATTTCAACCAGTTCATAGAAAAACTTCAGGGGATTATCGGCAGGGTTATGACCACCGCCGGAACCGTCGATTCTTCATCAAAGAACCTGGCGGCGGTATCCGCCCAGATGACCACCAATGCCGGCAATACTGCAGAGCAGTCCCATGCCGTTACTGCGGCCGCAGAAGAGATGACAACCGGCGTGAAATCGGTATCCGCCGCCATGGAAGAGACCTCGGGCAATATTCAGATGGTGGTTGCGGCAACAGAAGAAATGACGGCCACCATCCAGGAAATCGCCAATAATACGGCCAAATGCAATACGATAACCCAGGGTGCCGTCAATACGGCCGAAGAGGTTTCAAAAAAGATCAACAGGCTGGATGGCGCCGCCAAAGACATCGGCAAGGTGACGGAAACCATTGCGGATATTTCCGGGCAGACCAATCTCCTTGCATTGAATGCAACGATTGAAGCGGCCAGGGCTGGCGAAGCCGGCAAAGGCTTTGCCGTCGTGGCCCAGGAAATCAAGGCCCTGGCCCAGCAGACGGCCCAGGCAACCAATGAAATCAATACCCGGATTTCCGATGTTCAGCTCACTGCTGTTGATTCTGTGGATGCCATCAACAGGATCGTTCAGGTCATCCATGACATCAATGGAATCATGACAACGGTGGCCACCGCCATTGAAGAGCAGTCCGCCACGACCCGGGAGATTTCAAAAAGCGTTGCCCAGGCGGCATCCGGCGTAAATGAGGCCAACGACAACCTGACGCAGATTTCAGAAACCACGGCGGAAGTCACCCGGAACATTGCCCAGGTCAAACAGGACACCGATCAGGTCAGCAACGGCAGTGTCCAGGTCAATGACAGCGCCAGGCAACTCTCAACCCTGGCCGAGGAATTAACCGGTATGCTGGGCCGTTTCAAAATATAGAACGGCAGGAAAGAAGACACCATGCATCATAAGGCGGTTTGGCCGTTAATAGGGATAATCGTTTCCAGCCTGGTCATCGGTTCGGGTGTGTGGATGGCCTGGCAGACGGCTCAGGAAAAAACCGTTACAGAGGCCCGCGGCGTGTTGAAGGATACCGCGAAGGCCATAGAGATTCCCCATTCAATGGTGATCCGGGCGCTGAAGGGGTTGGCTGCCTTTCCCGGGGCAAAGCAAACCGCAGCAGGTTTCCTGGCCCCAGATAACAATGCGCTGTCGGCCGCGCTGGAGGTCACCCGGTCAGTAACCGGTGCGGATCTGGTCTATCTGATGGATTCATTGGGAAAGACGGTCGGCTGCACCCCCTATGGGGAAAACCTTGAGCAAACGCTGACAGGTATCAATTATGCGTTTCGTCCTTATTTTTCAGATATCGTTTCCCGGAAAACAGATGCCTCGGCCTATGCCGCGCTTGGAATCACCACCGACAAAAGGGGGCTTTATTTGAGCATTCCTGTTTTCGATGAAGGAAAAATACTGGGTGTGGCTGTGGCCAAAATGGGGTTGGATTTCATTGACACAGCGCTGCAGGCTGACCCCCTTCCCATGGCCTTGCTCACCCCGAATAAAATTGTGTTTGCCTCCAATCGTCCCGACTGGTTGTTCAAAGCAGCACCATCCCTTTCAGAAAACCAGCATCAAGACATTCTATCTTCCCGGCAGTTTGCCGATCAGCCTTTGGCATTGATGGATACTGACCTGGAATCAGACCGTGTTGTTCTGGAAGACCGCATCTTTGATATTTTTGCGCATCCCGTGCTGGGTAACGGCTGGCAGTTGGTCAGGCTTTCCATTCCCCCCCGCCTGAATATCGGCAAGGTCTTATCCAATGTCTTGGGGTTGCTTATGATTTCCTGGGGGGGGCTTGCCATCGGCTTTTTTATTTTAAAAAGACGGCAAACGATCAAAGAATTATTTCACAGTCAATCCGCTCTGAAAAAGGCTCATATCCGCATGAAGGCCCTAATGGATTCAGTTCAGGTGGGTATTGTCCTTGTTCGGGGATCGGACCGGCTCATTGTGGATACCAATCGTGCGGCGGCGCTCATGGTCGGTGTGGCTGCAAAGGACCTTATGGGCAGGCCATGCAATCAATTTATGTGTCCTGCCCAGACAGGAAAATGCCCGGTTTTCGATCTTGGTCAGGAGGTGGATCATACGGAGCGAACCATCCGCCGGCCGGATGGAACATTGGTCCCTGTATTAAAGACCGTAACAAAGATCGACCTGGAGGGAGAGGTTCATTTGTTAGAGAGTTTTCTCGATATCACTGACCTTAAACAGCGAGAGACGGATCTGCTGGTGGCCAATGAACAACTGGAGGAAGCCATCGCCCGGGCCAACGACATGGCTGCGGAAGCGGAAATAGCCAGTATTGCCAAGAGTGAATTCCTGGCCAATATGAGTCACGAGATCCGCACCCCCATGAACGGCGTCATCGGTATGACCGGGCTGCTGATGGATACTGAACTCAGTGATGAACAACGCCATTATGCAGAGCTTGTCCGGAATAGCGGGGAGTCCCTTCTATGTATCATCAACGACATCCTCGATTTTTCCAAAATCGAGGCAGGCAGACTGGAGCTGGAAACCCTTGATTTTGATCTGCACAGCATGCTTGATGACTTTGCGGCCAACATGGCCGTGTCTGCCCATGCAAAAGGACTGGAGCTGATCTGCGGATTTGAGCCCGGGGTTCCTTCTCTGCTGCAGGGAGATCCGGGAAGACTCAGACAGATTCTCATCAACCTGACATGCAATGCCATAAAATTCACCCCTGCCGGGGAAGTGTCGATCCGGGTATCCATCTCCACGGAAAACGAGACCACGGTACTGCTTCATTTTTCCATACGTGATACCGGGATCGGCATTCCCGGGGAAAAAACAGCACTGCTGTTCAATAAATTCACCCAGGTAGATGCTTCGACAACACGACGGTACGGCGGGACCGGACTGGGACTGGCCATTTCCCGTCAGCTTGCCGAAATGATGGGGGGGCAGATCGGCGTAAAAAGCGCTCCTGGAAAAGGGTCCACGTTCTGGTTCACGGTATCGCTTGCCAAACAGGCCCCAAGGGTTGAAAAAGAAAGAATCTCCTATTTTGATCTGAGAGGTGTCCGGGTTCTGGTTGTAGATGACAATGGAACCAACCGGGAAATTCTGAACCGTCACATGGTTGCCTGGGGAATGCAGGTGGCTGAAGCCGAAGACGGCCATTCGGCCTTAACCATTTTAACCCGGGCCGTGAATGAAAAAAACCCCTTCAAGATAGCGGTCATCGATATGCAGATGCCGGGAATGGATGGAGAAACGCTGGGGCGGACCATCCGGTCGGATCACCGGCTGGGAAAAACCCTTATGATCATGCTCACATCCATGGGGGCCCGGGGGGATGCCAGACATTTTGAAAATATAGGCTTTTCAGGATATATGACCAAGCCGGTACGTCATCAGGAGTTCCGGGGCCTGTTGTCGTTCATCCTGTCCTCCGGGAAGGAACCGGTGCCCAAGGGCATTGCAACCCGGCATAGCGTTTCCGAGGCCCTGAACTGGTTTACCGGCACCAGGGCGCGCATCCTGTTGGCCGAAGATAATATTGTAAACCAGAAAGTAGCCCTGGGCATCCTGAAAAAACTGGGCCTGAAAGCCGACGCTGTTGCAGACGGACTGGAGGCAGTCACGGCACTGAAAACCATTCCCTATGACCTGGTCCTTATGGATGTGCAGATGCCCAATATGGACGGATATGAGGCCACTCTCCAGATCCGCGGCTCTCAATCGCCGGTCCTCAATCATACCATCCCCATTATTGCCATGACTGCCCATGCCATGGCCGGTGACCGGGAAAAATGTCTTGAATCAGGGATGAACGGCTATGTGGCAAAACCGATTGATCCATTATCTCTGGCAGAGGAACTGGAAAAATGGCTTCCGGAAAAATGCGGCTCCACCCCGGAACCTGTCGGCCAGGCAGCTCTCGGTTCGGGAAAAAATTATTCCGGCACGATCTTTAATCGGGAAGACTTCACTGAGCGGGTGATGGGAGATCTGCAACTGGCCGATGAAATTTTCAGAAGTTTCCTGGAGGATATGCCTGGTCAAATACAGGCCTTGAAAAATTACGTGGAACAGCAACAGACGGAGCAAATCTGTTCCCAGGCGCATAAAATCAAAGGATCTGCAGGCAATCTCTCCGCCCCTGCCCTTCGTTGCCTCGCCCTGTCCTTGGAAGAGGCTGCCAAAGCCGAAGATTTCTCACGATTAAAGGATCTTCTACCACAGCTTGAAACAGCCTTTGAAGAACTCAAAAACACAATGGAGAAAAATTAATGTAAATTCTGATATGGGAGAAGATAAGTGAATATAATCATTAATGGATCATTATTAACGCATTAGGGAGGTTGAAAATGGAAAAAATCTTTTCGAAACGTAATTTATTGCTTTGTCTTATGGAAGCGGCCGTGATTACAGCCATCGTATTTTTTCTTCACGCCGGCCCGATATGGCTGATCGGGATTCTGACGGTTATGGTGCTGCTTTTTTCAAGATATCTTCAGTCCAGGGTAAAGGCGCCGGACAAATCCGGTTTTAAATCCTTGTGGGAGAATATCGCCGGCAATATCAACAGTGTGTTTGAATATTTTGTGATTTCAACCGACGAATTGATATCGACCATCAAGAAAATATCGGTGTCCATGGAAGACCAGATGTCAACGACACAGATCAGCTCTTCCGCAGTAACCGAGATGATTATTACCGTGGATTCCATTTCAAAGCGGATGCAGGAGCAGGCTGATATTATCAACAATTTTTCAACCACATCAAAAGCGTTGGCAGCTTCAATTTCAGAAGTGGATTCCATATCAAAATCAACGGCTGAAGTCGCACAGGAGCTTTCAACGGCATCTGAAACCGGAGCACAGACCATTAAAAAAGCCGTTGACTCCATTAACGCCGTTCAAAGTGTAACCGACCAGATCAATAAGGCGGTTGCCACCATCTCTGATATTGCCGATCAGACAAAATTGCTGGCGCTGAATGCCACCATTGAATCAGCCCGGGCCGGTGAGGCCGGCAAAGGGTTCAAGGTGGTGGCGGACGAGGTCAAGGTCCTGTCGGAGATAAGCTCGACAAATGTCAAAGAGATCAGTGAACTATTCAAAAATATTGTTATTGAAATTAAAACTGCGGTGGAAAATATCCATGCGGCCGGTGAAAAATTCGAAGGAATCAAATCCAATGCACAGAAAACCAAAGACAGCACCCATGAGATAGCCCAGGCCATGACGGAGCAGGCTGCCTCAGCAGAAGAATTCAGCGCCTCAACAGGAAGCCTGGTGGAAATTTCAAACAACCTCCAGACCAGTGTCAAGGAGCAGGCTGCTGCAAATAAAGACATTAAAGATGCCGTAACCAATATGGTTAAAATAGCTGAAGATGTCCAAAATACAATTCAGATCCTGACCGAGAAAAAATTCAGAATGATTGATGCAGAAAACAGGCTTGGCAAAGTGAATGTAAGAGTCCGTCGCATTATCGGGGACTCCATATAAAAGAAAAGGAGAAAGGACCAATGGCCGTCGATTGCGAATTTAATCAGGAGTTTGACCCCAATCACATGTATCAGTACGTTAACAATGAAATTTCAGTGATGCATTGCCATCATTATGCCACCCTTTTTACCCGGCTTGCCATGGATATGGATAAGATCGGAGGCACTCGTTTTCTCAGAGAATCCATGGAAGAATCCAGCTATCTGACATTGCAACGGATTTTTCTGGCCCAGCAGATCAAAGGAAAAGAGGATAGAAAAAAAGTCGCAGAACAGTATTTCGGTCTCAGCGGGCTCGGACAATTAGCCTTGACCATCAGTGCATCAGGAGGGTCTGCCGAAATGAGACACTCCCATGTGGACGAGGGGTGGGTAAAAAAATGGAAAAAAGAAGATCGCCCGGTTAATTTTATGGGTCAGGGATATATTCTGGCAGCCTTCTGTATTATCAACGGAAGACCTGTCGGGTCCTATCAGATTGTTGAGACCCGAAGTATTGTTAAAGGCGATGGAAAGAGTGAATTCACGATAACGGAAAAAGCGAGGTAACCCATGGCAATAGACAGAAAAAAAGCGATTCACGACCTTTCCCAGATCAAAGTCAAAGGAAATGAGGAAGGTTTGATTCCGGCATTCGGGGTCCTTATTCAATTTATGCCGGCCAATTTCTGGAATACATTTACGGAAAAAATGCTGACCTCGGTTGATGATAAGCACCTTGAAGAAGTAGAGGCGGGCCTTGAAAGGGCTGCCGGAGAATGCGGATACCACACCGGCTGGGGCATCATCAATTCTGAAGAATTCAAGGCCATTGTCGGGCCCATGATCCAGAAAATGCCGGAAGACGTTCTACACGGCGCTTATGCGGTTTTTTCCGCCTGGGGATGGGCCAAATGTGAAATCGTTGATCTGGTTCCGGGGCAGCGCAAAGTAGTCCGGGCCTATGAGTATTATGAGTCCAAGATAGC
>CAZAHK010000095.1:0-15519 GCA_964484555.1 uncultured Desulfobacula sp.
TTCTATGAAAGGGGCTATGGTTTCCAATTTGTCTATCCTTATATATTGGCCTTATATATTGGCGTGTTCACCAGATCTCCGGGATCTGGTCTTATATTTGAATTGATCCAGGCGCCTGAGTCTGGGAATGATTTCCCTGTGAACCTCACAGGCAACGGATTTTCCCGATCTTGCGCCGGTCAGCAGGAGTTTGTCGCGGGGACAGCCTCCCTGGCAGGTGGTCCTGGCTTCGCAGTCCCGGCATTCATCCGGGATATCCGGTTTCCCAAGATCAAAATGAAAGGTCTCGCATTGGATTTTGCTCAAGGGGTCCGGATCAAATAGGGTCCCGGTCTTAAAACCATGGTCCCGGATGCAGGGGCCGATGCCGCCGTCGGGGAAAACCACGGCGATCCGCCTGCCGCAGGGATAGGGAGACGCTTCCATTTCCCACAGGGGTATCAGGATGTCCAGGAGAAAGGTGGTATGGACTTCGTATCCGCGGTCAATATAGGCTTCCAACAGGTCGCAGAGGTCATGGTATTTTTTCAGGAGCCGTTTCTGATATCCGCTATCCTTTCCCCTGAACAGGTCTTTGTTGTATCTGAGCCGGTATCCGTTTTCAATGCCGAACCGGGCGATATCCAGAATCCTGTCCAGGTTGTCGTCGTCCAGGGTCACGGCAATGGTCTGGTTTTTGACATTGGACCGCTCGGCAACTACCTTCATCCGCCTTGACAGCTCGGCAAGGCTGTTGTCCGTGATATTCATGGTCATCCACTGGATATGTTCAAGGTCCTCCCAATTGACCCGGTCCACCAAGTCGCCGTTGGTATTGACCAGCCCCTGCATGCCGCCGGTGCGGGCCTGGACAACATCCATCACTTTTTTGATCCTATCGGTCCGGAGCAAAGGCTCTCCGCCCAGGAAATTGATGATGTTCACCTGGACCCCATTGATCTTCCAGACCTCGGGAATCCAGTCCAGGAGCCTTGAAAACGTATTCTCATCCATCTCGGCCGTGTTGCCTTCGCCCACCTGGTTGAAGGCATAGCAATAAATGCATCTTCTGGTGCATCGATAGGACAGGAACAAAAGGAACCAGAACAGGGGAAGCTTTTCCCAGCCTTTTTCTCCCCGGATTCTCGAATCCCGGGAAAAATCCAAATCATTCCTCATCTGAGGGTCTGTCTGTAGTTTCATGATCACCTGACCGTCATGGGTTATATAAAGACCTGGGCCGCCACCATGGCTCCGGTGGGCAGGGACTTCACCCCTTCGGGTACGGCGATGACGCCTTCGGCCCGGGCCATGGATTTCAACCGGCTGGACAGTTTGAGGGGTTTAAAAAGGGTATGCTCCTCCCCCAGGATTAACTGCCCGTATACAAATTCGGTCCAGTCGATATGGCGGCTGACCAGTTCTCTTTCCAGTTTCACCATGATCCGGGGAAGGGACGGGGAATGATGGCCCCCGAGTCTTAAAAGGCCGGGCAGCGCAATCTGGAGAAAGGCCGTGAGATTGGACGGCGGTCCTCCGGGAAGGATAAACACCGGTTTTTCATTCAACATACCGAAGCCCACGGGTTTTCCCGGACCGATACGGATGGAATGAAAGCGTTTTTTCCAACCCAGGCTATTCAGAGTGTCCGCCACAAAATCCCGGTCCCCGGTCCAGGCCCCGCCGCTGGTGAGTACGGCGTCATGGGTGGCGATCACCTCTTTTATTTTTCCGGTAATGACTTCTTTCTTATCACCCAGGATATAAAAACTGGTGGGCATGCCGTATCGAAGGCACCAGGCCTTCAGCATTTCCAGGTTGCTGGCATAAAGTTTTCCGTCGGGAAGGGGTTGCCCCGGAACCACCAGCTCGTCCCCGGTGGCCAGAATGGCTACCCTGGGCCGCCGGTAGACCTTCACCGTTCCGAATCCTGACGCGGCAAGGGTCCCGATCATGCCAGGGGTGAGCCGGCTTCCCCGGGTGGCCATGAGTTCACCCATCCCGACATCGGCCCCCCTGGATAAAATATTCCGGCCTGGTTCCGCTGTATTAAAAACCGTCAGGGCATCCCCTTCACAGGCGGCAAACTCTTCAGCCAGAACCGCATCGGCCCCGGCCGGTATTTTGCCCCCGGTCAGAATCCGGATAGCGGTTCCGGCAACGACTTCCTTATCTGAGGGATTCCCGGCGGCGGAAACACCGATGACGGTCAGTTGCACCGGGTTTTGGGGGCCGGCCTGGCTGATTTCATGGGACCGGACCGCATAGCCTTCCTTCATGGATGCATTAATGGAAGGTGAATCCACCCGGGAATACAGATCCTCAAAAAGAACCCGGCCCAGGCATCCGGCAAGGTCCACCGCACGATGGTCATCCAAGGGCGAGATCGTATCAAGGGTCAGCCTCAAGGCTTCCTCATACCCCATCATGCTTTCTTTTTTCATATCCTCTGCCCTTTCATATCTCAGTTTCTTTTTGACATGCGCGTCACGGCAGTTTCTATCCGATCCAATCCATATCGGGTGATGAGGGCATCCAACCCGACCTCCATCTCATTCATCAGGATTTCTTCATCCACCTCTTCTTCTCTTTCTTCATAGATCAGGACATCGTTGAGGCACCATTCCACGCACAGGGGGCCGGTTTCATTGCCTTCACACATATCACATTTCAAAGGCAGGCCCGAATCCGGTTCCTTGAACAGATCCCGGGAAGGACAGACAGCCCTGCAAAACCCGCACTCGTCATATTCCTTACCGTCAATGATATATTTATCCCGGCCGTTGCATTCCGCCGGGGTATACTCCCCTGCAAATACAGGCAGCCAGATATTCTTCAGCCGGTGGGTCGTCACATGGATACGGGATGCCGCCGGATTAATGGCGCTGTATTTGGGTTCGGAATGAAACCCGGAACAGACGATCTCGCATGTCCGGCAGCCATTGCATTTGTCTGCATCGACCTTGATGGTTTTAATCTTCTTTGTTGTCTTGGCCATTTTTCAAAACCCCCCTTTTTTCCAATTCATCGGCAACATATGCCAGATCCAGTTCTTCCAGTCTTTCCCGGGTCGGGACTCCGTCATAATTCCATCCCTTATATTGATAATAGCGGGTGAGAAGCTGTTCTTCGTACTCGGGAAACCGGTGTTTCCAATGGCTCTCGGGTGGTTTTTCATCGGCCCGGCACATCCCCCTCATCAGATTCACGGCCCTGTGCAGGTTCCGGCTGCGGTTGACGATTCTTTTCAGGCTATTCTCATCCAGATCCATGCCTGTGGCGGCCGAGATCAATTTGGGATAATTATGGATATGGTAGGGCGGCTTCAGGCAGAAGGACCCCATACCGGCGCAAAGTCCGATGGCATCGTCAATATTGTGAATCATTTCCATCCAGTCCACGATTTCGCAACACATATCCGGTGTGGGATAGTATGGATTCGCCTTTTCCCCTCGCGGTTCCCAGTCCAGAAAATACTGTTTCATCTTGTCATCCGGGAGCTGGGGCCAGTCTTTGACAAAGGCCTCCCGGTCCTCTTTTGAAGCGAAGGCGGCCTGGGGCCAGTTGCCTTCAATCTGGGTAATACTGATTTTCTCGTTGGTGGCATACATGAGGTAATAGAGGGGGTCCAGCATGCCGAGCTTGATATTCATCTGCTCATGTTTTTTGGTGGTATTATGATCATATTTCTCCGCCCCCTGGCCGATCCTGCGGGCAGCCCAGTAGGTGCCGTCGGCCAGGATATCGCCGATGCCTTCCCGGTGGGCGACCTTGTCCAGGAGCCAGTTGAACTGGCCTTCCTTATCTTCCGGACATCCTTCAAAGTCCTTGTCCGACAGGATGCCTTCTTTCCTGAGTTCAACGGCAAATGCCAGGATCTGGGGGGTTGAAAATGAATCCAGACCATACTCAAAGGCTTTTTTGCCGATCTCGAATCCAAAGGACAGATCGTCCACATAGGCGCCCATGAGATAGGTCAACTTTGAAAAGCATTTCATCATATAGGGCGGAACATCCCTGTGCATGATCAGCCCGCCGCATTGCTGGGGACAGTTGAAACAACTGATAAACCGTTTGATGGCGCTGAGCTGGACCCCCTTCCAGCTTTCCTCGATTTCCTTGGTCCAGAAATCCTTTCTCCGGACCCGGGCGTTCCCCCAGGCAAAACTGGTGGTGTGCCATTGTTCGTCCACATGTTTCATTTCCGCGGGTGACCCGATACCGGACAAAATGGTCATGACGCCAGGGAGGGGATTGGTGTTTCTGAAATTGATATATTCGGTGATCTCCTTCATGACTTTCATGAATTCTTCACCCCGGGCCAGGTACAAGGGTTTGGTTCCCCGAACGGCAATGGCCTTGATATTTTTGTCGCCCATGACGGCGCCCCCGCCGCCGCGGCTGGCGCTGGACCGGGACTGTTCGATGGAGGCTGTAAAACATTTGTTTTCCCCGGCAATGCCGATGGCCGCCACCTGGACTCGGGGATCTTTCAATTCATCACGAATCAGCTCCTGGGTTTCAATGGCGCCCTTGCCCTTGAGATGGGCGGCATCCCGGATCTCCACCTTGTCATTGTGGATGTATATATAAATGAGATTGGGAGATTTGCCGCGCATGATGACCTTGTCATACCCGGCATATTTCAATTCCGCAGCCCAGAACCCCCCCATCATGGGATAGGCCAGAAGACCTGTCTGCGGCGAAATGAAAGTGACAAGGGTCCGGTTGGCGCTGAACATGGGCGTGCCGCAGAGAAGCCCGTTACTGAAAATCAGGAGATTTTCAGGATCAAACGCGTTGGTCTCGGGGGGAACCCTGTCAAAGTGAATTTTGACACTGGTGCCAAGACCCCCCAAAAACTGTTCCAATATTTTCGGGTCGGTTTCCACCCGTTCGATGTTCCCTCTTGTCAAATCGATTTCCAGATTATACCCTGCTTCACCATACCTCATTGCTCTTCACCTCCATTGAGTGTGTTGCCGGAATTAAAAACCGGTCACCCCACTATTTCATGAAACTCATCGGTCGCTGCCTTTGAAAGCCCAGATTTAAAGGGAAGCGGCCCGATTCTGCGATTTTCGTTATACCATAAATGATACAACATATGGTTGTTAAATAACTATAATATAGCTTTATGTCAACATAAACATATCGCTTTATTGTTTTTATTTTATGGGATCAGTTCATCCGCTGAATTGTATTTATTCGCCTTGGCTTTGGCCTGAAAAATGAGTCGGTCCCATTGCCGATATTGATAAAAGGCTGAATATCAGCTATATTTCAGAAGTTCGAATAACCATCATCAATAATAAGGGTCAAAAATCAATGATGGAAACGCAAAAGCTTTATGCACGCTCGAAAATTTGGCTGGAAGACTCGGACGGCAAGGTTGTGTTCGGGCTGGGCCGGTATAAGATCTTTAAAACCATTCAAACCCTCGGCTCCCTGAACGCGGCCGCCAAAGAGCTAAAAATGGGATACCCGGCCATCTGGGCCAGGATTCATGCCACGGAAGAGCGCCTCGGCCAAAGCCTGCTGGTGAAAAAGACCGGGGGAACCAGCGGCGGCGGCTCACAACTGACACCGCTGGCTGAAGAACTCATCGATCATTTTGAAAAAATTCAGGCCTCGGTTGAACAAAAAACGGATTCGCTTTTTGCAGAGACCCTGGGGGCATACATGGACCTTAACCTTAAAAAAGAAGGAACCCTGCCCTAGGCTTCTCCCCGCCCGGGAAAAACATCCTCAAAGATGGCGTCGTCGGCCCGGATGCACCGGTCTTTCAATTCCCGGTAGTGTTCGAGCAGGCCCCTGCCCTCATCGGTCAGCTTTGTTTCCGTGATCTTGTCGGCCAGGACCACGGGCTTTCCGAAATTTTTTTCCGTGGACTTGATCTTGCTCCACACACTTTTATAGGACATTTTCAGCTCTTTGGCGGTCTGATTGATGGACCGGGTCCGGTCAATGGATTCAAGGATGGCCAACCGGCCTGCACCCATGATGATGCCGCCGTCGTCGGCAACAAGAAACTGGCTGGATCTGAGCTTCATTTTCCGCCCTTATTTAAGATTGTTTTTTTCATTCCCACCCTTATACATGCTTTTAAATTCAGTGTACATGGTTTTGCGCCGTCAAAACCGGTCGAATCATTTTTGAATTAAAAAAATAAAAATTTCCTTGACCTTATATCAATCGTAACATAAGGTTGAGCCCATGAACCATCCGAACCCCAAAAACCATGGAAAGACCCATGGAAGATTTTGAAACCCTGTTAAAAGGATCGGCGGCCGCCCATGGCCACCTTTGCCCCGGGCAGGTGGTGGGCGTACGCATGGCCATGGAGGGATGCCGTCTTCTCGGCCTGGACAATCCGAGGGAACTGCCCCAGATCAAAAAACTCATTGTGTATGTGGAAATGGACCGGTGCGCCACCGATGCCGTTTCCTTTGTCACAGGCGTGAGACTGGGACGCAGATCCTTAAAATTTATCGACAACGGCATCATGGCCGCCACCTTTGTCCATCTTGAGACGGGCAAGGCCTTCAGGATCGTATCCAGAGAAACGGCCAGGGACCTGGCTCAGGAATATGCCCCGGAAATCCAGGATGAACATCGGCGGCAACTGGAAGCCTATAAACAAATGAGCCTTGACGAATTATTCAGCATTGAAGAAGTCCGGGTGACGGTAAAGGCTTCGGAGATGCCCGGCCCCACAAGATTCAAGGCTGTCTGCCAAAACTGCGGACAGGTGGTCCGGGACAAGCGGGAAGTCATGAAAAATGACCGGATCCTCTGCAGGCCCTGCGCCTTGGGAACCTATTATCAACCCGTTAATCCACAAGGAAAGAAAAATGTGTAAAGCCACAAAGGACTTACCTTACAGAACCATACCCGTTGAAGAAGCCGTGGGCACCACCCTTGCCCATGACATGACCCAGATCATCCCCGGCGAATTCAAAGGCCCGGCCTTTAAAAAAGGCCACACAATAACCTCCGGGGATTTGTGCAGGCTCATGCGCATGGGCAAAAACAACCTCTATGTTCTGGATCTCGCAAACGATGAGGTGCATGAAGATGACGCAGTGCTGGAGCTTGCTGCTGCCCTGTCAGGACCCGGCGTCACCTTTTCCGCTTCCCCGGCGGAGGGGAAACTGGAACTGAGGGCCGACTATCCCGGACTGTTCAAAGTCAATATTCAGGCCCTGGAAGAGTTCAATATGCTCCGGGATGTGATGTGCGCCTCCATCCACACCCATACGGCCGTCAAAACAAACCAGAGCCTTGCGGCCACCCGGGCCATCCCCCTGGTGATTCACCGGGCCGATCTTGATGCGGCCATGAATTTTGCAAGGGAGAACTACCCCATTTTCAGCGTCAAAATCTTCCAACCACTGAAAATCAGGCTCATCATCACCGGAAATGAGGTCTATAAGGGGCTTATCCAGGATCGGTTCAGGGCCATTGTGGAACAGAAGACCACGGACCTGGGGGCTGTCCTGGAAGAAGCCGTCATCCTGCCCGACGATCGGGAGATGATCAGCGATCAGATCCGGAACTATCTTGAAAAGGATACCGATCTCATCATCACCACCGGCGGCATGTCCGTGGACCCGGACGATGTGACAAAGGCCGGGATCGAGGATTCGGGCTTTGAAGAGATCCACTATTCCGCAGCCGTGCTTCCGGGGGCCATGTTTCTTCTGGGGTATCACAAAAATACGGCCATCATGGGGCTTCCGGCCTGCGGGCTCTATCATAGGACCACTATTTTTGACCTGATCCTGCCGCGGATCATGGCCGGGGAAAAACCGGGGCCAAGGGATCTTGCCCATCTGAGCCACGGCGGCCTCTGCCTCAACTGCAAGCCCTGCAGATTTCCGGCCTGCTCCTTTGGAAAGGCCGGGTAACCCGACCGGTGGGATATGGATAAAAATTTATTGCTAATGCATGGAATTACGAACAGGAAATTGAAATGCCGAAATTGAACGAAGACATTGTCGCAGAAGTCCAGGCCCGCTCCGCCTGTCTGAAAAACATCCCCGGTGTCCGCATGGTGGCCATTTCCCTGGGATATACCCTGGTTGAACTGGTCAATGATGCCCTGGGGGTTTGTTTCACTCCCCGGTCTGCTGCCGATTCCTGCACCCATTATCAGAGCGCCGGAACCCTGGCCCAAAAGCCCGTCCTTGAATTGGCAGAACTCATGCTGTCCCCCCATCCCCTGGAAAAAAGTGTGGGGATCGCCGCGGTCAATGCCGTTTCAAAGGTCATCATGGATCATGAGCCGGGAAAATACAGGTTTTCCGATAGGGATTTCCTGGATCTTCTGCCGCTCAAGAAGGAAAGGCTGAAAGTGGGGATGGTGGGAAATATTGGCCCCTTTCTGCCGTTTCTGAAAAAACATGCCGCTTCCCTCATCATTGTTGACGACAACCCCTCCCTGCCCCAGGGAATCATGGGCCACGGCCCTGCTATGAGCCGGAATATCAAGGACCTGGCCCAGGTGGATGTGCTCATCATCACCGGATCAAGCGCGGCTGTCGGAGATTTTGACGAGGCCATTGACTCGGCCCGGTCGGCCCGGTTTATCGGCGTGGTGGGGCCATCGGCTGGCTGGCTCCCGGACCCGGCTTTCCGAAGAGGCGTCCATGCCGTGGCCGGAACCCGGGTCACTGATATCCCCGGCGCACGCCAGGCCATCCTGGAAGGCGGCGGAACCCCGCATTTTATACGGTATGGTCAAAAATACACCTTGGTCCCCTAAGGAAAATCATCTGACATAAATTGTTGAAAAGGAAAATGATATGAAAAAAACTGGAATCGCTTCTCTTTTAATGACCTTGCTTTACCTTGGACTCACCTCCTTTGCCTTTGCAGGCTCAAAGGAAATCACCGTATCCGCAGCCATGAGCCTTAAAAACGCCTTTGAGGAAATCGGCAGACTCTATGAATCCACCACCAAAACCAGGTGCGTCTTTAATTTCGGCGCCTCGGGCGACCTTCTCAAGCAGATTGCCGGCGGGGCCCCCGTGGACATCTTCGCCTCTGCCTCAAAAAAGGATATGGATGAGGCCGACAGCCAAGGGCTGACCCTTGCCGGCACCCGCGCCGACTTTGCCTTGAACTCTGTGGTTCTCATTGTTCCAGCCGATGCAAAAACAGGTCTTAATTCATTTGAGGGATTAAATTCCGCAGAAATCAAAAAGATTGCCGTGGGAAACCCCAAGAGCGTTCCGGCGGGACGCTATGCCGAAGACGTCTTTACCTTCTACAATATCCTGGGGTCCATCAAGGACAAATTCATCTACACGGAAAATGTCAGGCAGGTCCTGGATTATGTGGCCAGGAACGAAACGGATGCCGGGGTGGTCTATGCCACCGATGCTGCGGCCCGGTCAAAAGAGGTGAAAGTCGTGGCTGCTGCTCCTGAAACAAGCCATAAACCCGTTGTTTACCCCATTGCCGTGGTCAAGGGATCAAAAAACGAGGCCGAGGCAAAGGCGTTTATTGCCCTGGTGCTGTCCGATGAAGGCCGGGCCGTCCTGCAAAAATACGGTTTCAAATCCGGCAACTAGGGCCATGGAATCCGTTCTTTTTTCCGTGCGCCTGTCCCTGCAGGTGGCCTGCCTGTCAACCCTCCTGATCGTGGCGACCGGGATACCGGCAGCCTATTTTCTGGCCCGGAAAGAATTCAGGGGCCGGGAGGTGCTGGACATGCTCTTCACCCTGCCCTTGGTGCTGCCGCCCACGGTCACGGGCTATTATCTGATTATCATTTTCGGCAGGAACGGGCTCCTGGGCGGCTTTATCTATCAATGGACCGGGTGGACCATCATGTTCACCTGGTATGCGGCGGTGCTGGCCTCCTATGTGGTCGCCCTGCCCCTGATGATCAAGACCGCAAGGGCGGCCATTGAATCCGTCGATAAAAATCTCATCAATGCCTCCTACACCCTGGGGCATTCCGAAATCAACACGGCCCTGAAGGTGATTCTTCCCCTGGCAAAACGGGGGATTATCGCCGGGGCCGTGCTCGCCTTTGCCCGTTCCATGGGAGAGTTCGGGGCCACCCTCATGCTGGCCGGAAACCTGCCGGGTAAAACCGAGACCATGCCCATTGCCATCTACAGCCTGTCCGGCAGCGGAGAATGGAACAAGGCCCATGGGCTGGTAATACTCATGACCCTGATATCCGGGCTTTTCCTCTACATTGCCAACCGGTATTCAAAAAGGACGTTCTGATGGGGCTTTACGTCAATCTGCAAAAGAAGGTCAACGGGTTTTCTTTAGACATTGAATGGGAGATCGGCCACGAACCGGCTGTTCTCTTCGGGTTTTCCGGGGCCGGGAAATCCATGACCCTTCAGTTGATTGCAGGTCTCATCAAACCGGATTCAGGGGTTGTTCGCCTGGACGACACCTTCTATTTTGATTCCCTGTCCAAAACGGATCTGCCTCCCCAGAAAAGGCTTTTCGGTTATGTTTTCCAGGACCTGGCCCTTTTCCCCCATATGACAGTATGGCAGAACATCCTCTACGGCGCCCCCCTTCTCTCCGGAAAAGAAAAACAGGACCGGGCCGGGGACCTGATCCGCTCCTTTAAACTCACCGGGCTTGAGAAAAGATACCCGTCTGAGATATCCGGGGGGCAGAAGCAGCGGGTGGCCTTTGCCCGGGCCCTGATCCGAAGGCCCAAGATGCTGCTCCTGGATGAGCCCTTTTCCGCCCTGGACCGTCCCCTCCGCCTGGAGATGAGGGAATTTTTAAAAGAAGTAAAGGAAACCTTCAATATCCCCGCTATCCTCGTGACCCATGATTTTGACGAAGCCGCCGCCGTCTCGGATCAGATCATTATTTACGAGCAGGGCAGAATCACCCAGACAGGCTCCCCTGAACAGGTTAAAAGCTCCCCAATCAACGGCTATGTCTCCCACCTGGTTTCAAGCTAATCCCTGATTCCGGCAATGGAATTTCGTTATATCAATATTGACATAACGAAACGGCTGTGGTAAACGGCGGAGTATTATTAACACTCGATTTGTGAGCATTTCTGACGCCGCCTGAAATGGAACGGGAGACAGTCCCCGGTTCTGCTTTTATCCGGTGCAGCGTCCTGAGCTGCGGAGAGGAAGATCATGACGGCAGGTTCGGTATTCAGTGTGTGCGGGATGTGTACGGTGCGATGCCCCATCCAGGTGGCGGTTGAGAATGGACGGGTAAAATTTATCAAGGGCAATCCCCATATCCCGGCCATGAAAGGGGCGGTCTGCCCCAGGGGGGCCGCCGGAAAAGCCCTGATCAATGACGATGAACGCCCCCAATATCCCATGATCCGTATGGGCAACCGTGGGGAGGGCAAATGGAAAAAGGTCTCCTGGGATGAAGCCTTTGATTATGTGGCCGGGGGTTTATCCCGGATCAGCGAGGAGTATGGTGCCAGGGCCATTGCCTTTTCCGACCGCGGCGGACCCTTTCGGGATTTTCACCGGGCCTTTCTGCGCGGCATCGGAACCCCCAACTATGTCAACCATGACTCGTCCTGCGCCCGGAATGTCCAGCATGCGGCCCTGTCCCTGACCGGTATGGGACGCAAATCCGTATCCTATGACTTCAAGAACACGCGCCATGTGGTGCTGCAATTCAGGAATATCTTCGAAGCCGTCAATGTGCAGGAGGTCAACAACCTGACCGATGCCATGGAAAACGGATGCAAGCTGACGGTCATTGATATCCGGGCCAATATCTCCGCTTCCAAAGCCACCCAATGGATGATGATCCGGCCCGGCACCGACTATGCCCTTAACCTGGCCGTGATCCGTGAACTGCTGACAAAAAAGCTTTATAATGAAAGCGTTGCCTCAAAATATATGACCGGGATTGCCGAACTGGAAGACTTTGTCCGGCCCTATACCCTGGAATGGGCGGAACAGGAAACCGGCATCAAGGCCGACGAGATCCGGCATTTTGTCCGGGAACTGGCTGCAGCAGCCCCGGCCGTCATCTGGCATCCGGGATGGATGGCCGCCCGCTACATTGATTCCTTTTATGTTTGCCGGAGCATTTATATCATCAACGCGCTCCTGGGCGCCTATGGGGCCAAGGGAGGACTGCCCTTTGTCAATACGCCCAAAGATGTGGGCGCCAAAGGCCTCAACAGTTTCATGGACCTTTTTCCCAAACCGGCGGAGAAACGGGCCGACGGCGTGGGATGGAAATATCCCCAGTTTGAGGAAGGGCCGGGTCTGGCCCACCTCCTTTACCAGGCCATGGATACCCAGTCCCCCTATCCGATCAAGGCCTATATCGCCTACCGCCACGACCCTTTGATGGGGTATCCCGAACCCGACCGCCTGAAAACGATCTGGGATAAGCTGGACCTTCTGGTGTCCGTGACCTTTAGTTGGTCGGATACGGCCTGGCATTCAGACGTGGTCCTACCCCTGTCCCCCTATCTGGAAAGGGAAAGCATCATCGCCACCCAGAACGGGCTGAATCCCCGGTTCTTTGTCCGTCAACGGGCTGTGGAACCCCGGTATGACACCAAGGCCGACTGGGAAATCATCTCGGGACTGGCCCGCAGGATGGGGCTCAAGGCCCTGGCCTTCGACCGGGTGGAAGACCTGTGGAAATTCCAGTTGGAAGGCACGGGGGTGTCTGTGGCGGATTTTGATGCCACCGGTGTGGTGCCGCTGTCGGACAAGGCGGTTTACCGGGATATCGGGGACATTCGTTTCAAGACCGACACCGGCCGGATGGACATTATCACAAAAAAACTGGAAGACAACGGCCTGATGTCCCTCAAACCCTATGTTTCCCCCAAAACCCCGCCGGAAGGCCGGTTTCGCCTGACCTTCGGCCGCTGTGCGCTGCACACTCAGGGCCATACCGTCAATAATCCCCTGCTGTTTGAACAGATGCCTGAAAATGTCCTCTGGATCAATCAAAAAGCCGCCGCAAATCTGGGTATCGCCAATGGTGACAGGGTCGAGGTGAGTCAAAACGGCTATTCGGAAACCATACCGGCCCATGTGACCGACATGATCCATCCTGAATCGGTTTTTGTGGTCCATGGATTCGGCCACCGGCTGCCCGTGGAAAGCCGGGCCTTTTGCAAGGGGCTGGCCGACAACAAATTCATGAAGGGGGGCCTGGATATCTGGGACAGGGCCGGCGGCGCCATTGCCTATCAGGAACATTTTGTCACGGTGAAAAAATTGCCCAAAACCGGACCGAATATTCAGGGCGCTTCTACGAGGGCCTGAAGGATTAAATTTTAAGGAGACTATTGCCAAATGGATTACCGATGTGTGAAAACCACCTGCCCCTATTGCGGGTGCGGATGCCAGATGCTGCTGGAAGTGCTTGACGGCAGACTGACGGACACCCTGCCCTCCAAGGAAAAAAATATGAACCAGGGCAAATTGTGCATCAAGGGTCAGACAGCCCATGAATTTGTCCACAGCCCGGACCGTCTCACCCATCCCCTGGTCCGGAAAAACGGCAAACTGGAAAAGGCCACCTGGGACGAGGCCTTTGAAGCCGTAACATCAAATTTCTCCCGAATCAAAAACACCCATGGCGGGGACAGCATCGGTTTTTTCAGTTCGGCCCGCAGCACCAATGAAGAAAATTATCTCTGCCAGAAACTCTGCAGGACGGTTTTTCAGACCAATAATATCGATCACTGCGCCCGGCTCTGACACGCCCCCTCCGTGGCAGGTCTTGCCGCGTCGTTTGGAAGTGGGGCCATGACCAATTCCATTGCCGAGATTGAAGATGCCGACTGCCTCCTGGTGGTCGGGTCCAATACCACGGAAGCCCACCCCCTCATCGCCTATCGCATGTTCAGGGCAAAGGAAAAAGGCGCCGCCCTCATCGTGGTGGACCCGAGAAAAATACAATTGGCTGAATTTGCCGATATCCATATCCAATTGAATTTCGGCACGGACATTGCTTTTTTCAACGGAATCATGAATGAAATCCTGAATACGGGCCTGCACAACAAAGACTTCATATCCGCCCATACCGAAGACTTTGAAACTTTAAAAGCAACCGTCAGCCTCTATACCCTGGAACGGGTGTCCAAGATCACCGGCGTCCCTGTTGAAGACATCAGGGAAACGGCCAGGCTCTACGCCTCATCCAAGAACTCCAGCATCTGCTACACCCTGGGCATCACCGAGCATTCATTCGGGGTGGACAATGTCAAAACCCTTGCCAATCTTGCCATGCTCACCGGCCAGATCGGCAAACCCTCCAGCGGGGTCAACCCCCTGAGGGGCCAGAACAATGTCCAGGGGGCTTGCGATATGGGTGCCCTGCCCAATGTCTATCCCGGCTATCAGCCGGTTACGGATCTGCATGTCCAGAAGAAATTCCAGGACGCGTGGGGGGTTGAGCTGTCTCCCCGTCTCGGTAAAACCATCCCGGAAATGATGGACGGTCTCATTGAAGGGTCCATGAAGGGTTTGTATATCTTTGGTGAAAATTCCGTGGAGGGGGACCCCAATACCGGACATGTCCGCCATGCCCTGGAGTCTGCGGAATTTTTAGTGGTTCAGGATATTTTTCTGACATCCACGGCGCAAATGGCCCATGTGGTATTGCCCGGCGCCTGCTGGGCCGAGGTGGACGGAACCTTCAGCAATACGGAACGGCGGGTCCAGCGGGTCAGGAAAGCAGTTGAGCCGCCGGGACAGGCCCTGCCCAACTGGAAGATCTTTTCCGAACTCGGAACCCGGATGGGGCTTGCAATGAAATATGAATCGGCCGAAGACATCTTCCAGGAAATGGCAAAACTGACCCCCAGCTTTTCCGGGATCTCCTATGACCGGATCGGGTTTGAAGGCATCCAGTGGCCCTGCCCGTCTCCGGAGCATCCGGGCACCCGCTTCCTCCACCGGGATGGCGTGTTCACCCGGGGCAAGGGAAAATTCCATGCCATTGAGCACCAGGCCTCAAAAGACGAACCGGATAGCGAGTATCCCTTTACCCTGACCACCGGACGCAGGTATGCCCACTATAACACCAGCACCATGACGGGCCGGTGCAAAACCCTGCAAAATGAATTTCCCGAACCCGTGGCCCAGGTCAATACAGCCGATGCCATGACCCTGGGGCTTAAAAACGGGGACTCTATCAAGGTGATTTCACGGCGGGGAGAGGTGGTCACGCCCGTCCGCATCGGGGATATTGTTCCCCCGGGTTCGCTGTTCATGGATTTCCATTTTCAAAATGCCAATTCAAACCAGGTTCTGGGCACCTTTCTCGACCCGGTCTCCAAAACACCGGATTATAAGGTCTGCGCCGTCAAACTGGAGAAATGCGCGCCGTAAACACAAAGACAAGGCTGCGAATACCGGGCCGGAACCGGGGCCGGATTATTTTTTGATCTCAAAGGTGTCCACGGCTTCTTTGGCCAGGCCATAGGCCCTGTACTGCAAGGTATTGCCTTCCACCCGGACGGACTGAAAGCCCATGGCGCGGGACAGGGTCTTGGCCATGAGATGGTCATACCGGTCACCTGCGGGATAAAAT
>CAZAHK010000096.1:0-12734 GCA_964484555.1 uncultured Desulfobacula sp.
CCCGCCCCGGAAGAAATGAGGCCGATATCCCCGTCCAGGTCCACATAGGTGACCCCGATCTCTTTGCCCTTTCTTTCAAGCCGGTTTCCGATCCTGCCCTCGGGGGACAGGGAAAGCATTTTCTTAACCCTGAACATGGCGGAATCATCGATTTCAAGGACGGCATCCACGGCCATGAGACCGCCGTCGGCCAGGACGGCCAGGGGGTTGATCTCCGCGATCATGGCCTCATAGTGTTGAAATACCTTGTACAGCCGGATCAGGATATCGGCGCAGGTGTTGAGGGGCTTGCCGCCAAGGCCTGCCCTGCGCAGGAGGGCCACGGCCTGATAGGGGTAAAACCCGAATTTCGGATCGATTTTAAAGGAGGCGATTTTATCCGGTGAGGTCCGGGCCGTTTCTTCAATATGCACCCCGCCCTCGGTGCTGACCACCACCACGGGTTTGCCCGAATACCCGTCAATGGTGATGCCCAGGTACAGTTCCCTTTCGATGGCCGCTTTTTTACAGACCATGATCTCTTGGACCGGGAGTCCCTTGATCTCGGTCCCAAAAAGGGCTTGGGCCGTTGTTCTGCATTCCTCGGGGGTCCCGGCCGGCCGGATGCCGCCGGCAAGGCCCCGGCCGCCCACCAGGACCTGGGATTTCAAAATCGCCGGATAACCGGTCTCTTCCGCAATTTTCAACGCCTCATCCGCAGTCCCCGCCACCCCGCGTTGGGGAACGGGGATGCCGAATTTTTCAAAAATATCCATGCCCTCGTATTCGTGCAATCTCATGATGATTCCCTGTCTGGTCTAAATATCCACCCAATTCATAATTTAAAACCGAAAGACTAAAAAAAATCAGATACCCTGTCAACAAAAATGTTCCGGGAGTTGATAGGATTTGATCCATGATAATTTTGAAGGGCCGGAAAATGACTTGACAAGACCTGAAATTTATTCTTAGTAATATTTTTTGCGCGGATTCGGGCAACTGGTTTTATATATGGAAACGGTTCTGAATACAGGGTTTTAACGATTAATAAATTGACTTATGTTTGAAATATACAAAGGAAAGACATTATGGGACTGATGACAAAAGACGAATATATTGAATCCTTAAGAAAATTAAACCCGGTGGTCTACATGTTCGGCGAACGGATCAAAAACGTGGTGGACAACCCGAGGCTCAGGGCCGGCATCGAAGCCACCGGCGCCACCTATGAGGTGGCCGGCATGGATGAATACAGGGCCCTGGCTGTCACCGAAAGCCCCCTGATCCATGAGCCGGTGAACCGCTTCACCCTGCCCCCCTCCTCCATCTCGGACCTGGTCCACCGGGTGAAACTCAACCGGGCCGTGGCCAACCATGTGGGCACCTGCCACCAGAGATGCACGGGCCTGGACTGCCTTTCGGCCCTGTCCATCGTCACCTGGGACATTGACCAGAAATACGGCACCCCCTATTACCAGAATTTCATGGACTTCCTGAAACACATGCAGAAAAACGACCTGACCGGCAATGCCGGGGTCACCGATGTCAAGGGCGACCGGTCCAAGGGACCCACGGACCAGGCCGATGACCAGATGTATCTGAAAATTGTGGAAAGACGGCCCGACGGCATCGTGGTCAGCGGGGCCAAGGTCCACCAGACCGGGTCCCTGTCGGCCCATGAAATCATTGTTCTGCCCACCCGGGCCTTTAAAAAAGGAGATGAGGACTATGCCGTGGCCTTTGCCGTCCCGTCCGACACCGAGGGCCTCATCCATGTGGTGGGCCGCTCCAGCCTGGACAGCCGGGAACTGGAAGGCGTGGACTGCGGAAACGTCCGGTATTCCAAAAACTGCCCCACCCTGATTTTTGACCGGGTCTTTGTTCCCAAGCATAGGATTTTCATGTGCGGGGAAACGGAATTTGCCGTGGAAATGGTCATCAAATTTTCCTCCTTCCACCGCCAGAGCCACGGCGGATGCAAATCCGGCAAGATCGACTGCATGATCGGGGCGGCCCTGTCCCTCATGGACTATAACGGAACCGCCAAGATCAGCCACCACAAGCAAAAGATCATCGACATGCTCTACCGGGCCGAAACCCTTTACGGGTGCTGCCTGGCCTCTTCCTATGAAGGCAGGAAAATGCCTTCCGGCGCCTATTTCATCGACACCATCCTGTCCAATGCATCCAAGATCCATGAAGGCAAGGAACTCAGCGAATGTATCCGCCTCATGATCGACATCTGCGGCGGCTTTGTGGCCGACATGCCCTCGGACAAGGATTTTGACCATCCCGAGATCGGCCCCATGCTGAAACGCTATCTGAAAGGGGCCGACGGCGTGCCCGTGGAAAACCGCATCAAGATGTTCCGGCTCGTGGAAAAAATGGCCATGGAATCCGCGGATACCATTTCCGACATCCACGGCGGCGGCTCCCCGGAAGCCCACAGAGTGACCATCCTGAGGGAAAGCAACCTTGAAGGCAAGAAACGGGCCGCCCGACGCCTGGCAGGCATTGAAGGCTAAAGGCATATCCAAATGGAAAATCACTATGATGTGGTCGTCATCGGCGCCGGCGTGGTGGGAAACGCCATTGCCCGGGAATTGTCAAAATACGCCGTCAGCGTGGCCGTCCTGGAAAAGGAGCTGGATGTGGCCATGGGCACCAGCTCCAGAAACAGCGGGGTCATCCATTCGGGCATCCATTACAAACCCGGCACCCTGAGGGCCAAGCTCAATGTGGAGGGCAACGGCCTCATGGCCGGGCTGTGCCGGGACCTGAAGGTCAAGATCGATTATATCGGCAAACTCACCGTGGCCCAGGATGAGGAAGAGGTCAAAAGCCTCTATGCCCTCAAGGACCAGGGAGAGGCCAACGGGGTTCCCGGCCTTGAAATCCTGGACCCCGAAGCCATGGAAAAAATCCAGCCCCGGGTGGGCGGCATCCGGGCACTGCATTCCCCGTCCACGGGCATCATCTGCCCCTATTCCCTCACCATTGCCCTGGCTGAAAACGCCCAGGCCAACGGGTGCCGGTTTTATCTCGGCCATGAAGTCACCTCCATCCAAAAAACCGGGGACCGGTTTGACATCCGGGCCGGAAACAAACGCTTCAGCGCCAGGGTCTTGATCAATTCCGCCGGGCTGTATTCCGATCATATCGCCCGGATGCTGGGCATCGGCGACTACCGGATCTATCCCTGCCGGGGGGAATACCTGATCCTTGACAAACGGCTCAAGGGAACCCTCAATGTCCTGGTGTATCCGGCTCCCCACCACGGCAAGGCAGGCCTGGGCATCCATCTGACCAATACGGTGTCCGGCAATATCCTCATCGGCCCCAGCAATGAATACCGGGAAGATCCCGAAGACTATGCCTGCACCGCCGACATCATGGCCCAGTTGCGAAGGGAAGGCCATGTCCTGTTGCCCGAACTGAAAACCACGGATTTTATCCGGAGTTTTTCAGGGCTCCGGGCCAAACAGACCCCGCCCGAGATCGGCGGGTTCAAGGATTTTGTCATTGAAAGCCGGGAGGATGTCAAAGGCTTTATCAACCTGGTCGGCATTGAGAGTCCGGGGCTGACTTCATCCCCTGCCATTGCCCTCATGGTCCGGGACATGGTGGAAAAGCTTCTGCCCCTGGTCCCGAAAAACGAGTTTAACGGCCAAAGGCCCGGCATGACCGGCCATTTCTACGAACTTTCCGACGAGGAAAAGGCGGATCTCGTGGCCCAGGACCCGGATTACGGGGAAGTGGTCTGCCGGTGCGAGCAGATCACCAAAAAAGAGGTCCTGGACGCCATCCAAAACCCCCTGGGCGCAAGGACCATCAACGGCATCAAATACCGGTCCAGGGCCATGATGGGCCGGTGCCAGGGCGGGTTCTGCCTGCCCAGGATCGTCCAGATCCTGGAAAAGGAATTCGGATACCGGCCCGAAGATTATTTATTAAAAAACCTCCATTCCCCCCTGTTTTCCGGAAACATGCGCCCGGATAAAACCCGGGCATAAGGCAGGATATATATACGATGCAAACCATAGAACGAGATCTGGTCATCATCGGCGGCGGCCCGGCCGGGCTTGCCGCTGCTGTTTCGGCCAGGAAAAACGGGCTGGACGACATCCTTCTCATCGAAAGGGACAGGATCCTGGGCGGCATCCTGAACCAGTGCATCCATGACGGGTTCGGACTCCATACCTTTAAACAGGCCCTGACCGGGCCGGAATACGCCCAGCGGTTCATTGATGAATTCACCGCCCTGGGCATCGAAGCCCTGTTGGACACCATTGTCCTGTCCCTGGACAAGGACCGAACCCTCACGGTCAGTTCAAAAAAAGGCTTCATCCGAATCCAGGCCAGGGCCATTATTCTGGCCATGGGATGCCGGGAGCGCACGGCAGGGGCTATTTCCCTGCCCGGCACCCGGCCCTCGGGCGTCTATACGGCCGGTGCGGCCCAGAATTTCGTCAATCTCCAGAATATCATGATCGGCAAACAGGTGGTCATCCTGGGCTCCGGTGACATCGGCCTCATCATGGCCCGGCGCATGACCCTGGAAGGGGCCAAGGTCGAAGCCGTATTCGAACTTCTGCCCACGCCCAGCGGCCTTGCCCGCAATGTCCGGCAATGCCTGGACGATTACGGCATCCCCCTTTTCCTGAGTACCTCGGTATTTGAACTCCACGGCAAAGACCGGCTCACCGGCGTCACCGTGGCCAGGGTGGATGACCGCTTTCAAATGATCCCGGAAACCAGACGGCTGGTGCCCTGCGACACCCTCCTGCTGTCCGTGGGCCTCATCCCGGAAAACGAACTGTCCCTTTCCGCCGGAGTCCGGCTGGAACCCGCCACCAGCGGGGCAACCGTGGATGACCGGTTCATGACCAATGTGCCGGGGGTGTTCTCCTGCGGCAATGTCCTCCATGTCCATGACCTGGTGGACCATGTGTCGGAAGAGGCGGGACTGGTGGGCCGGTGCGCGGTCCGCTATCTTGAGGGGGAACCGGCCCCGAAAGAAGCCTTTATCCCCGTGGTCCCCAAGGCCGATATCCGGTATGTCCTTCCCCAGAACATCAGCGGGCAGGAAGATGTCACCATCTCCCTGCGGGTGACCCGGCCCATGAGAAACGCCGCGGTCCTGGTCACGGACCGGGGCCGGAAAGTGGCAAGGAAAAAACTGGTCCGGCTCCATCCGGCTGAAATGATCCGGATCAAGGTCAAGGCCAGGGATATTGAAACCGCAGAAAAACTGGAGGTGAGCGTCCAATGCTGAAAAAAAACCTGGTCTGTATTGTCTGCCCCAACGGCTGCGATGTGGAGGTCCTCTTGGAAGAGGGACAAAAAACGGAAATCCTGGCCATTGACGGCTGCACCTGCGACAAGGGCAAGGAATGGGTGGCCCAGGAACTGACCCGGCCCATGCGGACCATTGCCTCGGGCATCCCCGTGGAAGACGGCGATTTCAAGCTGGTCAGCGTCCGGACCGACGCCCCCATCCCCCTGGGAAAAATATTCGAGGTCATGGCCGTGATCAAAGAAAAGCGAGTCACAGCCCCCGTCGCCATCGGGGACATCCTGATCCCATGCCCGGCCGGGACAGACTGCAATATCATCGCCACACGGAATGTTGCGTTTACGGGAGATCGCTGAATTTTATAAAAAACCTTGACTAAGCCACCATCATTGAATAAGTATGAATTCTTAAATGATCAACCATTTGAAATTAAATAGATTTCTTATTCATGGCCAGGAACAAAAATTTAACCTCTCTAATCTCCCAAACCCGGAGAATGGGGCATCACAATGGAAAGGAGGCCCTGGCCAAGGCGGTCATGGACAGCCTTCCCCTTTCGAATACCTTCCCTGTTAAAACCTTTGCATCCATCTGCGGCCAGGGCTATCTTCGCTCCCAGGCGGATCTGATCACCGACGGAGTCATGAAACGACCCTCCGAGCCGACCACTGAGCAGCAATTGGGAACCGACACTTCCGTCTTTTTCTTCCTGGCCCCCTTCAGCTATCCCAATACCCAATGCGGAATCCTCTTTAAAAAGGAACTGCAAAAGGCCTATAAAAGCAAGAGCAATGCTTCCCCCTTTGACAGCGGCGGACTGATTAATCACTTTAAGCTCCCTATCGGGATTGCTCCCAAAGATTTTCTGAACCGGCACCTTTTGCCTGTGCCGGGGCACGAGGAACTGCTGGAAACCTCCCTGGTTTATCTCTTTAAAGACCCAAAAGATTATATCTTTGGAGAAGATCCCCTGCATTCGGGTCCGGTGACCCTTACGGGTGGAGACAGGCGGCGCTGGACCCATGAAGTCAGGATTGCCTCACCAATACCGGTATATGAACCTACCGGAATCGAGGCTGTATTTTTAATGAAAGACAGGCTGACAGACCCTGAAATAGAAAATTTTTTGACCTATTGCAAAACCCATGGTATCCTCAGAATCAGATTTGATGCCCCCTTTGATCAGGCGTTTGATACCATGAAAAAATTGTGCATCAGCTATATTGAAGATAAAATAGGAGCCTTGGTCCCATGATTCCGGTTCGCGACCTTCAAATTGTCGGGTATGCCGATGTCCTGACGAACAGCACTGTGCCTGCCATTGTTCCCCCGGTATTTCAGCATATCAAGAAAAAGGATCAATTTTTCTTTCCTCCCTTTTCCATCAAAGAAGACATGCTCTGCAACCCAACCCTTTCGACCCAAAAGGATTTTAACGCCTTGATCCAGGCGGAAAGGATAACCGGGTTTATCGGCGAGCCCATCCCTGCACAGCCGGATTTTGAATTATGGGTTGATGAAACCATGGAGCCCCGCTATGAAAGGATGGTCAAGGCCCATGAAAATTTAATAACCCTGTCCGAACAATATACGGCTGAAGCAGAAAAAATAATCGATGAAAAAAAAATCTCGGAGGCGGAAGCCCTTTGCAATAAAGCTATTTCCGCCCATGGCAATAATCTGGGCCCCTGGGTTATAAAGGCCGGGATCCGCCTTTTCCAGGGGAAAAAGGACAATGCCGACATGCTGGCGGAAACCATGGCCCCTCTCTGCCCTGAATATGCTTTCAACCTGCTGGCCGGGGAAGTTTCAACCCGTTTAGGCCAAACCTCCAAAAAACTTGTTTCATCCATGAAAAACGCTGCATCAAAAAAAGATAAAGATGCTGAAAGATTATTTGAGGATGTGGCCGCGTGACAGCCTTGCAGAACTTTCCCTATATTTTTACCTTCTACAGCTACAAAGGCGGCGTCGGCCGCAGCATGAGCCTTCTCAATTCAGCATTTGAACTTGCCAGACGGGGACGGCATATTCTGATTTTAGACATGGATCTGGAAGCACCGGGGATTAGTAATTTCCTGTCCCGGAGCAAAGAATTCCAACACCCGCCGGAAAAGGACATCATTGAGCTTTTAAAAGATGTCCTGAGCTTTGAAAAGCAGGGGGGACATTTCAAAGATGCTTCAACTCATATTCAAGATATTTCCCATTATATATCTCCGATCAAAGAAAAAAAACTGCTTCCCCTGAAATCCAGAATCGGTGACCATGGGAAAATCGATGTTGTCCCGGCCCTGGTTCATGATCAAAGCTACTGGTCAAGACTTGCCGAACTCAATCTCGGATCATGCTCCCGGAAAACACTCCAGAAAACCGGACTGATATTAAAACATTATTTGAAAGCCCAGAGATTCTCCATTTCCCCCCCAAGCCTTAAAGGGATAGGGGAAGAAATGCAGGTCCCATATGATTATGTCTTCATTGACAGCAGAACCGGCATCACGGAATCGGGAGGGCTCTGCATCGGCCCCCTGGCGGACCGTCTGGTTATTTTAACCAGCCTGAATGACCAGAATATAAACGGCACTAAGGATATGATGAAGGTTTCCGGTATTCACACTGGTAAAAAAACATCGGGCAAAAAATGGGATGAGGGCGAGCCGGATATCACTGATAATGACAGACCGCCCTTAATGGGGCCTAAGCCCACCCTCCTGGTGGCAAGCCCTGTTCCCAATGGTGAAATTGAATACAAAAGGCAAAGACTGGCTGTTTTAAACAAGCAACTGGGCCCCCACGCCGCCCAGTTATCCTACCATCCTCAAATGGCCCTGATGGAAAGTATTTTTGTACGGGATTACCCGGAAGAGTATTTATCCTTTGAATATAGAAACCTGGGCAACCAGATTCTGGCCTCTGCCAGTGACAGCTCTCCCCACCTTGCCGAGGCCAGTCGAAAAGCATTTAAAGATGAAGATATCGCCTCGGCCGTTCAAGCCCTTTTACGCTTATACTTTAACGACGGCAATCTGGGCATTCAATTTCTTAAACAATTCCGTAATACCATCACCGATATATCAATGCATTCTGGCCGTCGGTTCATCGAGAATGAATTCAAGGCCTTATATCAAATGTATTATTACCTGAACCAGGCCGACCCAGGGGATCATGGCATCCTCAACAACTGGGGAAATGCTCTCTTAAACCAGGCTAAATCCAAACAGGGACATGAGGCGGATTCGCTCTTTGACCTCGCCTGCCAGAAATATGAGCTCGCCCTGAAAATCAAACCGGATAAGCATGAAGCCCTCTATAACTGGGGAAATGCTCTTTCTGGCCAGGCTAAATCCAAACAGGGATGTGAGGCGGATTCGCTTTTTGACCTCGCCTGCCAAAAATATGAGCTCGCCCTGAAAATCAAACCGGATGACCATGAAGCCCTCTACAACTGGGGAACTGCTCTCTTAGCCCAGGCTAAATCCAAACAGGGATGTGAGGCGGATTCGCTTTTTGACCTCGCTTACCAAAAATATGAGCTCGCCCTGAAAATCAAACCGGATGACCATGAAGCCCTCAACAACTGGGGAATTGCTCTTTATGACCAGGCTAAATCCAAACAGGGACATGAGGCGGATTCGCTCTTTGACCTTGCTTACCAAAAATATGAGCTCGCCCTCAAAATCAAACCGGATTTTCATGAAGCCCTCAGCAACTGGGGAACTGCTCTTTCTGGCCAGGCTAAATCCAAACAGGGACATGTGGCTGACTCTCTATTTGACCTCGCTTATAAAAAATATGAACAGGCCCTGACCATAAAACCTGATGACGATTCCGTCCTATTTAATCTGGCTTGCTGGATGGCCCTCCATAATAAAACAGAATCAGCCATTCAAAATCTCAAACATATGAAAACGACGGGACCGGTCCTGGCAAAGAAAATCAGAAAAGATTCGGATTTTGAAAAAATCATGGACCAACCCCTGTTCCAGGCCTTTTTAGCCGGTCTTGAATCAAATCCCTCCCATGCCTGATGCAACCCCGGCCGGGCAACTTGATCATAAAGGATAACCATATGCCGTCACAACAGGACCCCAAGACCCGATCCACCTATCACTGTCTTTTCCACCCCAAAAGCATTGTTGTCATCGGGGCGGGGAATAATATTTTAAAACCTGGCGGCCGGGTGTTTTACAATATCCTGGAAAACGGGTACGCAGGCGACCTCTGGGCCGTGAACCCCAAAACCCCGGATGTCCAGGGCAGGCACGCCTTCAAGACCATCCAGGATCTGCCGGGGCCACCGGATCTGGCCATTGTGGCCATTCCGTCCGGGGCCGTCCTCCCGGCCATGCAGTCCCTGGCCGACAAGGGAACCGGCGCGGTCATCGTTCTGACCTCCGGATTTGGTGAAAAAAACGCCCAGGGCAAGGCCCTGGAACAGGAAATGCTGGCTCTGGGGAAAGCGGCGGGTATGGATATCATCGGCCCCAACTGCTCCGGGTTCATGACCCGGTCCTACAAGGGCAAATTTGCCGGGATCCTTCCCGACCGTCCCGGCCGGGCCGTGGACATCATCTCCGGGTCCGGGGCCACCGTGGACTATATCATGGAGGTTGCCGACAGACGGGGGCTTTCCTTCGGCACCGCCGTCAACCTGGGAAATTCCATCCAATACGGGGTGGAAGACCTCATCGCCATGTATGACGAGCATTACGGACCCGAGGACGGAAAGGTCCTCCTGGTCTACCTGGAAGCCGTCCGGAAACCCGCTCTCCTGCTCCGGCACGCCCAAAGCCTGACCGCCAAAGGCTGCACCGTCATCGCCGTCAAATCCGGGAACACCCCCGACGGCAGCCGGGCCGCGGCCAGCCATACCGGTGCCATGGCCAACAGCGACACCGCGGTCCAGGCCTTAATGGACAAGGCCGGGATCATCCGGGTCAGCAGCAGGGCCGACATGATCGATACGGCCTGCGCGGCCCTGGCATGCAAAGGAAGGCTCCCCGGAACCGCCAGGGTCTGCGTCCTCACCGACGCCGGGGGACCGGGGGTCATGATGAGTGATGAGATTTCCCGGCAGGGCCTTACCATGGCCCGGTTCAGCCCCACCACCCTAAGCCGCCTGGAAGCGGTCCTGCCCCCGGAAGCCGCCTTTGCCAATCCCATTGACTGCGGGGCCAGCCGGAACGAGCACACCATCCAGGACATCATCGCCCTCATGGGCCAGGAGGAAAAAGGCAATGTGGATGCGATTGCCGTGATCATCGGCAATTCCCTTTTGACGGACAACGCCCCCATTTACGAGGCCATCTGCCGGGCCATGAAGGAAAGCCCCATCCCCGTGGTACCGGTATTTTCATCCTTGACCACGGCCGGCGACCTCATCACACGGTTTATCGACTCGGGCGCCGTCTTTTTCCAGGACGAGGTATCCCTGGCCAAGGCCATGGCCCGGCTCCGGTCCGCGTCTGAATCTGAACCGGAAAACCCGGAGCTTTCCGGGTATGACAGGGCTGCCGTGGCCTCGGTGCTGGACGGCAAACAGGGAATCCTTTCAGCGGAGGATGTCCAAACACTGCTCAAGACCGCCGGGTTCAGACCGGTTCCCCAGGCCCTCATCAAAGACAGGGCTCAGGTCTTATCGGCCCTCAAGAACCAGACGTTTCCTGCGGCCGTCAAGGTCCTGGGACCCCTTCACAAAAGCGATGCGGGCGGGGTCCGGCTCAATGTGCCGGGTCCGGCCGAAGCCCTGGCCGCCTTTGATGACATGATGACCATAGAAGGGGCCCAAGGAGTCCTGGTCCAGCCCATGGTGACCGGAACGGAAATGATCCTGGGCATCAGCCGGGAAGAAGGATTCGGTCACCTGGCTATGTTCGGGCTGGGCGGGATCTTCACCGAAGCCCTCAAGGATGTGAGCTTCGGCCTCACCCCCCTGACCCCCACTGAGAGCATGGACATGGTCCGGGGCATCAAAGGGGTTTCTGTCCTTTCCGGCCTCCGGGGCCAAAAAGGGGTGTCCCTCGAAGCCGCGGCCGACGGCCTCCGCCGCCTCAGCCGCCTGGCAACGGATTTTCCGCAAATCCGGGAAATGGATATCAATCCTTTGAAAGGCAGCGGCGAAGCTCTCTTTGCCGTGGACGCCCGGATCATCCTGGACTGAGTCCGAGATTACCAGAGCCTTTAAGGGTGCTGAAGGAGGATTTACAATGAACGATACATTTGAATTGGTACGAGGCAGTGGAAACGTGTTCCACGATTTCGGCCGCGCAAACGCCGGCCTTGAACAAGTCCGTGCTGTTCTTGCAGCGGAAATAATCCGTAAACTTGACGAACGAAAATTATCGACACGGGAAGCCGAAAAACTGACGGGAGTTTCACATTCAGAGTTTTCACGCATCCGCAATGCAAAACTTGCCCGTTTTACGCTGGACCGGATGATTGCCATTCTCGGGAAACTCGATGAAGACGTTGAAGTAAACCTCACCTTCCGGCCCCGGCTGCATGCTATGTAAAACCATGCGCTGTAAGCGATCCGGTACGCCCTAAGGTTCGGTTTCGTTTTTTCTATAAAACTCCATAAATTCTGAAGGTGGCAGCACCCTTATTCCCTGCCTCAACTCCAAGGGATAATGAATTAGATTCCCTGTGATCAGACTGGATGACTTTCCGGCTATTGCTGTTTCAAGAAAAGGCTCGTCGTCAATATCGGGCAGATGCTGCTTTAAAGGTGATGGAGAAAAGAAAATAGAATTTTGCCGGATATAATCCAAAAGCGTTGAAATGTGTTCTTTATTGAATTTAAATTTTGGCCTGAGCAGCACCTCCCGGTATTCAGCCAGAATACGCGCATCCAGACATAGCGTTAAATCACCGGAGAAGACCATGCGGACGATTTCACCGCTCGATCCAAAAGGCGTAAGTAAGCCGGATACAAGAACGTTGGTGTCAAGAACGATTTTCATTCTTTTCTTCTTGCCCGGACACTTTCAATTTCAGAATTAATTTCCTCCAGGGAAATCTTATCCAATCCCTTTGTGACAGAGTCAAATTGCAGTGCAGCAACGGCGCTTGAGGCACGGGCCTGTCGAAAAGCGGACAGGACCTGTTCCAAATCATTCTCGCTGATGGATGAGAGTATGGCAATAGGTTTACCGTTGTTGGTAATAATCATTTCCCTTTGTTCAGGGAGTTCCTGCCAGATCTGAGCGGATTTTATTCTTAAATCCCGTACAGTTAAAAATTTCATAGCGGCACCTCCGATTGTGACTCAATTATATACACGATTGTGCGCTAAATCAAGCTGAGAGTTGTTTTTAAAAACCGTTTGGCAAGGCTTTGATCCTGAATTCGTTAAGCGATACCGAACTCTCCCATTGAGGCAACCTGTCCATCGGTCCTTCAATCCGAACGAGCGGAGGCACACAGTGCGCAAGCCCATTGATTTTGGCCCACAGCG
>CAZAHK010000096.1:12834-15439 GCA_964484555.1 uncultured Desulfobacula sp.
GCGGCGTATCCGCAGCAGCCACTGAGGTAAAAATTTTGCCTGGTGTCTCACAACCGGCATGGATCGCTGCCAGGGCAAGGCTTTCCAGCCGCCCCAAACCGGTTGCCGGGTCGGGCTGTTCCTGAAGCCACCGCGCTGCTGCTGCCGGGACCCAGGGCAAAGGCGGGTCGGTCATTTCCGACAGTTCGATTAGCAGAGGGACATCCTGAATTGCAAAAGCCTTATCCACAACTGCGGCAAACTTGAATTGCCCGTCACTGACGGGACACCGGCTACTATAGAGGGATCCGAGCTGTTCCGGTTGCAGTTGCCCGAGCCCGTGGAAGGGCTCAATTCCGGGGAATGCGTCGATGCAGAGGAGTTCAATTTTCAGGATGCCTTTATGAGATAGGCACGTGAGAATATGAGCAAGCATAGACTGGTCAAAAAGACAGGCATCGAACCACAGGACGACACGCTCATAAGATGCTGCTTCCGCAAGTCTTTGGTACTGATGATGCAATGTTTTCAGAATGCCCTCCCTATCCAAACCGCCTGCGGTGAACGCCTCCAGAAACCGCGCACGGGCTCCGAGAGTATTTTCACCCGGCCAGACCGGCTGCCGGGGGCCGGCATAGAGAATGTCATGCCAGACAAATACTTCCCCTGGAAGACCGGCCTTTGCCAAATTTCCGCCTGCTATGTCGCCGCTTGTGATGTGAAATACCTTGCTCATCTGTTTTCTCCTGCAACCCATTCGGCTGCTGTTTTTTTGCACTCCGCGTGAAAGAGCCCGGCTCCGGGCCGAATCCAGGTTTCCCGTGGGTTCGTCGGCCAGGAGCACCTCAGGATCGGTCACAATGGCCCTGGCAATGGCCACCCGCTGCTGCTGGCCGCCGGACAGTTCCCCCGGCGTATGGGATTCCCAGCCCTTCAGCCCGACAGCCTCAAGGACCTCGAGGGCCTGCTGCTTCCGTTTGCCTGCGGGAACACCCCGGTAGACCAGGGGCAGTTCCACATTCTCCCGGGCCGAGGTCCGTTTTAACAGGTTGAACCCCTGGAAGACAAAGCCCAGGTAATGGCGGCGCAGGATGGCCCGCTGGTCCCGGGACAGGGTTTCCACCCGGATGCCGTTGAACAGATAACTGCCGGAACTGGGGGTGTCCAGGCACCCCAGGATATTCATGGAGGTGGACTTTCCCGACCCGCTGGGCCCCATGACCGCCACAAATTCCCCCTTGCCGATGCTCAGGGACACGCCCCTGAGGGCCGCCATGGCCGCAGCGCCCGTTCCATAAACACGGGAGACTTCCCTGAATTCGATGAGGGATGACGGCTTTTCCGTATGAGGTGAATTCATCATGATTTGCCCGAATCCACGGTATCCACAATGAGTTTCATTCCCGGCGCAACCTCCCCGGACAATACCTGGGTCAGGGTTCCGTCCGTTTCTCCAGCAGCAATGGTAATCTTCGTCAATTGGCCGTCCTCCCCCAGGGTCCAGACGTTCTGCCCCCTGCCTCCCGAGGCATCGGCCGGATTTGCCGGAGACTTGCTTTTCGGAGGGCCGGGAAGCAGTTTACTGAGGATACTCCCCGACTTTTCTTTTTCCGTTGCCGTTGCCGGCGGGGCGAACCGCAGGGCTGCATTAGGGATCAGAAGGGCCTGGTCTATGGTTTTAACCGTCATATCAGCCGTGGCCGTCATGCCGGGCCGCAGCATCATGGCGGAATTGTCCACGCTGAGCACGGTCTCGTAAGTGACCACGCCGTCCGTGGTCTGGGCCCCGTAGCGAACCTGCCGGACAAGGGCGGGAAAGGTCCGGTCCGGATAGGCATCCACGGTGAATGTGGCGCCCTGGCCTTCTTTGACCTGGCTGACATCGGCCTCATCCACATCCACAATCAGCTCCATCTGGGTCAGATCCTCGGCCAGGGAGAACAGCACCGGAGATTCCAGGGAGGCCGCCACGGTCTGGCCCGGATCAATGCTCCGGGTCAGCACGATCCCGTTGATGGGAGACCGGATCACGGTCTTGGAAAGGTCTGCCTCATTGGACTCCAGGGTGGCCTTGGCTTCGCTCACGGAGGCCCTGGCGCTGATCAGGTCCGCCTCGGCCCTCTGAAGGTCGGCTTCGGCGGTGTCCAGCACTTCCCGGGAGGGTGTCTTGTCCTGGGAGAGGGCCCTGGAATGCTGTATCCTCGAAAGGTTTTTCCGGGCCTCGGCCAGGACCTGGCCCTTGGTGACCGGGTCGTTATAGTCCACTTCAACGGTTTCCACGATGCCGGACAGCTCACTGCCCACATCCACCTGGTGGGTGGGCTCCAGGGTTCCCGTGGCCGAGGCGAGAATGGTCAGGCCGCCCTCCCGGACCACCTCTGTCTTGTATTGTAAAGGGAGCTGCGGCGTCTGGGTCTTAAACCAAAAACCGACCGCAGCCGCCAGGAGGACGAGGGCCAGCCCGATGGACAGCCGTTTGATCCACGGCCTTTGGCTCGGCTCGGAAATTTTTCCCAAAACAAGGGCCATATTTTCTTTGTCTGTGTTTAACATGATATTCTCCTTTGTATTATCCTATGACCGCAAATGACGGTTGGTATATATTTTGCTTTAACACGGACAAAAC
>CAZAHK010000097.1:0-2619 GCA_964484555.1 uncultured Desulfobacula sp.
CCTGAACCGGTATCGGAAATGGATATGGCAATGCGGGGGGTCTGCCGGGCGTCTGTCATATACCGGATGGAAATCCCCATCCTGCCCTTTTGGGCCATGGCGTCCATGGAATTTTGAAGAATATTGCCGATGGCGGTTTTAAGCTGTTCCTGATCTGCAAAATAATGACCTGGAATCCTGTCGCAATCCAATGTGTAAGGAATGCTTTTGGTATCCAATTTTGCAGCAAGGGTTTTTCTGACCAGATCGACAATATCGGTTTGGGTTTTGTGAGGACCCCCGCCCCTTGCGAAGGTGATCAGTTTCGAAGAAATCCTTTTGGCCTGCATAACACCTGCTTCTGCATTCTGCAGAAATTTCCGGGTTTCCTTGTCAAGGTTGCCGAGTTGGGCAAGATTGATATTTCCGATGATGGTGGAAAGGGTATTGTTGAAATCGTGTGCGACTCCGCCGGCAAGGGTTCCTATGCTTTCTAATTTTTTAGAGGTTTCAATGGCTTTTTCAAATTGCCGGTACAGGGTTTCATGTTCTTTTTTTTCAGTAATATCAAAGGCGGTTTCAAGCCTGACCATTCGTTTATCATACCATTCGATGGCATTATCCACAATGCTGTACCAGCGGTTGTTCCGGCTGTTGTAAAATTCCCAGACATAGGGGGGTGCAGGGTTGCCGTCGGCCAGGAGGAGCCTTTCATTGGTGCAGAAGGAGCAGGGACCTGCCTGGTCTTTTTGAATAATTTCCCAGCATTTTCCCCCTTCCATGGCTTTCTGCGCATCACAGCCGACCCCTTCCATGAATTTTTTGTTGGCATAAATGAGTTCATGGGTTTTGATGTCTGCGACATAGACAAGGGCTTCCATGCCGTCAAAAATACTCCTGAAGACGGCAAAGCTTTTCTGGGTTTCCTTTTTTCGGATCATTTGATGCCGGAGCTGATCATATCTGTCCTGGGCCCGGTCCAGGGTGTCATAAAGGGCATTAAAATTTTTGACCGGCTTTTTCAGATAGTCAAAGGCCTTGCCTTGTTTCAAGGCCTCGGTTGCATTTTCAACGGAAGCATATCCCGTAAGAAAGACGACCTGCACAAAGGGATCAATGTCTTTCAAGGCATGCAGGAGCTGAATCCCGTCCATTTCATCCATCCGGATATCGGAAAGGACTGTTTTAAACGGGTTTTTCCTAAAGCAGGCAAGGGCATCGGGGCCGTTGAGGGCGGTTTCGACCAAAGCTCCCCTTGCCTCAAAGAGGACTTTGAAGGATTCTATCACGCGGGGCTCATCATCAACGATCAGAAGTTTATGTATCATCAGCCTGTAAGCATCTGAAAACGGTTAATTTTCTGGGGTTCCGGATTTCTGCATGGGACCATGTGGAGTAATTTCAGAACATTGTTTATCTGATCTGAGAGAAAAAAACAATGGGTAAAAAAAAACCTAATAAAAAAAATACTGAAATCCATAAATTTTAATTCAGAGATGACCCTTGATCAGGATTTGTGGTAAACTCTACAAAAGTGTTTGAATATATGAATTGAACGATCATGGGTCATCCGAAGTGCCGGACCGGCCTGAAGGAGGAATACGATGGCATCGTCCCTTGTGCTGGAAATATTTTCAGACTATGTCTGACCCTGGTGCTATTTCATTACCGGGAGTATTGAAAAACTAAAGCAGGAATATGATATCCACATCAAATGGCGGGCGTTCCCCCTGCATCCGGATACGCCTTTGGAGGGCCTGTCCCTGGCGGATCTGTTTAAACAAAAGGGTATCCCGATGAATGTGGACAAGATGATGATGCAGTTGAAAGCCACGGCCGCGGGTTTCGGGCTGCCCCTGGGGGACAGGAAAATGACCTATAACAGCCGCCTGGCGCAGGAAATCGGGTTGTGGGCCGAGACAGAGGGCTGCGGGCACCAATTCCACAGGGAAGCCTTTGCCGCCTATTTTGCCGAAGGCAGGAATATTGCGCAAAAAGAGGTGTTGCTGGATCTGATCGAGAAATCAGGTCTTGATCCCCGGGCAGGCGAGAGGGTAATGGATCAACGGCTGTTTTCAAAGGCCGTGGATGAGGACTGGGAGCGTTCAAGAAATATAGGTATCACGGCTGTCCCAACCTTTCAAATGGGTCTGGACCGGCTTGTGGGGGCAAAGCCCTATGCAACGCTGAAAGCTCTGGTTGAAAAATATAAGGATCACGGATAGGGGCAAAGGAGGATCATCCTGAGAAAAAAAACCGGTCTTGCCATTATCATCCTTTCAGGAGCCCTGACGGTTCTTTTCTGTTCAGTGGTTTTTCTTTTTCAGAGCAGTATCCTCCAGGATTTTGCATTAAAGAAGATCAATATAATGATTCCGGGTCATCTGTCCTTTAAGGGAATCTCTGTTTCTCTTTTTCCGGGGAGCTTGACGATTCGGGAGCTCAGGCTTGAGGGACACGATAAGACGGGTGTGCTGGATATTCCTCGCCTGTCTGTTGATTTTTCCGTTCGCCGCCTTTTGAAAGGGGAAATTCATATTTCCACGATCCAGGCGGATGGGGCCCGGTTGGATCTTCACTTGGATCAAAGCGGCCGGTTGAATCTTTTGTCCGCCCTGGCGGACCCGGCGTTAAATTCCG
>CAZAHK010000097.1:2719-14341 GCA_964484555.1 uncultured Desulfobacula sp.
ATTTCGCCCTTCCTTGCCCGGGCCGATATTTCAGGGGAAAAGCTGTCCAATCTCAGAATCCGGACCGCTGTGAGCGGCATGGACCTGGATCTTTCCGGCGCAGCAGATCAGGTTTTTACCGAACCCGTCCTTGACCTGACCCTGAAAGCCCTTCTGGATCTGGACGCCCTGAAAAAATGGGATAAGGCAATGGATCTTCCATCGGGTAAGGCCGTGGCAGAGATGTGGGTGAAGGGCTCTCTCCGGAATCCTGAAGCAGGCCTTTCCATTTCCTATGGGCCGGGAGGGTTCCGGCATTTTCCCATTGAACGCCTGAATCTTCAATCGGCCTTAAAGGACCGGGTATTGACCCTTCTGCCGTCCGGTCTTGAATCCGGGTTTGGAAATTTCCAACTGGCCGGGACCATTGATTTGAAAGAGGCTTTTGCTGAAGGGTTTTTTTCCGGGAACCGGAATCCGGACCAGATCCGCTATGACGTCACGATAAACCAGGACCGGCTTGACTTGTCAACCCTGCCCTTGCTTCAAGGCAAATTCAAGGGCGAGATTTCGTCGGACCTGGTCTTGAAGGGCAAAGGTGTTTTTCCGGGCAGGATAAAGGCTGATATTTCCATGGCGCTTAAGGCCGAAGCGTTTACCGGACATCCCCTTTACCCGGCCCGGGATGTCCGGGTTAATCTCAATGCAGGCCTTGACGGATACGCAGCCGATATCCCATTGCTGGATATCCGGTCCGGGGATATGAACCTGACCGGTAAGGGGCATCTCGCCATGCCGGGGTTTGATCTTTCCGCCATGACGGTGTCCGGCCGGCTTCAGTTTGACGCAGCTCATCCGGCCTGGCTGGAAAATTTTGTTCCCATCAGCGTCAAGGGTCCTGTCAGCCTGACGGCAACGGTGGACGGAAACCTTTTAAACCCGACCGCTGTTGTTGCGTTGGATGGAAAAGGCATTGAGGTGGAAAAAATCAGGATAGGGGATGTGACGGCTGTCCTGAAAATCAGCAAAGGAATTTTGGATATTGAGCAGGCAAAAATTTCCAATCAGAATTCTCGGTTGGGGATTCATGGCCGGATTGTTCTGTTTGAATCTGGTTCCCAAAAGAGTTCATTTCATCCGAACATGGACCTGGTCCTTGCCGGAGACCGGATTCTCCTTGAAGACATGATCCCACCGATGAAAGGCGGAATCCGGCTCCAGGGAAAGGTCTCCCTTGATGCAAAGGCCACAGGCAGCCTTGAAAATCCGGTGCTGGGCGGGAATATCCATATCCGGGACCTCCGGGTGGCGGATCAGTCCATGGCGCCCGTTGATCTCGGGTTTGACCTGGAAAACCAGGAGCTGTCCCTCAAGGGCAAAGCCGGGCCGGCTCTGGAAGGAAGGTATCATCTGGGCACAGGGGAGCTTCAGGCGGATCTTCGCATGGAGGAGCCCTTTACTGCCGGGAGCCTGACCGTCAAATCCGGAACCCTTTCCGTCAAAGGAAGGGCCAAAGGTCCGGTTTTGTATGCAGACCTGAAATTTCAGGACCTTGCAGTTACCCTGGATGATGTGGAACAGGAATTCCATGATATTTCCGGCCAAGTCCGTGCGACATCGGAAAAACTGGAAATTCTTGGATTCACCGGCCGCCTTGATGGAGGCCGGGTTGAGCTTAGCGGCAGCCTGGGGCTGACGGCCGGGTCCTTGAGCACCATGGATCTGAAATTGAATGCCCAACATCTGCCCCTGGATATCCCGGATACCATGGAATTGACCCTGGACAGCCGGTTGACCCTTCAGGGAACCCTGGAGAAATCAGAGCTTTCAGGCGATATTAGTTTATTGGAAGGCCGGTATTACAAGGATGTGGATCTGGTGACAACAGTGACGCAAAGAAGACGGAAAATTGAACCGCCTCCCCTGAAAAAAGAAAATCCGTTTTTGGACGGCATGGCTGTCAACATTCATATCAGGAGCCGGGAGCCTTTTCTGGTGGATAATAATATGGCGTATCTTGAATTGAGTCCGGATCTTTCCGTCAGGGGCACGGCAAGAACGCCGGTGCTTGCGGGCAGGGCCGTGGCGGACGCCGGCACCATTAATTTTCATAAATCGGAATTTGATGTGAAAAAGGGGTCCATCGATTTTATCAATCCTTATAAAACAGAACCTGAAATCCATATGGAAGGAGAAATGAATATCCGTTCCTGGACCATTTATCTTGTGGTTTCAGGGCTCCTGGACAATCTGGATATCCAATTGTATTCCTCTCCTTCCGAATCCCATGCGGATATCATTTCCCTTATTGCCTTTGGTAAAACCACCCGGGAGATGGGAAAGGTCGGGGAGGACGGGCAGGCCGCCTCGGGCCGTTTTGTGTCGGGCCTTCTGGCCGATGCCCTTCGGAAAAACCTGAAGGAAGCCACGGGTATGGATGAACTGGAAATCAAAGTGGACGGACAGGCCGTGTCCGGGTCCCAGGCGGTTCAGGTGACCGTGGGCAAGGATCTGTCAAGGCAGATGGGTGTGACCTATGATGTGGATACACGGGATGGGAATACGGTTCAGCGGGTCACCACCTTTTATAAACTCATGGAAAATCTTCTGCTGAGAGCGTATCAGGATTCAAGCGGGAAAATAGGAGGGGAATTGAAATACCGGCTGGAGTTCCGATGAATAAAGCGAATCCCTGCCGTTACGGCAAAAAAGGAGCTATGCAGAATAAAGGAAAATACAGGATGAAGATCAGGGCCTTGATCCTCATGACCCTTACGGTGCTTTTGTATCCTCATCCCGGACCGGGTTCGGCAGGGGCTGCGGATCAGGATGAACTGCTCACAGGGCAGACCATTTCTGAAATCGCCATTGAAATTTCCGGCATCACAGGAGAAACCCTTTCCTGGGAACAGAAGGCAAGGGATCTCATATCCGTCAACGTCCAGGACGGCTATCGTCTTGAAAAGATTGAAAGGGCCGTCTCGCGGCTGGTGGAATCCAATCTCTTTCAATCCATTCATGTTGAAGATCCGGTGAAAACTCCCCGGGGAGTAAGGCTTTCTTTTCTTCTGACACCTTTTGGAAGGGTTAAGGACATTGTCATCCGCGGCGCATTTCCCCTGTTTCACCGGGAAATTTTAAATGCCATGAGCTTTCGGACGGGAGACGCCTTTTCGCGGGAAAAGCTGGACGAGCAGGTCCTTAGGGTGACAAATCTGTTCAAGGAAGAGGGATATACGGCCCCCCGGGTTAAACTCTTTGCCCAAAAGGATGAAGCAGACGGGAATTACACGATCCGGGTGGATATCGAGAAAAAAGACTATTTTAAAATTGATCGAGTTGAATTTAAAGGGAACCGGAATATTTCCGATACCGTCTTGAAACTGCGCATCAATACATGGAAGGCCTCGGTCCTGTTTGCCGGGGCTAGCCGCTTTGTCCGGAAAGATTTGAATGAGGATATCCGGACCATTGTTTCGGCTTACCGGCAGAAGGGATTTGCCGATGTCCGGGTGGATGCCGAAACCGTCAGAGATGAGGCCGGAAGGAAACTGGATATTTTTTTCCATATTCAGGAAGGCCCTAAATACGATGTTTCTTTCCAGGGCAATGATCATTTTTTTGATTTTACATTGAAAAAAGAGATCCGCCATATATTCAAAACCGGCAATAAAAATAATTTCGGCATCAGAAGGGCTGTCCGTAACCTGAAACGGCTTTATGGGGAGAACGGATACCCGGATGCCGTCATTGAATTCCACATAAAGGATGACGATCCTGTGGCCCCATTGAACCGCCACGTGACCCTGAAGATTGAGGAAGGCCGCCCATACCGGGTGACAAAGCTTGAAATTTCCGGGAATAAATTTGTTCCGGAAAATGAAATTCTGAAAACCCTTTTGACCCGGCCGGAGGGCATGGTCAGATCAGGTTCTTATGTGCCTGACCTCCTGGATGAAGATATCCGGGCCATTATTGCGCTTTATCATGGCAAAGGGTTTAATAAAATCCGTGTGGACGAAGAGATCAAAATTCAGAAGGACTCTTCTTCCGATCAAAAAGGCCGGAATTCAGTTGAGATCCGGCTCCTGATAGAGGAAGGAGGTCAAACCCGGGTGGATAAAATTGACGTCAGGGGATTGACGGCCTTTTCTCCGGATATGGCCCTGTCGATGATGCAGTTGAAGCCGGACATGGGCTTTGCCGGCGCCATGGTTGAAACCGATGAAAAAGCGCTTCAAGAGAAAATTTCCGAGGCCGGTTATCCCCATGCCGTTGTTAAAGCACAGACCGTATTTTCCCAGGACGGGTCCAGGGCCGGTCTTTCCTATGACGTCACGGAAGGCCCCAGGGTCAAAATCGGACAAATTTTTTATTCGGGCAATTTCAGGACAAAGGAGAAGATCTTGTCCAATGAAATGGAAATCCGCCCAGGAGAGCCCCTTTTGCTTTCAGCCCTGCTTGAAAGCCAAAGAAAGGTCATCGCCGTTAACGCCATTGATTCTGCACGGCTGATTCCCGTCGGACTTAAAAGCAAAGACGAGGAAGTGGATATTGTGGTGGAAACAACGGAAAAAAAGCCCTATGCCGTTGAAGCCGGTGTCGGATTTGATACGGAGCGCCATGCTTATGTCACCGCCCTTGCCGGGGACCGGAATTTTATGGGTCGAAACCTGGATGCCAAAGCAGAGTCCGAGATGAGCCAGGTCGGTTATAAATTAGATGCATCCCTCACGGAGCCAAGGTTTTTATCGACCATGACCGCCTCAACCACAAGGCTGTTTGCCGAGGACCGGGAAGAATTCAACAAAGACTTTGGAACCCGTATGGCCGGGGTTTCCCAGGACTTTTCCAGGCCGTTTTTGGACCGGAAACTGACGGCCAACCTGGGGTTCATTTATGAGGACAGGGAACAATATGCCTCAACCTCCCGGGTCCTCACGGAACTGGAAAAAGAATCCTACCGCGCCAGAACTATTTTTATCACCAGCCCCGGCCTGGTTTTTAGAACAACGGATTCCAATATCAGGCCCACGACAGGGATTTTTTCAACGGTGAGCCTGGATATTTCCAAGGGAATTGAAAATGACCTGGATGATTATATCAAATATCAGGCGGAAGGCCGTTATTATTATACGCCTGTTCCATCCCTCACGTTAGCCGTCCGGGGCCGATACGGATTTATCCAGCCCTATGGCGGCAACACCCGTATTCCTGAAGATCAATTGTTTTATCTGGGCGGCGCTTCCACGGTCCGGGGATTTGATGAAAACCTTTTGAGAACCGATGGCGCCGGACAGGCAAAGGGCGGTCGGGAATCCGTCCTCGGGTCCCTGGAAGCCCGGTATGATCTTGGAATGAACCTCGACCTGAGTCTTTTTTATGATATCGGAACCGTTGCCATGACCCAGGACCCCGCTATTTCGGAATCTTTCCGGGATTCGGTCGGCATCGGCCTGAGATATATGACCCCGGTGGGCCCCATTGGATTTATGTACGGCCATAAGCTTGACCCCGAGCCCCATGAAAGCCCGGGCAGCTTTCATTTTTCCATGGGATATACCTTTTAACCGGCAGTGCCGGGCAGAAATGCGCAAGGCATTCTTCTGATTTTATAAATCCTTTCTTGACGGTTGGGAGAAGTTCGCATACATCTTTTAAAACAGATTTGCCGATTTAATGATGGGAGGAAACAATGACGGATAAAAAAAAGAAACCATCGCCTGCCTGTGCATCCTGTGAACTGGATATTCCGGAGAGGCTTTGTTTTTCGGATCAGGGCAAGGCGTATAAAGGATGTCCCACCTTGACGCGAAAAGAGGTGCTGGCCGAAGCCAACCAGGCCTATGGGCCGGAGGATGTCAAAAAATTTGCGTATAATGCCTCTTTGCAGGAGGCGGAATGCTATGCCAACCGGGACCAGCAGCCCTATGTCATGCAGCCCTGCAAGACCCGGATGGTCGAAACCTGTGAATTCGCCTTGAAAATGGGATACAAGCGCATCGGTCTTGCCTTTTGCCTGGGGCTTTCAAAGGAAGCCAAGACCGTTGAAGAGGTATTGAAAGCCTATGGATTTGAAGTAGCCTCTGTCTGCTGCAAGGCCGGGAACACCTCCAAGGAAATCATCGGCATCTCGGATGATGAAAAAATTTTTAAGGGAACCGACGAGGCCATGTGCAATCCTATTTTCCAGGCCAAGGCCCTGAACTATGAACAGACGGATTTCAATATCCTTTTAGGCCTGTGCGTGGGGCATGATACCCTGTTTTTAAAATTTACCGATATCCCGACAACGGTTCTGGCGGTAAAGGACCGGGTAACCGGCCATAACCCCCTGGCAGCGATTTACCAGGCCGATTCCTATTATAAAAAGATCCGGAATCCGAATATCAAACCCTGATCTTTTAAAACGAAACCAAACCATGGCCATCACATTAAAAGATATCATTGATCTGGATTATCTGGTGAGCCGGGATGAGGCCCTTGAATCGGAAAAAGAGATCCGGTTGAGGGATGACCGGGACCGGAGGATCTACCGGCAATGCAGGGAGACCTGCCGGACCCCTGAGGCGGTGTTGCGCTCATGGCTTGAAGCCAGAAGACAGGATATTTGTGGGGAAGACGGGCAAAAAGCAGTGATCCTTCTGCCCGGAACCGTCTTCTCTTCCCTTTATTCGTTTATGATATATGCCCTGATTTTTTTGGGTGTTTTTTCCGGTCTTTCCCTGGCCTGGTCATTTCTTGCCTATCACGGCACAAGACCCGTCAATGTGGCGCTTTTTGCTTTTTTGTTCATTGTCCTCCAGGGGATTCTCATTCTTGTCACGGTTTTTTTTCTTTTCCGCCGGCGCATGAAGATCAGGTCCGAAAAAGGGTTCAAAAATTCAATGGTGCATACCGTGGTGTCTTTCCTGTTTTTTTACGGTCTGCCCGGGATGCTGAAAAAAGTAAATTCACGGTTATTTCGAAAGGGGCGGGATTCCCTGGAATATACCGCAGCCCTCTTCCGGATGAAAAACCGGGAATTTCAGGCGCTTTTTTTCTGGCCGATTTTTATCCTGACCTCGGTGTTTGCCTTTTGTTTTACGCTGGGAGCCCTTGGCGGAACTTTTTTCAGGGTCATTGTCAGCGATATGGCCTTTGGCTGGCAGTCCACCCTCATGACCACCAGCCAAAGCGTCTACGACCTGGTCTCCCGGATGGCCCTTCCCTGGTCCTGGTTCATGCCGGAAACGCTGGCTCACCCGAACCTTGCCCAGATTGAAGGGTCCAGGATCATTCTCAAGGAAGGGATTGCGGTTCTGGCCACCCGGGATCTGGTTTCCTGGTGGCCCTTTCTCTGCCTGGGCATCCTCTTTTATGCCGTCCTTCCCCGGGGGGCTTTGCTGGTTACCGGACTCCTGGCCCAGCATCATGTTCTTCGCCGCTTTGACCCGGATCGTCCTATTTTCAGGCAATTGCTGATCCGGATGCAGTCACGGAATCTGGATATAGAAAGCCCAAAAGACTTCCCGGGAATAAGAGGTTCTGCCCTGGCCCCGATTCACAGAGAAGATCTCCAGGCTGGGCAGAATCCGGCCCAGGCTGGCGATTTCACCCAGGCCGCCGGCATCCCTGTTCAAAGCGCCCTGATCCTTGCCCCGCAGACGGTGTATTCCGATGCAGCCATGGAAAAGATTGAAAGCCACATGCGGGCCGGTCTTTTTCTGGATGTCCGGGAACGGATCAAGGCCGGCTTTGATCCGGACCAGGACAGGGAGATCTTCGTCCGGATCAAAAACAGTTCTGCCGAACAGGTTGTCCTTGTGTATGAGGTCTGGCAGCCGCCCATCCGGGGGCTTCTGTATTATATCCGGTCGCTTAAATCCGTGATGCCGGAAAAAATGCAGTTGTGGATACTGCTCACAGGGGGCGCCGGGCCGGAAAACCTGGGTGTGGAAAAAACCGATGTTAATTTTGAAACCTGGAAAAAGGCAGTCGTCACGCTTGAAGATCCGGGGATCACCGTCATGAGGATGGCCTAATGGATCAGTTTCCCCAGCCCGTCCCTGAATTCGCCGTACTGGGCCATCCCAATGAAGGAAAATCATCTGTGGTCTCCACCCTGACCGAGGATGACCGGATCAGGGTCAGCCGGATACCTGGGGAAACCACGGAATCAACTGCTTACACGGTCAAAATCGACGGAAAAGACATCATCCGGTTTGTGGATACGCCGGGATTCCAGGTGCCCAAACAGACCCTGGCCTGGTTCAGAAAATATGAGGGAAATCCTGAACACATTGTCGAATCCTTTATCCAAACCTTTGAAAATGATCCCTTTTATGCCGATGACTGTGAACTTTTAAAACCCGTGGCCAGGGGCGCCGGCATTATTTATGTGGTGGACGGGTCCCGCCCGGTCCGGGATGATGATCTGGCGGAAATGGAGATCTTGAGGCTCACCGGCCGTCCCAGGATGGCCGTCATCAATTCCAAGACCCATGAAAAAGATTATACCCTGGACTGGAGAAACGAATTCCGCAAGCATTTTAATGCCATCCGCATCTTTAATTCCAATACGGCGGATTTCATGGAGCGTATTAAAATGCTGGAAAGCCTGAAAGCCATTGACCAGGAATGGGAACAGCGCCTGTCCGATGTCATTGCGGCCTTTCATGCGGATCAGCGGAAAAGAAATGATCTGGCCTGTGCCGCCATTTGCCGGGCTCTGGAGCAGAGCCTGTCTTTTTCCCTTTCCGAACCCGTGACAGAGGAGGGTGACCTTGAGACGCTCAAAGAACGGCTCAATGAAAAATACCAGACCCACATCAAGAAATTTGAGGAAGGTATGTTTAAAAAAATCCGGTCCCTGTTCAAGCATCATTTATTTGAATATCACCTGCCGGACTATTCCATTCTCAACCATGATCTGTTTTCAAAACAGACCTGGGAGCTTCTGGGCCTGACAACGGAGCAGCTTGCCGCAGCCGGGGCCATTCTGGGCGGAACCATGGGTGCCGTCATTGATACGGCCGCCGCCGGTCATACCTTTGGGATTTTTACCGCCATTGGCGGGATATTGGGGGCCGGTTCAGCCCTGTTCAGCGGAAAAAAGATGACGAAAAGCCGGTCCCGCGGCATCCGCCTGGGAGGTGACCGGCTTTCGCTGGGACCCCTTAAAAATCTCCAGTTTCTGTATATCCTGATCGACCGGGCCCTGATCTATTATTCCTATATCATTCACCGGCCCCACGGCAGAAGGGACATGACAGAGGTCAAAGAAAATAAGGCCGGCCCCAAAAAGGGATATTCCACAGGGTTCACATCCTCTCAGAGAATGGTTTGTGCGAAATATTTCAAGGCGGTTACGGGCCGTTCCCTTATCCGGGACAAAAAAGCCGTTTCGGAATTTGAAGAATTCATAAAAGAGGTTCTGGAGGACCTTTCAGGGAAATAAACGGTAAAAATTTTCATATTTTTATAAAAAAACTTGTGAGGGAATGTATAATTCGCTTATACTGGCGCTCTGGATCTCTTCATGAGTCAATTGAACCTTCAAAAGGAAGGAAACCCCATGCTTTCAAACCTCTTCAGCCCCATACGGATCGGAAATCTGAATTCGAAAAACCGGCTTCTCATGTCGGCCATGAGCATTAATTTCGGTGTGGATGAAAATTGCTGCGTTACGGATCAGCTTGTGGAATATTTTGTGGAACGGGCAAAGGGCGGGGTGGGCATGATGCTGGTGGGCGGCGGCAGCGTCCACCCGGGCGGCCAGGAGCTGCCGGATCTTCCCCAGATGTATACGGATGACTGCATCCCGGCCTTGAGAGATATGGTTCAACGGGTTAAAAAATATGAGATCCTTTTCGGGGTCCAGCTCATGCACGGCGGCCGCCAGTCCTATCTGCCCCAAAAAGTGGCCCCTTCCGCCATCCCGGCACCGGCCGTGGTGAAGGGTGAGGTCCGGGCACTTGAAATTCCTGAAATAAAAGAACTGGTCTCCTGTTTCGGAGATTCGGCCCGGCGATGCCGGGAATCCGGGTTTGATTTTGTGGAGCTTCACGGGGCTCACGGTTACCTGATCAACCAGTTTTTAGCACCCAATTCCAATATCCGGACCGATGAATATGGCGGGTCCTTTGAAAACCGGTCCCGGTTTTTGTTTGACATCATTGAAAATATCCAGGGAAAAACAGGCAAGGATTTTCCCATCGGCATCCGCATCAATGGAAACGATTATATCGAAAACGGATGGGAACTCAAAGACACGGTGCAGCTTGCTCCCCTGCTGGAAAAGGCGGGGGCCGCCTATCTGCATGTATCCGGCGGGGTTTACGGGTCCACCGAACTGACCATCCCGTCCATGTATACCCCCCATGGGTGTTTTGTCCACCTGGCCGAAGAAGTTAAAAAACATGTGCAGATTCCTGTGATTACCGTGGGCCGGATCAAATATCCGGAACATGCCGAAGCCATTATCCGGGAAGGCAAGGCCGATATGGTGGCCTTTGGCCGGTCTTTTCTGGCCGACCCCCATTACCCCGAAAAAGCCAAAAAAGGCGAATTTGACAGAATCCGTCCCTGCATCGGCTGCTGCCTCGGATGTATCCATGCCGTGCTGGCCAAGGAGCCGGGGTCCTGCGTGGTGAACCCGGATGTGGGAAGAGAATATAAGCTTAAAGATGAAAAACCGCCCTCCCGGATTCAGAGGATTCTGATCGCAGGCGCAGGCCCTGCCGGGCTGGCCGCTGCAAGGCAATTTGCGCTTAAAGGCCACACGGTGGTGGTCTGTGAAAAAAAAGAGGCCCTTGGCGGGCTCCTGTCCCTGGCCGCCAAGGCCCCGGGCCGGGGGGAACTCAATGATATCCTGGATTTTTTCAGAAAAGAAATAGGCGCCCTGGGGGTTGAAACCCGTTATAGCACAGCCCTTTCCCTTGATCTGATCCGTGAGGTGAACCCGGACCATGTGATCCTGGCCACCGGGTCCATGCCGGAGATGCCGGTGATCAAAGGTCTTTTCCAGTCAAAAATGAACCTGGCCACCTCTGTGGATGTCCTGGCCGGTAAAGAAAATATCGGGGGAAACATTATTGTCCTGGGCGGCGGCATGACAGGTCTCATCACGGCGGATTTTCTGGCAGACCAGGGAAAAAAGGTGGTGGTGCTGAACCGGAAAAAGAGCTTTGCCGAGGAAATGTCCAGCAATGACCGCTATTATCTGAGGGAGCGCCTTAAAAAAGGCAGGGTCACCCTGTATAAAAATGTGTCCATCCGGCAGTTCACCGATGACGGGGCGGTTTTTAAAGCCAATGATGAGGATATGACCCTGACGGGCTTTGATGCCGTGGTCATCTCTGAAAAACACAGCTCCATAAGGGAGGCCAAGGACCTGGAAAAAAAGAGCCGGGCCAAATTCCATCTTATCGGCGATGCCAAGTCGCCGCGGCATTTGATGTATTGCATCAGCGAAGCCGAGGAAATCGCCAAATCGGTTTAATATTCAAGTGTAGAAAAAAGGAAGGTTAAGGAATGAAAGACATATATGAGACCGCAAGAAAATTGATGAAAGGCTATTGCCGGGTCTGTAAAGTGTGTGACGGCTTTGCCTGCGCCGGTGAAGTCCCCGGCATGGGGGGGCTTGGGGCCGCTTCTTCCTTC
>CAZAHK010000097.1:14351-15107 GCA_964484555.1 uncultured Desulfobacula sp.
GGTCATTTCTGAAAAACATAGCCCCATCCGGGATGCAAAGGATCTGGAAAAAAAGGTCCGGGCCAAATTTCATCTTATCGGCGATGCCAAGTCGCCGCGGCACCTGATGTATTGCATCAGTGAAGCCGAAGAAATCACCGGATCCATATAATATTCAAGCGTAGAAAAAGAAAGGCAAAGAAATGAAAGACATATATGAGACTGCAAGAAAATCCATGAAAGGCTATTGCCGGGTCTGCAAAGTGTGTGACGGCTTTGCCTGCGCCGGTGAAGTTCCCGGCATGGGAGGCCTTGGAACCGCCTCTTCCTTCAAGGCAAATGTGACGGCTTTAAAAGAAATCCGGTTCAATATGCGTTTGATCCATGACGTGACCGAACCGGACACCTCGGTTTCCATTCTCGGGAAAAGGCTTTCCCTGCCCGTCCTGGCCGCCCCCATCGGCGGGGTGTCCTTTAATATGGGAGGGGGTATTTCCGAGGAGGACTATATCCGGTCCATTATTTTCGGGTGCCGGGAAAAGGGAATCATGGGATGCACAGGGGACGGGGTTCCGGATTTTATCCATGAAACCGCCCTGGATGTCATCCGCCGGGCCGACGGCCACGGTATCCCCTTTATCAAGCCCTGGGCCGACCGGGAATTGTTTGAAAAGCTTGAAAAAGTAAAGCAGAGCAAGGCCGGTATCATGGGGATGGATATAGATGCGGCAGGCCTCATCACCTTAAAAAAGATGGGGCGGCGGGGGACGCGCAAGA
>CAZAHK010000098.1:0-12220 GCA_964484555.1 uncultured Desulfobacula sp.
CCCACCACGGCCGTACAGAAAGCCTTTAAACCCGGACCAACCGATTATTTTACCGTGGAAGGCAAGGGTGAGATGGTAAAAGACAGGGGAAATCTGATTCCCCTGATCCGGCTCAGCGAGATCTTTAAGAGCGGCAAGGGGAAGAAGCCGGTTCAGGACTGCCTGGTGGTGGTGGTGGAATCCAAGGATGAAAAAAGAGCCCTTCTCATTGATGAACTGCTGGGCAAGGACGAATATGTCATCAAAAGCCTTGGGACCGGCCTAGAAACCATCAAGGGGATTGCCGGGGGCGCCATCCTGTCCGACGGCCGGGTGGGGCTGATTCTGGATATCCACGGCATCTTTTCCATTGCCCAGGAGGGATGATGTTTAAAATCGAACCATTCATGTTGATAAAAGACAGCGCGGATAAAAGGAAGGACCAATGAAACAGATTGTTGGCGTAGCAGATATGAAGGTGAGCAATAACCCGGCGGAATCGGTGATCACCTATTCTCTGGGGTCCTGCATCGGGCTCGTACTCTATGATCCGGCAGTGAGGGTGGGGGGAATGCTGCATTATATGCTGCCGGAATCTTCCATAGACAAGGAAAAGGCGGCGTCGCGGCCCTTCATGTTTGCCGATACCGGGATTCCCATTCTGTTCAAGACGGCCTATCAACTGGGGGCGGTCAAGGCGCGGATTAAAATTTATGTGGCCGGCGGAGCAGAAATCCTTGATCAGAAAGGGTTTTTTAATATCGGCAAGAGGAATTACATGGCCTTGAAAAAGATGTTTTTCAAAAACAATGTCATCATCCATAAGCAGGATGTGGGCGGAAACACCAACCGGACCGTCAGGCTTGAGATCGGGACAGGAGACATTTATGTCAAAACATCGGGTTCCCAGGAGGTGAAAATATGACTTCCCTTCAGTATCTTCTGGCTGAGATTCAGAATTTGAAGCCCATTCCTGCCGTGACCCATCAGCTTCTGGAAGTTGTGGACAATCCCGACAGTTCCATGGAAGACATTGCCAATGTCATCCAGTATGATCCGGTCATGACGGCAAATGTGCTGAGAGCCTGTAATTCAGCCTATTTCGGGTTGAAACATCCGGCAGAGTCCATCAAGGACGCGGTGAGCATGCTGGGGACGGACCAGGTGATTGAACTGGTATTGCTCAAATCCGGCGCCGCCAGTTTTTCCGGCAGCCAGGGCGGCTATGGCCTGGAAGAAGGGGAAATGTGGCGCTATTCCGTGTCTTCGGCCGTGATTGCCAAACAGATGGCGGCAAAGCTGGGGCTGGTCAATAAAAATACGATTTTTACCGCAGCCCTGGTCAAGGATATCGGTAAAATCATCCTGGAAAAATATGTGGCCAGGGTCCGGCACAAGATCCTGGATCTGGTGGAGAAAGAAAATCTGAGTTTCCGGGAAGCTGAAAAAAAACTCCTGGGAATCGATCATGCGGAGCTTGGGGCCATGATTGCCAAAACCTGGAAATTCAGCCCCAAAATGGTAAAGATCATCCGGCACCATCACTTGTCCGACGAAACCATGATCAAGGACAAAGAGGTGGCCGTGGTGTATCTGGCCGACTGTATCTGCATGATGATCGGGGTCGGGGTCGGCTCCGACGGTCTGGCTTACCGGTTCAAGGATCAGACCCTCCGGGAGCTGGGGCTTAATGCCGATGATCTGGCCCTGATCATTGCAGACTATGGCGCCAATATGCAGGAAATCGAAAATTTATTACATATCGTTTAAAACCGGGGAAAACACACATGTCATATTCAATACTTATTGTTGATGATTCTTTGCCCATGCGGTCCGTGATTAAGAAAACCATCCGGGCGGCCGGCTATGGAAAATCTGAATTTCTGGAAGCGGCCAATGGGAAGGAAGCCCTGACCCTGCTGAAAAACAACTGGGTGGATATGGTCCTGACCGACCATAATATGCCGGTCATGAACGGACTTGAATTGATCCGGGCCGTCAAAGCGGACGAGCTTTTAAACACCATTCCCATGGTGGTGATATCAACGGAGGGAAATGAATCCAGGATCAGGGATTTTATGGAGGGCGGCGCTGTCGGGTACCTTGCAAAACCTTTTACGGCAGAGGCTATCAGGGATTTAATCGTGAAATTTCTTGGGGAGGCGAGTTATGATGAAGGCGATCTTGACGGCAATGAAAACCTCGATTTCTGAGGTCATGGAAACCATGTTTTTCCTGCCGGTCGAATTTGTGGAAGAACCGGCGCTTAAGCAGATAAAGGCCTTAAAAGGCAAACAGGGCAAAGCCTGCCGGCTTGATTTTTCAGGAGACTGTTCCGGCAGCGTTTTTCTGCTGGTGCCAAAGCAGCTCCTTATGGAAATGGCGGAAAATTTCATGGGAGAATCAGGCGAAGCCATGGGCGAGGACCTTTTAGACGGCACCCTGGCGGAAGCCGTGAACATGATGGCCGGCAATGCCTTGAGAAAGGTAAAGTCCGCTGTTCCCTTTGAACTGAGTATTCCAAAGCTGGTTCCCGGAACACAATTTCCTGAGACGGAAGGAGCCCTGATCATTAAGACCACAGGGCCGGAAATGGCCGTTCACATCACCCTGGGGTGATGAAAATCAAGAAGAGGTAGGAGAGTTATGCCCAGGAATATCAAAGTGCTGGTGGTGGATGATTCCGCCATTGTCAGAAAGGTGTTTTCCGAGCAATTGTCCCGGCAGAGGGGAATCGAAGTCGTGGGAACGGCGCCGGACCCCTATGTGGCCAGGGAGAAAATCGTCAAGCTCAAGCCGGATGTGATCACCCTTGACATTGAAATGCCCCGCATGGACGGCATTACCTTTTTAAAGAAGCTGATGCAGTATTACCCGCTTCCGGTCATCATTGTCAGTTCCCTGACCACAAAAGGGAGTAAGCTTGCCCTTGAAGCCCTTTCCCTGGGGGCCCTGGAAGTCATTTCCAAGCCTGGTGAAGCCTATTCCGTGGGGGATATGAGCCTGCAATTGGCGGAAAAAATCAGGGCCGTTTACGGGGCAAAGCTGAAATCTGTCAATTCCCGGACGGTTGAACGCCCGGCAGAAGGCATCATTGAATCAAAAGCCCTGTCGGCCACCACCCATAAGATTATTGCCGTCGGCGCTTCCACCGGAGGCACCGAAGCTATCAAACAGGTGCTGATGCGGCTGCCCCGGAATACACCGGGGGTGGTGGTGGTCCAGCACATGCCGGCCCAGTTCACCGCATCCTTTGCCGAAAGGCTGAACGAACTCTGCCCCATGACCGTCAAAGAGGCCGAAAATGGTGACACTGTGACCACGGGCCAGGTGCTCATCGCCCCCGGAAATTATCATATGCTGCTCAAAAGGAGCGGGGCCAGGTATTATGTAGAAGTCAAGACCGGCCCCCTGGTCCATTACCAGAGACCGGCCGTGGATGTTCTGTTCAAATCCGTGGCCCGGTATGCCGGGGCCAATGCCCTGGGCATTATCCTGACCGGCATGGGAAAAGACGGGGCTGCCGGCATGCTGGATATGAAAAATGCAGGGGCTGTGAATATTGCCCAGGATGAACGATCCAGCGTGGTGTTTGGGATGCCCAAGGAAGCCATTGCCGTGGGAGCTGTCGATTATGTCCAGGATATCCACACGGTTGCGGCCAAAGCCGTATCTATTCTGGAAACCCTTTAAATGAAAAGCGGATTCGTTTATGAATTCTGAAACCCGACTGAGCCGAGAACAGCATCAGAAACTTGCCAGAATCGTTTATCAGGAAACCGGTATTGTTCTCAATGAAAAAAAATACAGCCTTCTGGTGGCCAGGCTTTCCAAAAGATTGCGGATCAAGGGCATGTCCTCTGTTTCCGACTATATGGATCTCATATCGGCGGACCCGGATGAATTCAATGAATTTATTGATGCCGTCACCACCAACCATACTTTTTTTTTCCGGGAAAACAAACATTGCGAATACATCATCCGGACTTTGGAGAAAACCAAACCCCTCAAGATCTGGAGCGCCGCCTCATCCAGCGGAGAAGAAGCCTATTCCATTGCGGTTCAACTCATGGCCAACGGATTTTCATTCAGCATCTTTGCGTCGGATGTTTCCGATTCCATGCTGGATCTCGGCCGGCGGGCCGTTTATCCGGAGGATCGGGTAAAGCAGGTTCCCCCTTCCATGCTTCGCACGTATTTCCAAAAGGGCCAGGACCAATGGAAGGGTTACGTAAGGATCAAACCGGAGGTCCGGCAACGGGTGACCTTTGATAAATTTAATCTTTTGTCGGACACGCCGCAGGATGCCTTTGATATTATTTTTTGCAGAAACGTGATGATCTATTTTGATGCCCAGACCCGGCAACGGGTTGTGGACCGTCTTTGCAGGGCCTTAAAACCAGGGGGGTGTTTTTTTGTGGGCCTGTCCGAAAGCCTTAACGGGCTTGCCCACCCCTTGACCACCATTTTACCCAGCGGATATCAAAAGAAAGTATAAACAGAAGGGAACCCTATGACACCATCACATTTAAATCCGGATATTCCCTCCTTTGATTCCCTTTTTGACCTGGAGGAGATCCAGGAAATTCAAGATTCTTTTGCTGCGGCCACCGGCGTCGCTTCCATCATCACCGATGTCGATGGCCTGCCCATTACAAAGCCCAGTAATTTTTGCAGGCTTTGCATGGATATTATCCGCAAAACCGAAAAAGGGCTTTTCAATTGCATGCAGTCAGACCGCATCATAGGCCGGTATCATGAACAGGGTCCGGTGATTCAGCCCTGCCTCAGCGGCGGACTCTGGGATGCCGGCGTCAGCATCCATGTCGGTGGAAAGCATATTGCCAACTGGCTTATCGGTCAGGTCCGCACCCCGGATATGGATATGGCACGGGTGAAAGAATATACCCATACCATTGGTGCAGACCCGGATGAATTTGCCGAAGCCCTGGAAGAAGTCACGGTGATGCCTTTGGACCAGTTTAAAAATATTTCAAAAACCCTGTTTTTGATCGCCAACCGGTTATCGGACCAGGCGTTCCTTGCCAAGGATAATGCGAGATTGTTTGAAGGGATGAAAGAAGAGCTGGAGAAACGGATAAAGCTTGAAGAAAACCAAAAGCAAATGGAATCCAGGCTCCGGCAGTCCCAGAAAATGGAGGCCGTCGGAACTCTTGCCGGCGGAATTGCCCACGATTTTAACAATATTCTGTTTCCGGTCATCGGCTTTTCTGAGATGATCCTGGAGGATCTGCCCAAAGACAGCCCGCTTCGGGAATCCATGAAATCGGTTTTAAGCGGGGCCTTCAGGGCCAGGGACCTGGTGCAGCAGATCCTGACCTTCAGCCGGGATACGGAGCAGGCGGCCCATCCTTTGAAAATCCAGTTGATTTTAAAGGAAGCGTTAAAGCTGGCCAGAGCCTCTTTGCCTTCCACCATCAAAATCATCAGCCATATCCCGGACAAGATCGGGCTGGTTATGGCTGATCCCACCCAGATCCACCAGGTGGCCATGAATCTCATTACCAATGCCCTCCATGCCATGGAGGAAAATGGGGGTGAATTAAGAGTGGATCTATCGGAAATTGAAGTGGAAAAGGAGGACATTCACGACCTTGGAATAGAACCGGGATTCTATGTCTGCCTTAAAATTGCCGATACCGGGTCAGGCATGGACGAACAGACCCGGAAAAGAATTTTCGAGCCCTATTTCACCACCAAGGTCAGAGGAAAGGGGACCGGCTTAGGTCTGGCCGTGGTACACGGCATCGTCAAAAAACTGGGGGGTGAAATCGGGGTAAAGACCGGGGTCGGCCGGGGAAGCGAATTTTCCATTTACCTGCCGCGGATCATGCCCAAGGGTGAGGATGCCGCAGTCAAGGCCATGGGGGCAATGCCGGCCCCCATGAATAAAAATATTCTAGTGGTGGATGATGAAGAGGCTGTGCTGAACATGCTGGATCAGGCCCTGACCCGGATGGGGTGCAGGGTAACCTGTCAAAACAGCAGCTTAAAGGCCCTGGAACTTGTTCAATCAGATCCCAGACGCTTTGATCTGGTCATCACCGATTTGACCATGCCGGATCTGACAGGGGATAAACTCATCTCCGGGATCAAAAAAATCAGACCGGATATCCCGGTGATTTTATGTTCAGGGTTTAATGAAACGATCTTAAATCAAAAGGCCACAGGAACAAAGCCGGATAAAATCCTCATGAAACCGGTAACGAAAAATGAATTGGCAGAAGCGCTTGTGATGTTGCTGGGCAGTTGACAATGGTTGAAAAAGGAAAACCCATATAAAATGAAAATTAAAAATATCAGTGGAATTATATCATTTTTCGATTCCCATGCACGATTCTTTCTCGTCCTGGCACTGATTATTCTTTTATCCGGCGGGATCTTTCTTTATCAATCCCAGGAAAAGGCCATGCAGAGGGAGGTGGAAAAGAAACTGGCCGTCATTGCCGGGCTCAAGGCGGATCAGATCACGGACTGGCGCAGGGATAACCTGAAGGATGCCGGACTTTTTTCCGCTTTTTTACGGCTCAGCGTACCCCGGTTTCTGGCAGATCCCAGTGAAGAGAACCGCAAGGATAATCTTTTTCGGTTCCGGAGCATTGCCGACCAGCATGATTATGATGATATCATCCTGGTATCCCTGGAAGGCAGGGAACTTTTGAGCCTTTCCGGAACCCTGGATGCTCACAAAGGATACCTGCCTGTTCTGGAAACAGTGCTGGGCGAAAGAAAATCTGTTTTTCTAGATCTGCACAGAGAACCCAAGGATGCATCCATTCACAGTACCGTTGTTGCACCGCTTTTTGTAGACGAAGGTCCGGAATCCCCGGCTATCGGTGCGCTTGTGCTGATCACCGATACAACAAGGTTTCTGTCTCCCCTGATCCAATCCTGGCCCACGGCTGAAAAGACGGCCGAGACCCTTCTTGTCCAGCGCGACAATGACCATGTGCTTTTTTTGAACGATCTTCGCTATCAACCGGGTGCCGCCTTAAACCTGCGGATTCCTCTGACCCGGAGAGATTCCGTCGCCGTGATGGCGGCCCAGGGGAAACAAGGATATGCAGAGGGCAAAGACTATCGCGGGATGGACGTTTCAGCCGTCATCCTCCCCATACCGGATTCTCCCTGGTTCATGATTGCCAAGATCGACAGGAAGGAAGCATTTTCCGAATGGCATTTACGGTCTTTTCTTCTGCTGTTGCTGATCATCGGCCTGACCCTTCTCATCGGTGCCGTGGGCCTGGTGATCCGGCAACGGGAAAAAAAGGTTGAATTTCAAAAACTCTATCAATCCGAATCCGTCCTGAGGCAGGCCCTGGAGAGCCACAGCACAACCTTAAAGGCCATTGGCGACGCCGTTATCTCAACGGATGCCAAGGGTTTTGTCACGCTCATGAACCCGGTGGCGGAATCCCTCACCGGCCGGCAGCAGGATGAATCTCTGGGAAAACCTCTGGAAGAGGTCTTTTGTATCATCAATGCAGAAACCCGGGAGCGAGTGGACAATCCGGTTGAAAGAGTCTTAAAGAATAGGTTGACGGTGGGGCTTGCCAACCATACCATTCTGATCTCAAAAGACGGAAAGGAATATCGGATTTCCGATTCTGCCGCTGCTATAAAGGATAGCGACGGCCAACTCATCGGCGTGGTCCTGGTCTTCCGGGACATCAGCCATGAGATTGAAACGGAAGAAAAACTATCTCAGGCCCAGAAAATGGAATCCATCGGCACTCTTGCTGGCGGCATTGCCCATGATTTTAACAATATCCTTTTTCCCATCATCGGTCACACGGAACTTTTAATGGATGACTGTCCCAAAGGAAGCCCGTTCCGGGACAGCCTGGATCAGATTTATTCCGGCGCAATGCGGGCCAGGGATCTGGTGCATCAGATCCTGACCTTTTCCCGCCAGGGGAAAAGTGAATTGAAAATCATAAAAATCCAGCCGATTATCAAAGAAGCCATGAAACTGATCCGTTCCACGATTCCGGCCACCATTGCCATTCGTCAGGACATCCGTCCCGACTGTGGGGTGATCACCGGAGATCCTACGCAGATTCATCAGATTATCATGAATCTGGCCACCAATGCCTTTCATGCCATGGAAGAGACCGGCGGAGAACTGACCGTGACGCTCAAAGAAGCAGAACTCGGCGCATATGATCTGATAGATCCTGATATGGCGCCTGGTTCCTATGCCTGCCTGACGGTGGCGGATACTGGAAAAGGCATGAGCCGGGATATCATAGACCGGATGTTTGAGCCGTTTTTTACCACAAAGGTGCAGGGCAAGGGAACCGGGCTGGGATTGTCCGTGGTCCATGGGATTATCAAACACATGAGCGGCGCCGTCCAGGTTTACAGTGATCCGGGCCGGGGGACTCAAATCCATGTTTATCTGCCGGTGATCCGGAAGGCTGCCGAATCCCCGGAAGCTCTGATCCAGGAGCCCATACCCGGCGGAACGGAAAGAATTCTCCTGGTGGATGATGAAGAAGATATCATTACCATGGAAAAACAGGTTCTGGAGCGGCTGGGGTATCGGGTAGAATCCCACGCCAACCCAATTGAGGCCCTGGAGGCGTTTCGCACCGGGTCCCATCGGTTTGATCTTGTGATTTGCGATCTTGCCATGCCCGGGATGCCGGGAAACAAACTTGCCGGTGAACTGCTGAAAATCAGGCCCGGGATACCCATCCTTTTATGTACCGGTTTCAGCGAAAACATTTCCGAAGCAACCATTGAATCCATAGGCATCAGGGGTATCCTTTTAAAACCGGTCATTATACGGGTTCTTGCAAAGAAAATCCGGGAAGTCCTGGACCAATAATATTCCATTTGTCATAATAGGAATTCATTGCCGATAAAACGCTGCCATGAAAAAGGAAAACCAATGAAAAAAATTTTAGTGATTGATGACGAACCGGCCATCAGAGCACTATTGTCAAAAATACTGGAAAGGGAAGGATTTTTTGTGATCACCGCTTCAGATGGAAAAGAGGGGATGAAACTGTTTATCAAGGACCCTGTTGACCTTGTGATCACCGATCTGATCATGCCTGAAAAAGAAGGCATGGAGGTTATTATGGAATTAAAAAAAAAATACCCGGGTGTTCCGGTGATCGCCATATCCGGCGGTGGCCGAAATACTCCGGAAAGTTATCTGAATACGGCAAAATTGCTGGGCGCAAGCGCTGTACTTGAAAAACCGGTTCAAAAGGAAAAATTTCTGGAGGCTGTAAGACACGCACTGAAATAATCGGTGGAAATTATTTGGAGGGATGAAATGACAGGCTCACATGCTTATACCCCGGAAAGTCTTCTGGACATTATTGAGGCCCTGCCCCTGGCCATTGCCGTTATTGATAAAAACCGGCGGGTGGCCCTGGCCAACCAGAAAACCTATCTGTTTGTGAACAGGGATGGGAGCGGGTTGATTGGTCCTGTCGCAGGAGAGGCCTTTGGCTGTGCCCATCATGATGATGTGCCGGAAGGCTGTGGATTTGGCAAAGACTGCCTGAAATGCGGATTAAGACTAACACTCCATGAAACCATGGATAAAAAAAGACCCCTGAGCGGGGTGGAAACCACCATGGCTTTCAAGGGACTGGGGATACGGCATCTTCGAATTTCCACCTCGCCTCTGACCCTGAACCGTGAAGACGTGGTGCTCGTTTCCATTGAAGACATGACCGAGGCAAAGCATCATGAACAGATCCGTCTGGAAAAAGAAAAACTGTCGGCCATGCTGAAAACCACCGGCGGGATCTGCCATGAATTAAACCAGCCCCTGATGGCCATCCTGGGATTTTCGGATCTATTGCTGGAGGACCTGCCCAAGGATCATCTTCAGAGGCTCAATCTTATGGAGATTAAAACCCAGGTGGAGCGGTTGGGACGCATTACAACCAAGCTCATGTCCATCACCCGCTTTAAAACCAAAAAATATCTCAGCGGTGAGATTATTGATATTAATGGAGCTTCAGATGAAAACGATGATCTGGACAAAGAAAAGGAGTCATAATGTCTGATAAGAAAATTCTAGTGGTAGATGATGAAAAGGCCATTGTCAGCCTTTTAAAGCAGGCCTTTTCCAGGGCCGGGTTCGAGGTCCGGGCGGCTGAAAGTGCTGAAGAGGCGCTCAAAGTGCTGGAGCAGGAGGATATTATGGTCATGTTCCTGGACCTGAACCTGCCGGGGATGAACGGTATGGATCTGTGCAAACGGATCAAAAAAGACAAGCCCATGGCCATTGTATTTGCAGTGACCGGATATGCCTCCCTTTTTGAGCTGGCGGACTGCCGGGAAGCCGGGTTTGACGATTATTTCAAAAAACCGGTGGATATGAAGAGTCTCGTCAAAGCGGCAAATGAGGCCTTTGAACGAATCGACCGCTGGAAAAAAAAATGATGTAGAACTTAAAAACATAAACAAACAGGAGACATCATATGCCCTGGTTGATCCCATTGGTCATTGTTACAGCCGCTGGAACTGCTATCCTGACGGTCTGTTATGCCTATGTGTATTTCCGGAAAACCAGGAACGAATTGCAGGCAAGCAATGATAAATTCCGACAGGCCTTTATGACAAGCCCGGATTCCATTAATATCAACCGGCTTGAGGATGGGGTCTATCTTGAAATCAATGAGGGCTTTACGAAAATTATGGGGTATTCCCGGGAAGACGTGATCGGAAAATCCTCCCTTGATCTGAACATATGGAATGATGAAAGGGACAGGGACCGCCTGGTCTCAGGGTTACAAAAATCCGGGGGGGTGGAAAACCTGGAAGCGGAGTTCAGGTCAAAGGACGGGCAAATTCGGACCGGTCTCATGTCGGCCCGGATATTGAAAATCAAAAATGAGTCCGTCATTCTTTCCATTACCCGGGACATCACCGATCGAAAGCAGATGGAGAAGGATCGTGAACGCCTGCTGACCGCCATTCAACAGGTGGCCGAAGGCATTGTGATCACAGATGTCAACGGGGCCATTGAATATGTAAGTCCTTCCTTTGAAAAGATTTCCGGTTATGGGGCTCGGGAATTGATGGGGCAGAATCCGCGGATTCTGAAAAGCGGGCACCAGGAGGACTCCTTTTATGCCGGGATGTGGGAGACCATCACTTCCGGAACCACCTGGAACGGCAGAATGACCAATAAAAAAAAGGATGGCTCTTTTTATACGGAAGATGCCACAATTTCCCCTGTTTTTGATCCGGCCGGCAAAATCATCAATTTTGTGGCAGTGAAACGGGATATTACCCAAGAGATCCGGATGGAAGAAAAGCTGAGGCAATCCCAGAAAATGGAAGCCATCGGCACCCTGGCCGGAGGGATTGCCCATGATTTCAACAATATCCTGTTTCCCATTGTGGGCCATACCGAGATGCTGATGGATGATATTCCGGAAGACGGACCCGTCCGCAGCAGCCTGACCGAAATCTATGCCGGCGCCCTGCGGGCCAGGGACCTGGTCCATCAGATTCTGGCCTTTGCCCGTCAGGAAAAAAATGAAATACAACTCATGAAGATGCAGCCCATTGTCAAAGAGGTTTTAAAGCTCATCCGGTCCACCATCCCCACCACCATTTCCATCCGTCAGGAACTTGCGGCCGACTGCGGCGCCGTCACCGCAGACCCGACCCAGATTCATCAACTGCTCATGAATCTGACCACCAATGCCTTCCATGCCATGGAAGAGAACGGCGGAACCCTTTTTGTCCGCCTGAAAGAAATTGAACTGGGTGAGGAGGATCGGATCAATCCGGATATGGCTCCCGGCGCCTATGCCTGCCTCACTGTGGCCGATACCGGCATGGGCATGAACAAAGAGACCAGGGAAAAGATATTCAACCCGTTTTTTACCACCAAGGAAAACGGAAAAGGAACCGGACTGGGCCTGTCCGTGGTTCACGGCATTGTCGCCGGGATGAAGGGCGCCATCCAGGTGTACAGCGAACCGGGTAAGGGCACGGAATTCCATGTGTATCTGCCGGTCATCCAAAAAACACTTGAAGAACGGGACACCCTGACCCCTGATCCCATACCGGTCGGAAATGAAAGCATTCTTCTGGTGGATGATGAACAAGCCATTATCACCATGGAACAACAGGTGCTGGAGCGGCTGGGATACCGGGTGACCGCCCGTACCGGCAGTATTGAAGCTCTTGAAGCCTTCAGGGCCGGTCCGGATCGATTTGATCTGGTTTTGACGGA
>CAZAHK010000098.1:12320-15085 GCA_964484555.1 uncultured Desulfobacula sp.
AAATGAAGACTGGTTGATGGAACGTGTCCTCATGTATGCCAAACGGCAGGGCTATACCGCCTATACATCAACCTTGAAGGAAGCCTGGCGACTGTCCATATCCGGATTGTCGGCATCCATGACCGAGGGGCTTGCCCGTTATACAGATATACCGGAGATGACCCCGGAAGAGGATTTAAAAGAAGATCCCATCGCCCGTTTCGGCATCATCGAGGCCCAAAGGCATAAAGAAAGGGGGATCAGCTTGGATATGTTCCTGGGATTGATGAAATATTACCGTCAGGCCTATGTGGACCTGATCAAAAAGAAGGTCCCGCATCACAAGAATCAACAGGCATGCGAACTGTCCGTCAACCGGATGTTTGATAAAATCGAGATTGGTTTCTGTGTCGAGTGGGCCGGGGAAAAGGGAAATAAGACCATAGAGGATTTACAGGCAAACAATCGCCGGATGACCAATGAAAAAAACAAATATCTCACCATCTTTGAAAGCATTCCCAATCCGGTCATTCTATTGAACCGGGAGAATGAAATTGATAATTTGAATTTTGCGGCCGTAATGCTTTTTAAGAAGAATTTGTCTCCCGGCTCCCAATATTACCGGATCTCAAAGGATGGAAAGAGGGAGCTTGAAACCTTTCTCAACCAGGGAATAAACACCGGCGGAACGGGGTATTCCGACGGAATTCAATTGTTTGAGCTTTTACCGTGGCTTAAAGAAGAGGTTGAAGAATTCCATGAAAAGAATCTTGAATCCAAGGTGTTTGAAAAGAATGTTTCGTCTCATGATCAGGATATGATATTCAGGGTAAAATTGTCTAGAAATTTAGATATCAGCGGTAAATTTCAAGGAACCATTATTATCCTGGAGGATATCACCTCATTGAAACAGGCCCTTGCCAACGTCAAACAATTGACCGGGCTCCTGCCCATCTGCTCCCACTGCAAAAAAATCCGGGATGACAAAGGATACTGGAATCAGATCGAGGTCTATATTGATCAGCATTCTGAAGCCCGGTTCAGCCACGGTATCTGTCAGGACTGTGCCAAAAAATATTATCCGGATTTTGATTTATATGGAGAGAAATAAGAGGATGTTGACCCCAAAACCAAGTTATGAAGCCCTTGAAAAAAGGGTCCGGGAATTGGAAAGGGCCGGGAATGCGCACAAACAAATGGCGGCGCGGTATCAAACCCTTGTCCAGACCACCCTCAGCGGTTTCTGGATCGTGGATGCCGACGGAAGGATACTGGATGCCAATGAGGCGTGCTGCCGCATGTCCGGTTATACAAAAAACGAACTGCTGGGCATGCACGTTTCAGACATTGAGGCCGCTGAATCCGCCGAGGAAACGGAGCAACATATTAAAACGATTATAGAGAAGGGATCCGATCGTTTTTTGACCCGGCACAGGCGAAAAGACGGCACTTTCATCCATGTCGAGATCAGTACGACCTATCTCAGGGAAGAGCCGGGACGGTTTTATTCATTCCTGGAAGATGTGACACAGCGCCTGAGAAACGAGCGGCGTTTCAGGGAGCTGGCGGAAATGCTGCCGGAAACCATTTTTGAAATCGATTTGCAGAGCCGGTTGACCTTTGTCAACCGGAGGGCCTTTGATTTGTTCGGAGTCGGCCAGGAAGAGTTTGAAAAAGGGATTCATGTCCTGGATTTTGTTCATGAGAAAGACAGGGAAAGGGTCATTGCCAACATGGGGCGGATTCTGAGCGGTGAAAACCCCGGGGTTACAGAATATGAAATGTGCACAAAGAACGGCGGTTCTTTTCCGGCGCTGTTTCATTCTTCGGTCATCCTTCATGATGGCAAACCCATTGGATTCAGAGGGTTTCTAATTGATATGACGGAAAAAAAGCGCACCCAGGAGGTTCTGATTCAAAATGAAAAAATGATGTCCATCGGCGGGTTGGCCGCCGGCATGGCCCATGAAATCAATAATCCCCTTGCCGGGATGATCCAGAACGCCCAGGTGGTCATCAACCGGCTGTCCAAGGATCTGCCGGCCAATGAAAAAGCAGCCGCTGCATGCGGCACTACCATGAAGGCTGTAAAAGCATATATGGAACAAAGGGAAATCCTTCAAAAGCTCGGCTATATCAATGTTGCCGGTTGCCAGGCCGCGGAAATCGTCCAGAACATGCTGAGCTTTTCAAAAATGAAGGCCCCGGTCAAAAGCCTCCAGGATTTACCGGAACTCATTGAAAAAACCCTTGATTTAATGCAGAAAGGATATGATCTCAAATCCGTAAAACTCATCAGGGACTTTGATCCGGATCTGCCCGGGGTCCCCTGTGAAGGCAATAAAATTCAACAGGTCATCCTGAATATTGTTAAAAACAGCATGGACGCGGCCGCCGAGCGTGCAAAAAGCTCAAAGGACCTGATCCTATGGTTCAGGCTGAAAAATGAAATCAACCGGGTTCGCCTGGAAATTGAAGATAACGGGCCGGGAATGGATGTCCACATCCGTAAGCGGATTTTTGAACCTTTTTTTACAACCAAAAGTGTTGATCAAGGGACAGGACTTGGATTGTCTATCTCCTATTTTATCATTGTGGAGGATCATAAAGGCGAAATGGAAGTGGAGTCGTTTCCGGGAAAGGGGACGAAATTTATCATCAGGCTTCCGGTCTGATGTTTTTTGGGCATCGTTTAATGTCAGGTTATTCGCATCAAATCAGCATGAAAAGGCTGGAAAACCATGGGGAGCCATCATGTCGAACGAATCCGAAGATGAGTTCAGAAA
>CAZAHK010000099.1:0-15007 GCA_964484555.1 uncultured Desulfobacula sp.
ATAAGCGCAATCGACACATAATAATTTTATGAAGAATGTGTGAGCGGAGGTGTAAAATGGCAATCAATTTAGCAATTGACGATAATTTGATTGAGGAAGCCCGGCTTCTTGGAAAACATAAAACCAAAAAAGCAGTGGTGACCGATGCACTGACAAATCAAATGAAAGTCATTGCAGATACCTGCATCTGGTCCCTGGCTCTTAGAAGAAGCAAGAGAGGACCCGTATGATGCATCCGGATATTGACGCCGGTTTTGGTGAGATCAGGCAATTGATTGACCAGGCCCGCAGAGAAGCCCTAAATAATGTCAACACCCAGTTGATTCAACTGAATTGGAAAATAGGCGGGTTTATCAGCCAAAAGCTTTCGGAGTCTCACTGGGGGGATAAAAAAATAGATCAACTGGCAGAATATCTCAGGAGTTGCGGACCGGACTACAATGGATTTACCCGGAGAAACCTCTACCGGATGAAACAATTTTACGAGGCATACAGCGGTAATGAAATTGTGTCTCCACTGGTGACACAATTGGCTTGGTCCCATCATTTGCTCATCCTTTCAAAAACTAAAATGCCGGAAGAACGTGAGTTTTATATTCGTTTGGCCATAAGAGAGCGTTATTCGAAAAGAGAATTGGAAAGACAGTTGGATGCAGCAGTGTATGAAAGAACCATGCTGTCAGGAAAAAGTGTTGTTCCGGATAGTGTCCCCCGGCATAATATTGTGATTAAAGACGCTTATGTTTTTGAATTTTTAGGGTTGCCCGAGGATCATTCCGAGAGTGATTTTAAAAAAGCCTTAATAAAAAATTTAAAATTATTTATCCTTGAACTGGGAAAAGACTTTCTTTTTATCGGGGAAGAGTTCAGAGTGCCGGTCGGATTGCACGATTATTTTATTGATCTTCTGTTTTATCATCGGGAATTGCAGTGCCTGATTGCCTTTGAACTCAAAATTACGGATTTCAAACCGGAATACCTGGGAAAAATAAATTTTTATCTTGAGGCCCTTGACCGGGATATTCGCAAACCCCATGAAAACCCCAGCATCGGTGTCCTGTTGTGCAAGGGAAAAGACGAAGAAGTTGTTGAATATGCCTTTAGCCGTTCTCTTGCGCCTGCAAAAATCGCCGACTATACTTTGAAATTGCCCGATAAAAAACAGCTCCAACGAAAACTGCATGAATTGTTTGAAAATGTCAGCCATGAGAAAGCCATTGAAAAAGAGGCAAAGAAGGGCGGAAAATGAAGGTGGATTGCGGTGCAAGTTTTCTTGCACTGCATGATGCCATACAAGAGGCCGTTGATTTTGGAAATGACCATATGTTTGAATTCTATGTTGGGCGGAATCCCGGAAACCGGGCCTTTCCCATTGGCGGAGAGCCGGACTGGGATAGTTTTGACCCTGTGAAAACCTATGGCCGCATTCGTTTGAAAGATGCATAGCCCCTTAAAGAATACAACAGGAGAGAACGGATATGTCTTCAAATCGTAATAAAAAAGGCGTGTTAAGCCTTGATGAGGCACTGCGCGCCCAAAAGGAACGGGAAAATACCTACCGGGAGCGGGCCCTGAAACTTTTCCCCTGGGTCTGCGGCCATTGCGGCCGGGAATTTGACGGCAAGCGGCTCAAAGAACTCACGGTTCACCACAGGGACCACAACCATGACAATAACCCGCCCGACGGGAGCAACTGGGAACTTCTGTGCATCTACTGCCACGACAATGAACATTCCCGGGACCAGGTAGCCGACGCCTATGATTCGGATTCACCCGGACGGCCGGGGGAGAAGGGTTCCGGGGTCCAGGCCTTTGCAGGCCTGGCGGATTTATTAAAAGGCAAACAGCTTGATTAGGGCGTGATGGTTTTTCCCGGTTTTTGGGCCAGCCACAGGATATGTCGGCTGCCTTTTTGGGAATGGCGGGCCCGCACGGTTTTCTTTTCCGTTTGAAACCCGCATTGATTGAGGCGAAGGGTAAAGGCCTCATCGTCTCCGGCAGACCAGACCGACAGGATGCCGCCGGGGCGGAGCGCACCAAAAACAGTTTTGAGGCCGGAGCGGGTGTAAAGTTGGTGGTTGTCCTTATGGGTGAGGGCATCCGGGCCGTTGTCCACATCCAGAAGAACGGCATCCCAGAAGGATATCCGGTCTCGGATGGTTTTTGCCACATCTTCCGGTTTGACCTCAACCCTGGGGTCATCCAGGGGATTCCCGGCCAAATGGCCCAGGAATTCCCGGTTCCATTGAATCACGGCAGGAATCAGTTCCGATACCGTGATCCTTGCATCGGTTCCCGTGTGTTTCAGGGCCGCCGCCAGGGTAAATCCCATGCCGAGCCCACCGATAAGGATTTTCAGGCTGGTTCGGTGTTTGAGCCTTTGGCAGGTAAGCCTTGCCAGCTCATCTTCAGACCCGTGAACCCGGCTGTTCATCAGCTCTGTCCCGGCCGTGCGGATGGAGAATTCTTCACCTCGCCGTTGAAGGGTCAGGTCTTGTTCCTGTCCGGGAATATCAACCCGGTCGATTTTTTCCCAGGCCATCATGGGTTGTTTCGGGTCAGCCTTTCTGTGTTAATAATGGGTTGCGCTTAAAAGAATTCCTGCCGTTGTAGACAGGATAGCGCATTTCCCCCAAAAAAGATACCGTGAACCCGGCATTAGTCCATAAAGAGGGTAAAAAATATCAGATGGGGTATGGGGCATGGAATGAACCTTGACTTCATCCGGGATTTTCTTTACACAGAATCAGGCGGATTTTGGTTTTATTCAAAGCATGGGGCCCTGACCGGAAGGGACGGGCGTTTCTCAGGGAAAATGCAGGCAAAGAGGGTCCGCCCCCGGTATTTTCCCTGGAAAGGATTTATGACAAGCAGCAGCACATCACCCGTCAGCCGGCGCTCGCCGATCCGGATACGGGAAATGGAAATTGACGACATTGCCCCGGTATTTCATCTGGGCGAAATTTTATTCAAGGCCGATGAAACCCCCACCATGTACAGGACCTGGGACCCTTTCGAGGTGACCACCCTCTTTAACAGCGATACGGAATTCTGTCTGGTGGCCGAAGACGAGGATACCCTCATCGGATTTGCCCTGGGCACCACCATCACCAAAAATCATTCGGCCTGGAAATACGGATATCTCATCTGGTTGGGGGTCTGCCGGGAATACCAGCGCGGGAAGACGGCGGAAAAATTGTTCAACCGGTTCAAGGATTTGATATTAAAGGCCGGGGGCAGGATGCTCATGGTGGATACCTCTGCGGAGAACGCCCCGGCCATCCGGTTTTTCAACAAGATGGGGTTCGGGGTTCCCATGCCCCACGTGTATATGACCATGAACCTGGATGCAGATCTTCACCGCATGAAACAAAAGGCCGGCGCCAACGGGGGCAGGGCCGGATTATACGGCCATGATACCATTGACCCGGGGCCCCGGCGGAAGGTGAAACAAAAATAATGGCCATGATTGATCCCCTTCGCCTTAAAAAGTTGCTTCTCCGGATGATCGACATCTACAGCCCCTCGGGAAAGGAAGAAGCCCTGCTTCAGTATTTGAAGGGATATCTGAAACGAAGGGGATTCAACGTCCAGGCCCAGCCCGTGGACGACAACCGCTATAATCTCATACTGGCCCCGGAAACCGGGGATATTCAACTGGCCCTGGTGGGACATCTGGACACGGTGACGGCCTATGATCTGGAACATTACGCCGCCGTTGAAAAGGGGGATGAGATCCTGGGGCTGGGAGCGGCGGATATGAAGGGCGGGTGCGCCGCCATGATCGAAGCCTATATGGCCTTTGCCGGGGAGGGCTCCAATGTCCCGGCCCTGGCCCTCTGCCTGGTGGTGGGGGAGGAGGAAACCGGTGACGGCGCGGCCCGGCTCATGAAAGACTTCCGGTTTCCCCGGGCCGTCATCGGCGAACCCACGGGACTCGTGCCGTGTTTCAAGGTCCACGGGTATATCGAAACCATGATCAGCGCCCGTGGGAAAAGGCTCCATGCCTCCATGGCCGGTCGTCATGAAAATGCCGTGGAAACCCTTCTGGAAAGACTGATCAAGGTGACCCATTTTTTCGAGCACATCCACCCGGAACTGATATATAATATCCGGGATATCTATACTTCGTCGGCCGGTTTTGCCGTTCCCGAGTATTCGGAAGCCTGGATAGATATTCATCTGCCGTCCGGGGCGGTTCCGGGGGAAATCATCACGGAGCTGGAAGAGATTGTGACCTTGCAAAGCAGTCCCCATAAGGGGATTGAGGTGGTTTTCCGGACGGAAACCATTGATGCCGGGTATGAGATTCCTGAAAAGGGCCCGGCCTCGGACTGCCTCCGGGCCGCTCTTTTGGACCACGGTCTGCCCTGGAAAACCGATGCTTTTCGAAGCCATTCCGACGCCAACCAGATGTTTGCCTCGGGGGCCCGGCCCATTCTGCTTGGGCCGGGCCGTCTTGAAAAAGCCCATACCCAGGATGAATCCGTGTCCTTCCGGGAGGTTCACACGGCTGCGGAGATCTATCTGGATTTTATGAAACGGCTATTTGCAGCATCATGATGCCGGCACCCGGCAGGAGACAAAGGGTTAAATATTTTAACGCTAAAAACAGGAGGCTGCCATGAGACAAAAGATCGGCAAGACCAATGTGCTTTATTTGATATGGGTTCCCTCAAATACTGGGCCCTGGGCGAACCCTTGGCCGGGGCATGGAATGCGGGAAAGGCCCTGAAAAAGAAATCGAATGGATGACCGGATAAATTCAGAAGAACCCGACGGGGTGAGGATGGGCCAAAAGGCGGACCGCCCCTATTGGGTGTTGATGCTTTCCATAGGGATACGGGCAGCCCACCAGGTCGGCGCCGGTGTATTCCTCGCCTCCTTTCTTTTCAGGGAGTCCCTGGCCCTGCCGCCTTTTTATCTGGTTCTTGTCCTTGCCACCGGCGGGATGCTGCTGATCACGGAAGGAATCCGGCACCGCCAGTTTTTCAGGGAACTCATCGGCCTCAGTACCATTGTCAAACTGATACTCCTGGGGATGGCCGTTCACGGCAATATCTGGGTAAGCTTTCTGGTGGTGGCCGCCTTTGTCCTTGCCTCGGTCTGTTCCCATCTGCCTAAAAAAATCCGGCACCGGCTGATCTTTTAAGATAATCAATTCCAACGGTATCATTCGCTCCGCAGGGCTTCCACAGGGTCCAGGCGGGAGGCGCGCCAGGCCGGAACCACTCCGGACAGAAGGCCGATAAAAATCGCCAGGACTTCAGCCAGGAAAACATAGAGAATCGGGGTGTGGGTGGGCAGGGAAGGGACGGCAAGACCCAGGATAGAGGCGCCTCCCATGCCGATGATGAGACCGGCCAGCCCGCCCATGGACGACAGGGCCATGGCTTCTCCGATAAAGAGGAGCAGGATCTGGCTCCGGCCCGCGCCGATGGCCCTCAGAAGGCCGATTTCAGCGGTTCTTTCCTGGACGGCAATGGTCATGATGGTCAGGATGCCGATGCCTCCTACAAATAAGGAAATCCCGCCCAGGGCCCCCACGGCCAGGGTCAGGATATTCAGCACCGATCCCAGGACATCCAGCATGTCTTCCTGGGTGGTGAGGGTAAAATCCACAATCCCGTGGCGGCCCGTCAGTATGGTTTTGGCCTTTCTGACCACCTGTTCCGACGGGATGCCTTTTCGATAGAGAAGATCGATTTCCATAAGGCTTTCCCGGTTGAACATGGCCAGGGCCCTGGCCACGGGGATATAAACGGCATCATCCAGATCAAAACCCAGCATCTGCCCCTTTGATTCCATGAGCCCGATGACCCGGTATCGTTCTCCGCCGATGCGAACCAGCTTTCCCAAGGGGGTCTCAGACTTGAACAGCTCATCTCTCACCCGGCTCCCTATAACAACAAAGGGCCTGGCCGAACGGGGGTCTTCGTCGGGGAGAAACCGTCCGCCGGCAACCCGCATCTGCCAGACTTCGGGCACCCGGTGACCTACCCCGAAGATAAAGGTTCGCCGGGTTTTTTCCTTGTATTCCACCGGGCCGTTGCCCTGGACCAGGGGAACCACCCCCAGCACCTCAGGAATTTCTTCCAGGGCCAGGGCATCGTCAATGGTCAGGGGCCGGATATTGCTGATCATGGCGCCGGGTGTGCCGTGGGTGGTGGTCACGCCCGGATTGATGCCGATGAGGTTGGTGCCGAACTGGGTGAATTCAGACAGGACAAACTGGTGAATTCCTTCGCCGATGGAGGTCAGAAGCACGACGGAGGCTATACCCACGGCAATGCCCAGGGCCGTGAGAAAGCTTCTCATCCGCTGGCTGAAAACCCCGCTTTGGGAAAGTTTGACCGCATCGATAAATCTCATGGCATGGTCCTCATCGTCTGGATAGGGCCTGAACCGGGTCCAGGGCCGCAGCCCTTCGGGCCGGAAGGACACCAAAGAGGATGCCGGTGAGCTGGGCCGTGAGAACCGAGGCGATAACCGACCATACCGGGATATGGACCGGGAAATCCGGGAAGAGCCGGAGGATGACGCCCATGCCGGAATAGGCAAGGACAAGCCCCAGGCCGGCCCCGGTCATGGAGAGGATGGCGGCCTCGGTGAGAAAAACCCGCAGAACCTGGGAGCCGGTGGCGCCGACAGCCTTTAAAAGCCCGATTTCCGATTTTCGCTGGGACACCGAGATGAGCATGACGTTCATGATCAGTATCCCGGCCACGGCAAGGCTGATGGCGGCGATCCCGGCCACGGTCAGGGTCAGGGCCGTCAAGATCCGGTCAAAGGTGGACAGGATGGCATCCTGGGTGATGACGGTGATATCGTCTTCCCCGTCGTGGCGGTCCCGGATGGTTTTCAGCACGGCCTCCTTGGCCGCCTGGATATCGTCACGGTGTTTGGCTTCGATCATGATGCGGAAAAGGGCCGAGGTATTGAACAGGGACTGGGCCGATGCCACCGGGATAATGACCAGGTCGCTCATGTCAAGGCCGATGGACTGGCCTTTGGGGGACAGGATGCCGATGACCCGGAAGCGCCGGTCCTGGATTCTGATCCATTCTCCCAGAGCCGGCCGGTTGCCGAAAACTTCTGTTTTTATTTTATGCCCGATCACCGCCACCCCGGTGCCGACGGACGGGTCCTGGACGGGCAGGAATCTGCCCTGCCCCATGGCCAGTTGCCGGATTTCAAACATTTCGGAGGTGGTGCCGAGGATGGTGACTTCCCGGTCCTTCCCATTCCAGGAAACAGGGGCGGAACCGACGACAACGGGACCCACCCTGGCAATGGAAGGGTTCCGGGTCAGGGCCAGGGCATCTTCCAGGGTCAGGTCCCGGGGGGTCTGGCCGAGAAGCGGGGGCGGTCCGCCCGTGGTTTCCGACCGGCCCGGCAGGGCAAAGAGGATATGGGTACCCAGGGAGGTGAAATTCCGGTTGACATAGCGCCTCGCTCCTTCCCCCATGGAGGTCAGGAGCATGACCGAGGCCACGCCTATGGCCATGGCCAGAAGAACCAGAAGGGTCCGGGCGGGATAACCGGACAGTGCCCGCATACTGAAGACGAAGGTATTCCCGGCTTTCATGGACTGGGGTTCCCTTGCCTGGTATCGGACAGGATACTGCCGTCGGTCATGACAATGCTGCGCCGGGCCCGTTCTCCCAGGGCCGGGTCATGGGTGACGATGATGAGGGTGATCCCCGATCGGTTGAGATTTTCCAGGATTTCAATGACATCACCGCCGGAATGGCGGTCCAGGTTTCCTGTGGGTTCATCGGCCAGGATCAGGGAAGGGCGCATGATGGTGGCCCGTGCTATGGCCACCCGTTGTCTCTGGCCTCCGGAAAGCTGGTCCGGACGGTGCTTTGCCCGGTCTTTCAGCCCGAGTACGCCCAGGGCTTCGGCGACCCGGGGTTTTCGTTCCCTGGGATCCATCCCGGCCAGGATCAGGGGAAGCTCCACGTTTTCCGAAGCCGTGAGCCTGGGGATGAGGTGAAAAAACTGGAAGACGAATCCGATCTTGTTTCTCCGGACCAGGGCCTGGTCCTCGTTGGAAAGCGACGTGATCTGGTCCTTTTCAAATTCATAGGTGCCTGTGGTGGGCCGGTCCAGGAGGCCGAGGATATTAAGCAGGGTGGATTTGCCCGAACCCGAAGGTCCCATGACCGAGATATAATCGCCGGATGAAAGCTCCAGGCTGACATCCTTCAGGGCATAGACTTCTTCTTCTCCCACTTTGAAAATCCGGTCGATATGCGAGAGACGGATCACTTTTTTTCACCCGAGAGAATGGCTTTGACCCCGTCTTTAACCCCGGCCTGGTCCACATTCACCACCACGGTTTCATCAGCTTCAAGGCCGGACAGAACTTCGGTGAAATCCCAGTTGGAAATGCCGGGGCTTATGATTTTTTCCCGGACCCTGCCCTGGGCCGGAGCAAAAACAAAGACCCGGTTGCCGTCCAGGATGGCCTCGGTGGGGATACGAAGGGTGTCGGGATGAACCTTGAGAATGATTTCCACATCGGCGCTGTAGCCTGCCAGAAACTGCCCCATGTCTTCGGGATTCGTGAATTCAACTTCAACATCAACGGTGCGGGCCTGTTTTTCACGATCCAGGACAAAGACCCCCACCCGGCGGACCCGGCCTTCGTAGTGCCTGTCCCGGTAAGCGTCCAGGCTGATTCTGGCGGGCATGCCCGCACTGATGAGCGGCGCATCCACCTCATCCATGGGGGCTGTGACATAAAAGCAGGTATTGTCCACCAGATCCACGGCCGGAGGGGTGGGGATGCCCACGGGAGAAGGGGTGACATATTCATTCAATTCCCCGTTGATTTCTGCAATGATCCCGTTGAAGGGGGCCGTCAGCCTTGTCCGATCCAGATTGGCCCGGATCACGCCCATCCTGGCCCGGCTCATGAAGGCCGAGGCTTTGGATGCCTCACATTCGGCTTTCAGGGCCTTGGCCTCGGTCCTGGCCCGGTCCATTTTTTCCAGGGAGATGAGATTGGTTTTATGAAGCTCGTCAAAGCGATCTGCGTCCCGCTGGGCGATTTCCGCTCTGAGGCAGGCGGCCCTGGACCGGGATTCCATTGCATCGGCTTCTTTTTTGGCAAAATTTGCCTCTTCCTGGAGGTCTTCGTTCCAGAGTTCCAGGAGAAGATCCCCTTTTTCAACAAAATCCCCTTCTTTGACCGGCAGTTGGATGATCTGTCCGCCGATACCGGGAGATAGTTTAGCCCGCCGGCAGGAATTGATGGTTCCGGCCCGGGTATTGGCCGCAGTTTTTTCAACCAGGCCTTTTTCAACGGGTTTCACCACCACCTGGATGGGTTTTTCTCGTGTGGCCCAAAAGGATGCGGCGCCTGCCGCAATGATAAACAATATCAGGATGATCCAGCGGAATTTGATACGGGGCATGGTCTGTCCATTTATAAATTCAGATGGTTGATAAAAACATATGCTTTTGGGATGTATATCACGGGGATAATGAATTTACAAATTTTAACTATCATCTCTCATGGGGCCATATTAAACCCTGGGAGGTATTGTTCAAGAACCCGGCCAAATCTTCACGGTTTCTACATATTTGAAGGGTCTGGAGTTTTGATATTTTAGGCCTTCTCTTGACAAAAAACCGTTTCAGGCCTAATGGAAAGAAATGAAAAAGCAAAACAATAAGGGGATTCAACGGTTGGTCAACGCCACCCGGTTCACCTTCAAGGGAATCCGGTCGGCCTGGTCCAATGAAGAGGCTTTCCGGCAGGAATCCCTTGTTTTGATCCTTGTCATCCCGGCCGGGCTTTTCATCGGAGAAACCTTTGTTCAGAAGGGATTGTTCATCTGTGTCTGGCTCCTGGTTCTGATTATCGAGCTTTTGAACTCAGCCCTTGAATCGGTGGTGGACCGGATCGGCTATGAAAAACACCCCTTGTCCGGCCAGGCCAAGGATATGGGATCGGCAGCCGTATTCATAGGGATCTGCATGTCTGTTATTATCTGGGGTTCCATCATCTGTGAACGCTTTATTTTCTAAATCCAGCATCAAGGGTCAATGGATAAAGAGGGCCGTGGTGAATCGGTATGCTGCTTTTATCGGATTCCTGCTCCTATTTACCTGGATCATGGACCTTATCGGAGGAATGCCGCCGCTTCGCCTGGCCTGGCGGCTGGAAATCCCCCTTATTTTATGCCTGTATTATTATTTTAACAGCATCACCCGGCCATCCAAATGGCAACCGCTGGTGGCGGCGCTTCCCATTGTCCTGGTATATGGCATTTTTGAAGCCAATTTCATGTCCCTGGGAAGACTTTTGCGCATCATAGAGATCAAAGAATTTCCCGAACTGCTGAATGTCCTGCCTGTTTGGATCATCATTTCCACCGGGATGATTTTCAGCCTGTCATTTATCGTTTTTATCAAAAATTTGCAATCCAGCCGGATTCCCGGCATGATCCTGGGGATATTTCCTTTCTTGTTCCTCGTGCTCATGGTGGAAGAGGCCCCGGATTATTTTCTCTTTGCCTTTGAAAGGGTTCAAAAACCGGTAACTGAATGGTCGGACATCCAGAGCGCCGAAGACAACGGCCGGATCTGGATGATGCTGTATCATGAGGCCAAACGGAATTCCAATCTCAAGAAGATAGCCGATTACCAGGATGACCCGATTTTTATAAAAAAGACGGAAGATATTGTTTCCCGTCTTCAATTTCTTGAATCCCGGAAAAATGTTCATCTCATTGTATTGGAAAGTTTTGTTGATCCCGAACTGTTTAAGGGCCTGTCTTTTTCCCGGAAACCCATGCACCCGGATTTTGAGAAAATTTTCAAAAAACAGGGCTCCCTGACCATATCTCCGGTTTTCGGCGGCGGAACGGCCCAGGCGGAATTCGAGCTGCTTTGCGGGGTCCCTGCCTTAAGAAAAATGTCCGGGATTGAATTTGATGTATTTACCGGAAATGAGACCTACAGCCTTCCGGCCCTTCTGGCAAAGGCCGGATATCATACCCTGGCCACCAATGCCTATAAGCCGGATTTTTTCAATTCCATCAACGCCTATGGCGGGTTGGGTTTTAAAAAAAGCTATTATCCGCAAGAATATGCCTCGGGCCGGGAAACCTATCTTTCAACCGGTGATGTTACCGGGGAAAAATACATGTTTGACGGGGACCTCTTAAAACAGAACCTGACCTTTATCAGTGAATGGAAAAACGAAAACCCCGGAGTTCCCCTTTTCAATTATGTCATCAGTATTTACGGCCATTTTCCTCACCAGATGAATGCCGAAAAGCGGCCCACCCTCATTGATGTCAAAGGTGCCATCAGGGACGGGCATCTGGAAAACTGCATCAACCAGTTCTATTACAGGACCCAGGTCCTTGCCGAATTTATCAATCAAATCAAAATTCTTGACCCTGAAAGTCTTGTGATTTTCATTTCCGACCATCTTCCCTGGGTTTACGGGCCAGAGACCTATAAAAAACTGGGCTATGCGGCAGGGGTTAAGGATTTCGAGTATATTAACCGGGTGTTCTTTTTTGAGGACGGCCGGGCCGTGCATTATGATAAAATTCACCATTATGATATCCCGGATCTTATCCTCAACTATATTACCGGCGGCAGCCATTGCAAGGATTACCCATGCAGTTTCAAAACACCGAAAAAACCGGTTGCCAAAGAAGAGTATGAAAAAGCCTATATGACCATCATGGCCAATGCCATGAAATAAAGGGGAGATATCTTTTATGAGACCCTATACCATCGCCGCTTTATGGATCTTGTCGAGTCTTCTAACGATTGCCGGCCCGCTTGCCCTGGCCGGGCAAAGCAAGCCGTCGGCAACGGGAATCTCTGAACATACCCCGGCGCCCCTGAGGTATGTTGTCAGGGGATCGCAGATTTTTGATGTAAAAAAAAAGGAGCCCGTCTTTTTCAGGGGAATGGGGTATTCCCCCTATCTGCCCCACGAAACTCCTTTGAAGGGAGACCCTCCGGGCAATGACGGCCGTTACAAGGAGCACCTGGGCCTGATGAAGGATATGGGGGTCAATTATCTTCATGTCTTTCCCATGAAAATGCCGCCAAAATTTTTTGAAGAGCTGGATAAAACCGATATGGTCTACGGCCAGGATATCTGGATCTGGGCCTATGAACCTGATTTCCTGTTTGAACCCTTTCTGGCCAAAACCATGGAGGATATCAAGGCTGCCATTGATCATGTGTATGAAGTGGGCCGTCCGGACCGGCTGGTCTTGTTTTCCATTGGCGACGAACTTCAGCCCGATTCCGTGGTCCGGACAGACACCCTCCATCCCGAGGTCCGCAGTTTCACGGGCAAACACCTGACCGTCGTCAACCGGACCCCCACGGAAATTGCCATGGCCCGGCTCATCGACGGAGCCATGGACTATGAACTGACCCGTTATGGCCGGCGGCACCTGTATTGCCATACCAGTTTTACCCATATCGGCCCCATTTCAGACCGGCCCGATATCGAGGTGCCCAAAGAAAATGTCATCACCCCGGATCTCGGAGATCTGGTCTGCCTCAATGTCTATACCTATGCCAACGGGGTCCGCACCTCCCCGCCGGGGTCGGTCACCGGCACCCCTTACCAGGGCTACCTGGAAGAGCTGACGGCCATGATGGATAAGCCCGTATTTATCACCCAGGTGGGCCTTTCCACCTCCCCCTTTGAACCCAAATCCTGGGTGCCGGGGTTTGGCGGCCATAAGATTGAAGATGTGCCCAAGGCCTTTGAGGCCATCTGGAAGGATATCCGGACGGCCAAGGGGAAGGAAAAAATCTGCGGGGTTTCTTTTTTTGAGCTTCAGGATGAATGGTGGAAGAGCGGTGAAGATCCCACGGATTCCACCCGCCATGAGGTGGAAGACCCTGAAGAATGGTTCGGAATTTTCGAGGTGGGGCCGGACCGCCGCCTGAAGCCCAAGGGCAGGATCCCGGAAACCATTAAAAAATTGTATCGCAACCCCTGAAGGCCGGGAAATTAAAATTCCCGGCCGGTTCTTTTTCAGTGACTCAGGCCAGGGGCGGCGGTGGCGGCGGTTTTATGCCCAGCCTTACGGCTTCCCGGGCCGCCTTCACCGGGATGCCGCTCTCACAGGGAACTCCCACCTGGCAGAGCCCGCAGCCATAGCCCTCGAATCCATAGGTTTCCTTGACATGTTCCCTGGAGCGGACCAGATGCTGCCTGCATTTCTCCTTGTCGTGCCCGGCTTCGGTGATGGCCTGGGCAGGGCACCGGTCAATGCATTTGCCGCAGGTGCCTTCGGCAAAAAACAGGCACCAGGCCCGGTGGTCTGAATAGAGCCGTTCCGTGGGCGGGAGGGCAATTTTCGCCACCACGGACCCGGTCCGCATGGCCTTTCCTTTCCGGGTGATGAGCCCGTCACAGAGTCCGAAGGTGCCGAGACCGGCCGCATGGGCCGCATGGCGTTCGGACCAGGACGAGGCATAGGAAAACCGCTGGGATTTGACAATGGTCCAGTTGGGGGTGAGCATGGGGGCCACGGCCGGATATCCATTGTCCTGGAGGCATTTCACCACATGGCGCCGCAGGGCCGCATTGAATTCTTCTCCAAATACCCGGATGCGGGCCCATTCTTCCGACGGATAGGTTCCGGATTTACGGTTGGAGTCGCGGACTTCCTGCCGCTGGGGCAGGACCCAGGAGATCACCGTGAGGTCTTCGGCATTGGCCGGGGTTTGCGAACAATTCTGGTGAAAGACTTCCCAGGGGGTCCAGTGGAAGGGGCCCACATATTCCTTATACTGCTGCCAGATGGGGTCGGACCCGGATGCAAATCCCACCAGGCTCTGATCCCAGGCCGGGGCATGGTTCCGGGTCTGCATGGTATTCAGGGGTGATTCTGCCATAAAATCTTCAATCAGGGATTGAAGGATCTCCTTTGTCATCTTGATTTTTTCCGTCATATGCCGCCCCTTTTTGTATGGGTATCCTTAATAAAATGGTTTCAGAAGGATAACCAGAGTTTTGATCTCAATGCAATAAAAAACCAATTGACCCTTTATGTTTAGAGGGATAATATCAGTTTTTTTATTCATGAACCCAAATCATCGAGGCACCTTTGCTGTTTTCCGACTCCCATATTTTAATCACCGGTTTTATTGTTTTTTTTGCAAGAATCCTGGATGTTTCCATCGGTACGGTTAGAACCATCGCAACGGTCCAGGGACGGGCCGTGGCTGCTTTTTTTCTTGCCGTCCTGGAAATTCTGATCTGGATTTCCGTTGCCGGAACCGTCATCAGCCAGATCCATGACAGGCCGGAGCTGGCCGTGTTTTATGCCTTTGGTTATGCCACCGGCAATGTTATCGGCATCCTGGTGGAACGAAAACTGGCCTTTGGTCTGGTGATTTTCAAGGTGATCACATCCAGTTCCGGACTGGGACTGGCCGATGCCATCAGAAAAAAAGGCCAGCCCGTGACCGTGTTCAGGGGCGAGGGCATGAACGGACCTGTATCGGAACTCTATATGGCCTGCAAACGCAAGCATTTGAAATGGATACTGCCCCTGGTCACGCGCATGGACCCGAAGGCCTTTTATATTATTGAGCAGGCCCGGGATATGCGAAAGGGAATGATCCCGCTTACCGCCGCTTTAAAATGGACCGGGAAGGATAAATGATCCGGATCAGGCCATGGCCGACAGCAAGCCCACGGGTTTTGAATTCAGGACCCTGCGCGAGGCCATGAAGGCGGTGCCCATGGAAATGAACGTGGTGAGGCCCAGGATCATGAGGGAGGCCCTGGGATCAAATTTCCAGAGATTGTCAAAAAAATAGGCGGCAACGGCAAAGGAAAACCCGAAGCTCAAAAGGATGCCGGACAGGGCAGCGCTAAACCCGGTGAAACCGAATTCCAGCAGGGTAACCGCCCTGACCGCTGCGTTTCCTGCCCCCAAGACCTTGAGCAGGTTCATCTGGTTCTGATTTTTCAGGGCTTCATGGCGGGCAATGG
>CAZAHK010000100.1:0-14490 GCA_964484555.1 uncultured Desulfobacula sp.
TTATTAAAATCATGGGCCATTTTTCCTGCGATGCGGCCTACCAATGCAAATTTTTCCTGATCATCGGCAATTTTCTGGGCCGTTAATTTTTCCATTTCCGACTGTTTTCGCTCGGTGATGTCTCTGATGATGGCCTGGATATGGTTTCCCGACGACAGGTCAATGCGGGCCAGGTTCATTTCGGTTTCAAGAACGGTATTGTCTTTTTTGGAATACAGCCATTCCAAAAGGAAAACGTCCTTTGCAAGAGAGGTTTCAATCATCTTTCTGAATTTCAGGACGGACAGCTCGCCGTCGGGCTGCCGTTCAGGAGAGAAAAACCCCGGACTCTTTCCGACCATCTGATTTTTCCCGCACCCAAAGAGTTCAAGGGCCTTCAGATTGCAGTCCACGATAAGATCTTCCTTTAACAGCAGGATCGGATCACTGGCAGATTCGAACAGGGTCTCATAGCGTATTTCATTTTCCCACAATTTTTCCAGCATCTGGTTGATATCAAGGGATAAGGAGGCTATCTCATCCTTTCCGCTCAATAGGATCCGGTCCTTTCCATGACCCTGGCGGGTAATTGTTTGAACATCCGTGCTCAATCTGTGCAACCGGTAAAGAACCGTTTTTTCAAGGAACACCAGAACGGCCATCATGAAAAACAAACCCACCCCCCCAAGTGACAGCAGAAGATAAACCAGGGTCTGCTCCCCCTGAAGGTAGATATCTCTGTTCTTTTTCACCTCCAGGATAAACAGGGGGTCTTTGGACAGGCTTTCAAATACAATGGATGAGGTAATCATATGTCTATCGGGCCGGTCGATCGAAAACCGGTTGCCCATGGACCGGGTCTCCTCTTTTAAAAAATCCGGTCCCGGGACGCCAGGCCCGGGCTTTTGGATTTCCAGGGGAATTTTCAAGCTTTCTTCAAGGCGCTCTATTTCACGCGGGTTGATATAATTTCCCATCACAAGGGTTCCCATGACCGGCCCTTGAAATTGGCTCGTCATAATCGGGGCCGAGCAGAGACGGACAATATGGTCGTTGAATAGGGCATATCCTGAAATGATCTCCTGTTGGTCATCATTTCTCAGCAGCATCGGATATTGTTCCAGGAACCGGGCATAGTCTTCTTCGTTTTCGTCCAGAAGGGTTTCGTTCTCCAGATCAATGACCCTGAGGTATTTTATCCTTCCTTTTGTATCCACAAAAAGCATGAAATTAAGATTAAGATTGGCCAGGGTGGAATACATGAGATTATTTTCAATATAGGACGCATTTAAATCCCGGATAAACCGATAGGTATCATCCCAGGGCGCCCAGTCGCCAACCGTCCTTTTCAAGGCGGACAAATCCGCTTCCATCCGCTCGGATACCTGGCCCGTTGTCTTGATCATATCCCGGGTTTCCAGTTCAATATAGCCGTTGATCAGCCAAAACCGGTTAATGGCATAAATGAGGATTCCCATCACGATAAAAAGGGAGAAAATCACACCCAGTATTTTTTTCCGAATCGTCATAAATTGTTCCAAATTTTTACCCTGCCGACACCAACCCAGTATAAACCGCTTCAATCTTTTTGTAAATTTTTTCCCAGGTATAGGGGGCAACGGCGGACCGGATATAATCCAGATCCGGTTCCACCTTGTGCATGACCTCTTCCATGACCCGGCTCAGAATTTCGGCAAGCCGGATTTCAAGGATTTCCTCATCTTTCGGGTGAGGGCTATCAATGGTTTTCAGTTGCGGGAGCGGGATGAGATTGACCATGGGGGTTTCGCCGGTCCCGAGGATTTCCCGGACGCCGGGCAGGTCCGTGGTGATGATCCGGCATCCCGACGCCAGGGCCTCCATCAGGACCAGGGGAAGGCCTTCAAAAAAGGAGGGTAAGACAAAGGCATGACAGCGCCGCATCAGGGCGCCCAGAGCCTCATGGCTCAAGGGGCCGTGATGGACGGCCTTTGCTCCCAGATTTTGGGCCAGGGCCAGGCAGGTTTCCAGTTCCCGGCCCGTGCTGCTGCCGGCCAGGTGAAGGCGGAAAGGCCGGTCCTTTATCCGCTCCAGGCTTTTTAAAAGCCAGGGCACCCCTTTGGCAGTGCTGAGTTTTCCCGCATACAAAAGCTCCACGGTTCCTTCAAAGACCTTGGGCGCATAGAAAAAACAGGCCTCATTATACCCGCCGCCGATGACATGGATCCGGGAAGGGTCAACCTTGCTGGCAGCGGCGATCTTTTCTTTCTGGTCCAGGCTCAGGGCAATGATCCTGTCGATTTTGGCAAGGTCGGGCGTGATGGCGCGGCCCACCTCCGGGCACAGATAATGCTGGCGAAGGCAGGTGCCGTGACAGGTCGCGACCATGGGGATATGGGGAGCCAGGGACCGGGCCAGGGCCGAGACCACCCAGAGATGGTGGGTGTGCAGGATATGGGGCCTGAAGGCCTCCAGGGCTTCCCGGATTTTTCCCGTGAAGGCCTGCCGGTACATGGTCATATCGGCCCGGCAGAGGCTGGAAAACACCGTGCTCAGATAGGGCATGACGTCGCTCATGCCGGGGATGGGCCAGGCCAGGTCTTTCCCGTCAAATTGGACAAAGATGCAATGGTCTTGGGGCACCAGGGTTTCCGGGACCTTAAATTCCCCCTGGACCCCGGCCACCAGAAAATTTTCATGGCCGTTCTGTTCGCTCCGGCCAATGATTTCCCGGATATATTTGCCGCTCCCTGTAAAATCAGGGGTCTGGCTGATGAGATGAAGAATCCTCATTCCTAGCCCATGACTTCCCTCAGAATAATCTCTTCAACGGCCTGAATTTTCCCCAGATGGTCGGTTACGCTGAATTCAATGTCGCCATGGGCCGCCTTTGCCTTTTTCACAACCTCGGGAATATCCACCCGGATATGGCTTCCCGCAGCAATAAAAAACGGAAAGATAATGATTTTTTTTGCCCCCAGGGCGGCCAGTTCGTCAATTTTGTTTTCCAGGAGCGGCTCTGCAAACTGCAAAAAAGCAAAGGCCACCGCTCCGAATGACCCGGTGGCCTTTTTGGACAGGCGATCCGCCAGGGATGCGATTTCCATATTGGATTCATTTTTCCTGCTGCCGTGGGCAGCGATGATAAGTGCTTTCACTCTATTCTCCCTTAACTTCTTCTTTCATCTTTTCCAAACACCCGTATGGCAGCCGTGCCCTCTACCGGGCAGACATATTCACAGATCCCGCACCCGATGCAGAGGGCTTCCACCACATAGGGCTGTTTGAGTACCTGGCGGGTTCCATCGGCCCCTTGAACCGTCTTTTCATCAAATTTAACGGCCTTGTCATGGACAGGGCAGTGTTCTTCACACACAATACAGGATTTTTCCCGGACATACACCATACATTTATTTTTATCAAAATAGGCCCGGCCCAGGACAAACCCATGTTTTTGGTCCAGGGTCAGTTTTTCCAGGGCCCCCGTGGGGCAGACCCCGGAGCAGAGGGTGCAGTTGAATTCGCAATACCCCATCCTCGGAACCAGGACCGGCGTAAACATACCCTCGATTCCCTTTTCCAGGAACAGGGGCTGCAAGGCATTGTTGATACAGACCTTCATGCATTCCCCGCACCTGACGCAGAGCGCTGAAAATTCGATTTCATCCCCGGCCCCCGGCGGCCTTATAATATTATCATGGGGCAGTTGGGAGACGGCCTGGGTCCGGGTCAGCACCGGCAGGGCAAGGCCTGTAAGTCCTGCCAGGACAACCTGCCGCCGGGTGATATCCACAAAGGGTCTTGGACGGGGCATGGAAAATCGAAAGGTCGTGATCCCATCCGGGCAAAATTCAAGACAGTCCATGCAGAGATTGCATTCTTCGGGCTGGAACCGGGAATTTTCATCAAAGGCCTTCATCCGGCAACGGGATTCGCACAACCTGCAATGGCTGCACGATTTCAAGGGGATCCGTCTTAAAATGGAAAATTTTGAGATCAATGCCAGCAGTCCGCCCAGGGGACAGAGATTCCGGCACCAGAACCGCCTTCCCAAAAACTCCAGCAGAAAAATTCCCGCCAGGATACAAAGGGACAGCCCGGCCAGGTGGAAAAAGCTCTGTTTATAAGGCAGAACAAAAGCTTTCAGCCCCTGATACAAGGGCTCGGTCAGATCCGAGATAAAGGCCGGGGCATGGGCATAAACCGTATCAAAAAATCCTGAGATCAAATAGTTCATCATGGGGTCCAGGCTGAAGGCCAGGCCCCTTACCAGAAGGGAAAAAGGATCGGCAAACCCCAAAAATTGAACACCAAAGGCCGAAGACATCAAAAGGACGGTCAAGACCCCGTATTTCAGGAATTTAAGGTCCGGTTCCCTTTTCAGCCGGGGTTTTATGAACCGGTCCGAGAGATCGATCAAGGTTCCCAAAGGGCAGACCCAGGAGCAGAACACCCGTCCCAGGACAAGGGTCAGGACGATGGTGATGAAGGCGGGCCAGAGCAGGGGCACAAAGGTTTTTGCGGCCAGGGTGACGGCGGTCAGAACCAGGGGATCCAGACGGAAGAAAAGATTGACGGCATAGGGAATGGTATCGGTTCCGGAATAATCGGTCTGACGGAATAAAAAAAGAAAAATGAGAAGACTGATCCCCTGGGAAAACCGGCGCACCTGCTTCCAATACGGCTTCATGGACATCAAGCGTCAAGCCGGCGGATCCGGCATTGGTCCAGGTCCATCTGTCCCAATCCCCGCCCATGGGCCTCCACCGTGGCCTCGATATCCCTGGGCAAAAGCCCGAAAAGGGTGGTGGCATAGGCATCCGCCGCCACCGTATCCCTTGATGCAATAAGGGTGTCCAGGATTTTCACATCCTCCAGGTCCCCGCCCTGGGGACCGTTTTTTACAATAACCCGGGAGGCGTCGATAAGGGTCAGCCGGGGCCTGATGACCGTGTTCAAATCCGCCAGTTTAGGCCCGAGATCATAATGCAGCCTGCCCCGCCATCCGCCCACGGCACCCATGATATTTTTCAGGCCCAGGCTCAGACCCGTCAAGCTGTGATGTTTGGCAACGGGCACATTGATATAGCAATCGGCCTCCAGGGCATCCCGGTGAAAGGACCATTCCTTCAGAACCCGGCCGTTTTTAAGGGTCACGGGAACAAAATGCCGGTCATCGGCATACTCCAGCCTGAAGCGTTTGTCTTTGATCTTTTCCAGGGCCGGGGCCATGCCGGAGTTCTGATAGCACCGCCGTTCCTCATTGCAGGTCCGGTCAAAAACCAATACCCGGGAGGCCCCGGCATCCAGGCAGAGCCGGACCAGCTCGGACACGATGAGGGGATGGGTATTGGCTCCCTGTTCAATGGTCCTGTCCCAGCCGATATTGGGCTTGATTACCACCTTGTCCCCGGTTTTAACAAAGGCTTCCATCCCGCCCAGGGCCGCCGTCATGGAGCGGACCATGGCCGGCAGGTCCGTGCCCTTGATCATCAGGATCTCGGGCATATCAATCTCTGCCGCCCCTGCCGGCGACAAAAGATCAAATACAGGGGGAGAAAGAATGGCACCGGCAGACCACAGAGCCACTTGTTTTAAAAATTCCCGTCTGTCCATATTCCTCCTTGGCGGAAATTAAATTTTGAATATCTGAATGGCCTGGTTCAGGTTCTTTGCCAGGCCTGCCAGCTCATCGGCCTGGGCCTGGATTTCCTCAATTCTGAGGGCCGAGGCCTTTACGGATTCATTGGTTTTGCCCACATAAGTTGAAACCTCTGCGATCCCTGTTCCGGTCATATTGACATCCTTCCGGATCACCCCGGACTCATTGGAGACGGCATCGATATTGACGGCCACCTGGGCAATGGCGTCAATATTCTCCTTTGCCTTGATGTTCAGATCTTTTGCGTTTTCTGCAGTCACACTGAGGCTGGATGAAATATCATTGGTCACCGTGGTCTGTTCTTCCACGGAAGCGGCAATGGCCAGCATGATCTTATCAATCTCTTCAATAACGCCGACAATGGACTGGATCACGTCAATGGATTTCTTGGCATGGTCCTGCATGCCCCGTATTTTTGTACGGATGACATTGGCGGACCGTTCCGACTGATTGGCCAGCTCTTTGACTTCATGGGCTACCACAAAAAACCCTTTTCCGGCATCCCCGGCGCCGGCAGCTTCTATGGCGGCATTCAGGGACAAAAGATGGGTCTGTGAGGAAAGGGTCTGGATAATCCCGATGATCTCGCCGATCTCTTTGGCCGACTCCCCCAGTTCATTCATAATAAGGGAAGCTGCTCTTGCCTGGTTGGCGGCATTTTCCGTGACCCCGGCCCCCAGGCCGGAATTCCGGGCGGTTTCATTAAAGGAGGCGTACATCTCTTCAATGGCGCAGGCGGCCGCCGTGGTGGACTCAGACACAAAATCGATCTTGACCCCAACCTCCTTTGTATTGTCCGACACCTTTTCCGTAAACTCGGCGATGTTCTGGAGGCGGGTATTGATTTTGCCGGTGGCGGAGAGGATATTGTCCATGCGGCCTGAAATATTCAGGGTTTCTCTTGTGGCATTGCCGGAATTGTTTTCCATTTCCCTGGACGCATTTTTCAGGTCATGGGCAATCCCCTGGAGGCGGGAAGAGGATTCGGCAATGGTGGCGACGGTCCGGACCAGGCTTTTCACCAGTTTGCCAAGATCCTTTGCCCCGTTTCGCATGGATTCCGCCATGAGTCCAATCTCATCATGGCTTTTGTATTCAAGACGTGCTGAAAAATCACCCTTACCGATCTGCCTGGCGAACTTTGCCACCTCCTTCACCGGGCTCAGGAGCCTCCGGGTGATAAAAATAGACAGGAAAAGAAAACAACAGGAAAAGAACAGGACAAAGCCCATGAAAAATACCAGCCCCTTATCGAATTTTTCAACTAAAGCCGCCTCTTTTTCCAGGGCAATCTCATTGATGTCATCATTATAAATACCCGTGCCAATGATCCAGCCCCATTTCGGGATGAGCCTGAAATAGGTCAGTTTTTCTTCCTTAACCCCTTTTTCCCCCGGTTCCCCCCCCCCTGGCTTTTTCCATTGATAGGTTAAAAACCCCTGGGGTTCTTTTTTGGATCTTTCAATCATTTCCCGGATAATGAACCGGCCGTCTTCGGATTTCAGATCCATGCTGTCCACGCCCACCAGGTCGGGCCTTTCCGGATGAACCACAAACCGGCCTGTTTCATCAAAAACAAAAAAATAATTTTTATTCCCCTCTCCGAACCGCATGGCAGCAATGGCCTTGGCCGCATAATGCCCGGGGCTGTTTTCAATCACGGTGGAGGCATTATCCGTTAATTCAACGAGTTTTTGTTTTCTCTCTTCAAATAGAATTTTGCGGAGTTCTTCCTGGTTGGTTTTTTTCATCTCCAGGAAAGATACAAATGAGCCTAAAAACACAATGAGAAGTGTGGATACAATGGCTGAAAAAACAAGAATGCTGATTTTCGTTACAATGCCGGGTTTTCTGCGCAAGAGGGTCTCCTTTTTTTCTTTTCATATAAACAAAGAAGCCGGACGAATGTCAATTGATTTTTAAATCCGCCCTGAGCGTATCCAGCCCTATTCTTTCAATCATCCGCCCCATGCGCTCCCGTTTGGAATTGGCCTTGTAATAGGCCACCACGGTTTCAACCCTTTTTAATGCCTCGTCAAAGGAGAGCCCTTCCATGAGCGTATCCGCAAGTCTGGGTTTGGCAGACCCATTGCCCCCGACCTGGAGGGTCCATCCTTCCTCGGTCCCGTAAAGGGAGATGTCCTTGATGCAGTTTTCCGCACATTGCACCTTGCAGCCGCTCACCCCCATTTTCAGTTTGCTCGGAAGAACCATGCCGTGATAAATCTCGTCCAGTTTCATTCCCATTTTCAGACTATCCTGTTGGCCCAGGCGGCAAAAGGTCGTTCCCGGACAGACCTTGATGCTCCGGACGCAAAGCCCGACGGCATGGCCCGTGTTCATGCCCAGATCCTTCCAGATATCGTCCACCTGATCCTCCCGGATACCGATGAGAGCGATTCGCGCCGCACTGGTGATTTTCATGGCCGAGACCCCATATTTTTCAGCCGTATCCGCCAGTTTCCGGAGTTGCTCCGGCGTAACAAGGCCGCAGGGGATATGGGGGGCAACGGCATAGGTTTCGATATCCTTGCCTTTTTGGCGAATGACGCCTTTTTCACCATCTTTCAACATAAACACTCCTGTTTCTTTTGAATCGATTTGTATGATGTCAGACCATAGACTGTTGTATTATTATTCGCGCCCGGTTATGTCAAGACCGGAAACTCATTTGCAAACCAACGCCATTTTATAGTATGGATAGCCCATGAACGAGAAAGGAAACAAAAATGAGGCTTCCGGATCAAACGGGAAAACACCGGCTCCAGGCCGACATGCTGGCCAACCGGGTCAAAAAGCGATACCAGCATTTTAAAAAACGGTATCAAAAACTGAATCTTGACATCTTCAGGCTCTATGACTGGGACATCCCGGAGATCCGGGCCGTGGTGGACTGGTATGGAGGCCACCTGGTTGTGGGCGAATACCTGCGGCTGCAATCCACCCCGGAATGGCTCCCCCTCATGGGGCAAGCCGTTGCAGAAGCCCTGGAGGTGCCCATGGAAAACCTCCATCTGAAAATCAGAAAAGCCGGTATCCAGGAAGGCCGGCGTTACGAGCGTATCAACCATACCAATCAGAAGATTGCCATGGCGGAAAGAGATCTTAAGTTCTATATCAACCTGAGTGATTATGTGGATACCGGGCTTTTTTCAGACCACAGGGACACCCGGATGAGGGTGAGGGAGCAGGCAGCCGGCAAGCGCTTTTTAAACCTTTACTGCTATACCGGCTCTTTTACCTGTTATGCGGCCAGGGGCGGGGCAAGCCTGACCGTTTCCGTGGACCGGTCGGAAACCGCCATCCAATGGACAAAAGACAATCTTGAGCTGAACGGGTTGTCAGACCCGGGACATCTCCTGATTCAAAAGGACACCCTGGATTTTCTGGCAGCCCCCCGGCCCGACTGCCGGGACTTTGACCTGGCCGTGGTGGACCCGCCCTCCTATTCCACCACAAAAACAAAAGACATCCATTTTGACGTTGCAGCGGACCACCCGAAAATGCTCAACAGGGTCTTCGGGCTCATGAAAAAAGGGGGCACGGTTTTCTTTTCCACCAATCACCAGAATTTTGAGTTAAAAACCCGGGACCTGACCGTCACGGATATTAAAGACATCACCGACCTGACCATTCCCGAGGATTACCGGAACAAAAACAAACGGATCCACCAATGCTGGGAAATCACGGTATGAGGTTCGACCCCTTTGAAAGCAGGCTTTGCCGGGATATCCGCAACCGCCTGGGCCATGCCTTTGTCCTGGCCCTACAGACAAAGGATATCCGGCCCTTCGCCGAAGCGGCGGGTCACTATCCGGCCGATACCCTTCCCCCGCCTGTCCGGGACTATATCTGCCACAGGGAAGCCTGCCTCACCGGCCTGATTGAAATTATCCACGGTCTGAAAATGAAGCCTGACGATGAAGGGGTAATTTCACTGCTTCTGTGGAATCTTGAATTGTTCTATGAATTCCACGAATGGATGGAAATACAATGGCAATCCGCCTCGGGCCGGAACAAAAAAGCCTGCCAGACCCTGATTCTCTGCGCTGTTACCCATGAGCATCTTTTATATGGGCGGAAGATCCCGGCCCAAAAAGCCGCGGCCAAAGCCCTGGCGCTGTTAAACAAATACAGGGACGCCCTTCCGGAAATCTTTGATGCGGATCTGCTGATCCGGACATTATCCGGCCCCGACCCCCTTCCACCGAAATTTTCTGTCCCGGTATAAAAAACATGGCTTTTATTTCAATTCCTGATTACAGTCGTGAAAACAAACCCTCGGGTTCAGTGCAGGAGAGGCGGATACCATGATCAAAATCTTAATGGCGGGCCTGGGCGGCTTTGCCGGATCCATATGCCGGTATGGGGTCAGCACCCTGTCCCAAAGGCTGTTCAATGACCCGTTTTTCCCTTACGGAACCCTGACGGTCAATGTCATCGGCTGCCTTTGCATCGGGTTTCTCAGCGGATTGGTCGAGGCAAGGCAAATCTTCAGCCCCGAAGTCCGGGTATTGCTCCTGGTGGGATTCCTGGGCGGGTTTACCACCTTTTCAACCTTTGGCTATGAAATATTCACCGCTGCCCGGGACGGCCAGTTCTTTTCAGCCCTGGCCAATCTCCTGCTTCACCTGGTCCTTGGGCTCGGCTCGGTATGGCTCGGATTTTCCCTGGCAAAATGGTGTTAAAACAGGATGCCTCTATGACGGAATCTTCCCCCCATGTGTTTAAGGCCCAGGTCTATTACGAGGACACCGACCATTCCGGCGTTGTCTACCATGCCAATTATCTGAAATTCTTTGAACGGGCCAGGGAGGACATCATCGGCATCGATGCCCTTTCCCGGATGTGGCACGAGCACGGGATCGGGTTCGCCGTCTATAAACTCACCATGGGCTTCCATGACGGGGCCGTCTTTGGTGATCTGCTCACCATCCGGACCACCTGGAAAAGGGACGGGGCCTACCGGGTTGTTTTTTCCCATGAAGCTTGGCGGCCCGATGGCGCAAAGCCGGCGGTTACCTGCACGCTGGAGCTGGTCTGCCTCGGACCCGGCAAAAAGCTCATGCCCATCCCGGAGCTTGATTTTTTAAGCGCTGTATCCAACGGTTAACCTATTTTCCCTGTGTCTTTTGGGTTAGTATTGGTAATTCCAATTCAAAAACTAGAAATAATTTAATTATTCTATACTTGATGTTGACAGCCCCTATTTACCTTTATATACTTGCCCAATCATTTTTTCGCAGAAAGTATAAGGCATTGCTTTCTGCAAGCAGCCATAAGTGTGTTAGACTTTTAACAGCATCAAGGAGGTGCCCGTGAAAGATGAACAAACGTTGCCCGATGTGCAACAAACGAAAACAGGGGTTTCCAGAAGAACCTTTCTGAAAGCCGCTACTGGGACAGCAGCCGGGATCGGTATTTCCCAGATGTTCAATCCCGCCCTTGTTTCAGCCCTTGAAAAAGCCTTGAAAACCCATCCGGTTCTCTGGATCCAGGGACAGGGCTGTACAGGCTGTTCGGTTTCTCTTCTGAACAGCGTTGACCCGTCCATTGCCGACATCCTGCTCAAGGTGATCAGCCTTCAGTTCCACCCCACGGTCATGGCCAGTGAGGGCCAGACCGCCATGGAAAACCTTTACGCCGTCGCCGAAGAATACAAGGGAAAATTCTCCCTGGTGGTTGAAGGCGCCATTCCCCTGGCTGCAGATGGAAAATACTGCATCGTGGGCGAGATGAACCACAAGGAAATCACCATGCTGGATCTGACCAAGGAAATAGGGGCAAAGGCCGGCAGCGTGATTGCCGTTGGAACCTGCGCCACTTACGGCGGAATCCCCGCCGCCAAGGGCAATGTCACCGGCGCAACCGGCGTCATGGATGTCTTCAAGCAATTCGGCATCAAGACCCCGGTGGTCAATATCCCCGGCTGCCCGTCGCATCCGGACTGGATTGTCGGCTCCATTGTTCATCTGTTGACCAAAGGCCTTCCCGAGCTGGATGACAATGGCCGCCCCAAACTCTTCTTTGGCGAGAATATCCATGACAACTGCCCGCATCTGAAAGAATACGATGCCGGCACCCTGTCTGAAAAACTTTCAGACCCCAAAGGCTGCCGTATCGAACTGGGTTGTAAAGGCCCGAGCACCTTTGCCGACTGTTATACCCGCAAATGGAACAGCGGCTTGAACTGGTGTGTGAACAATGCAGTCTGCATTGGTTGTGTTGAGCCCGGTTTCCCGGATGCCTCCTCACCCTTCTATGAACCGGCATAACCAGAGATATCCGAAACTTTTAAACCTTAAGGAGGTTTTATTATGGCAGGCTGTACCCCACAAGCAGCTCCGGTTGGAGCCGGAACAAAAATAAAGGTTGCCATTGATCCTGTCACCAGGATCGAAGGGCACCTCAAAGTAGAAGTAGAGGTCAAGGACGGCGTTGTCTCTGATGCCAGAGTCTTCGGCGGCATGTACCGAGGTTTTGAACAGATATTGGTCGGAAGAGATCCCAGAGACGCTTCCCAGATTACCCAGAGAATCTGCGGCGTGTGCCCCACGGCCCACGCAACGGCGTCCGTTCTGGCGCTGGATGATGCATTCAAGGTCAAACTGACGGATAACGGCAGGATTACCCGGAACCTGATCTTCGGGGCCAATTTCCTTCAGTCCCATATTCTTCATTTTTATCACCTGGCGGCCCTGGACTATGTCAATGGTCCGGACACAGCCCCCTTTATCCCCCGCTATGCCAAAAACGATGTCCGCTTACCCAAGGACCTTAATGACGTGGCCGTGGGCCAGTATCTGGAAGCCCTTGAAATCAGAAAGATCTGCCATGAAATGGTCGCTCTTTTCGGCGGGAAGATGCCCCATGTTGCCGGCATCGTTGTTGGCGGCGCATCGGAAATCCCGACCCAGGAAAAACTCAATGCCTATGCAGAACGCTTCAAAAAAGTCAAAAAATTTATCATGGAAAAATATGTTCCCCTGGTTTACCTTTTGGCCGGCCCCTACGGCGACCTTCTCAAAACCGGCGGAGGATATAAAAACTGCGTGGCCTGGGGTGTTTTCCCCACGGATGACAAGGGCAATACCCTCCTGAAGAGAGGGGTCTTCACCGAGGGTAAGGATTACCCGGTGGATACGGCCCTGATCAAGGAATATGTCAAATATTCTTTCTTTGAAGATTCCACCACCGGTCTGAATCCCACTGTGGGCAAAACCGTTCCCAACCCGAACAAGGCCGGGGCCTACAGTTTTATCAAATCCCCCCGGTATAACAACAAACCCCATGAAGCAGGCCCCCTGGCCAGAATGTGGGTCACCAACCCCGAGTTGTCCAAGATCGGCCAGGAAAAACTGGGTGTTAAAAAGATGCGGGATATCGGCGACGCCGCCTTCTCCATCCTGGGAAGACATGTGGCAAGGGCCGAAGAAACCGCCATGGTGGCCAATGCCGTTGAACAGTGGCTCTCGGAAGTCAAGCCCGGGAAAGACACCTATGTACCGGTTCCTGTTCCGGATTCGGCAGAAGGTCTCGGCCTTACGGAAGCTCCCCGCGGCGCCCTGCTCCACTATGTCAACATCAAAGACAAGAAAATCGCCAACTACCAGGTCACATCGGCCACCATCTGGAATGCCAACCCCATGGACGACATGGGCCAGAAGGGACCCATGGAAAAGGCCCTCATCGGCGTTCCGGTTCCCGATGCGGCAAACCCGGTGAATGTGGGGCGGCTTATCCGCTCCTTTGACCCGTGACTGGGTTGCGCCGTCCACGTGCTGGACGTAGACAACAACAGAGAAATTAAAGTGGAACTTCCATTATAATCTGATCTGAATATGAGTATCACGAAGAGGGGATGACATTCATCCCCTCTTTTTCTTGATTCGGCCTTTTTTTTCTGTTATCTGCTGAATTGATGATTTCAACAAGACAGGACACCTATGAAAATGAAAAAGCTTCTGGTTCTGGGGGTGGGCAATACCATCATGATGGATGAAGGCATCGGGGTTCATGCAATTTACGAACTCTTAAAAGAAAAAGACACCTATGATGAAAGCCGGGTGGATTTCATCGACGGCGGAACCTTTACCCAGGATATTTTTTTCCTGTTTGAAAAATATGAAAAATTGCTGGTCCTGGATGTGGTCCGGGCCGGACATCCTCCCGGAACCATCTACAGCCTGGATGAAGAAGACCTGGTGCAGAACGAAAAACAGGTCCTCTCCCTCCATGATGTGGATCTGCTGGACTCCCTCGGCATGGCCGAGATGAGGGGCCACCGGCCTTCCCTCAAGGTCGTGGGTATTGAACCTGAAAAAATAGACTGGGGCACGGAATTGACGCCCACCCTTGCCAAGGCCTTTCCCGGCTTCGTGAAAACCGCCCGAAAACATATCGAGGCCCTTCTGGCATAAAATGAGAGAACACCTCCTGGAACGGTTTCTCCGGTATGTCAAAATCGATACCCGGTCCGACGAGAATTCCGGGACCAATCCCAGCACGGACAAACAGTTTGACCTGGCGCAGCTCCTGGTCTCGGAGCTTCAGGAACTGGGCCTGGACCCGGTGGAACTGGACGACCGCTGTTATGTCTATGCCCGGTTGAATACCAATCTTCCAGGGGATCAGGCGATTCGAAACGCGTCGGGACCCGGACCGATCCCCAGACTGGGGCTCATCGCCCATCTGGACACCTCCCCTTCTACCAGCGGGAAAAATGTGAACCCTCAGGTCATCAGGGCTTATCCGGGCGGAGACATCCGCCTGAACGAGACAGTGAGCATTCTTGAAAAGGAAAACCGGCACCTGAAGGACTCCCTGGGCCACACCCTCGTCACCACCGATGGCACCACCCTTCTGGGCGC
>CAZAHK010000101.1:0-14354 GCA_964484555.1 uncultured Desulfobacula sp.
TTACACCTCCGCTCACACATTCTTCATAAAATTATTATGTGTCGATTGCGCTTATTTGACAAGATTTTTTTAATTGTATGCCCTAACCCTAATGAAACGCCGTAGCAATAAGCTTGCGGGTATATTCCTGTTCAGGCCGGGAGAAGATCTGTTCCGAGGGGCCGGATTCCACGATGACCCCGTCCTTCATGACAATGATGTCGTGGCAGAGGGACCGGACCACCTTGAGGTCGTGGCTGATGAAAATATAGGTGAGGCGGAATTCCTTTTGAAGGCTTTTGAGCAACTCCAGGACCTGGAACTGGACGGACCGGTCCAGAGAGGAAGTGGGTTCGTCCAGGACCATGAATTCGGGTTTCAGGATGAGGGCCCTGGCAATGGCGATGCGCTGGTGCTGGCCCCCGGAGAATTCATTGGGATAGCGGTCCCGGACCGCCGGGTCCAGGCCGACCTTTTCCATGACCGCCATGATCCTTCCGTCCTCCTCCCCGGGGCTGAGGCCGGGGGCGTGGATGGACAAGCCCTCGCCGATGATCTGGGCCACGGACATCCTGGGGTTGAGGCTGCCCAGGGGGTCCTGGAAAATGATCTGCATCCGTTTTCGAAGTTCCCGGATCTCTGCGCTATCCATGTCGTTGAGGCTGTTCGCCCCCAAAAGGATTTTTCCCATGGAATTGTTGAGCTTCAGGATGGCAAACCCGGCCGTGGTTTTGCCGGACCCGCTTTCGCCCACGATGCCCAGGGTATGTCCCTTTTTCAGGGTGAAGGAAATGCCGTCAACGGCTTTGACATGGCCCACGGTTCTTCTCAGGATGCCCTTCTGGATGGGGAACCAGACCTTGAGGCCGGACACCTCAAGAAGGGTCTGGTCCCCGTCGTCGGCCGGGTCGGGCCCGCCCCTGGGTTCCGAATCGATGAGATGCCGGGTATAGGGATGGGCCGGGGCGTTGAAGATCACGTCCGGGACATTGGTTTCCACGATCTTCCCCTCCTTCATGACTGCCACCCGGTCCGCGATCTTTTTTACAATGCCCAGATCATGGGTGATAAAGAGGATGGCCATGCCCAATTCCTTTTGAAGATCCTGGATGAGATCCAGGATCTGGGCCTGGACCGTCACATCCAGGGCCGTGGTGGGCTCGTCGGCAATGAGGAGGTCCGGCTCGTTGATGAGGGCCATGGCAATCATGACCCGCTGGCGTTCCCCGCCGGAAAGCTGGTGGGGAAAGGCGGATAATTTTCCGGCCGGGTTTTTCAGGCCCACCCGGTCCAGCCAGGCCAGGGCCTTTTGATCGGCCTGGGACCGGCTTATTGCCTGGTGAAGGAAAAGGGTTTCCCGGATCTGTTTTCCCACCCGGTGAAGGGGGTTCAAAGAAGTCATGGGCTGCTGGAAAACGACGCTGATGCGGTTGCCCCTGATTTTTCGGATGTCTTCGTCATCCATCCCGAGGCAGTCCTTCCCGTTAAAATAGATGGCCCCGGAAGGATACACGACCGATCCGGGCAAAAGCTTTAAAACGGACATGGCGGTCACGGTTTTGCCGGACCCGCTTTCGCCCACCAGCCCCAGGGTTTCTCCTTTTTCAAGATGGAGGCTGACATTTTCCACGGCCCTTGTGGTCCTTAGTCCCATTTGAAAGGACACGCTCAGGTTTTCTATGGTCAGCAGGGCATCCTTCATTTTAATACACCTTCCTCGGGTCAAGGGCGTCTCTCACGCCTTCGCCGATGAACACCAAAAGGCTGAACATGAGCGACAGCACGATAAAGGCGGACAGCCCCAGCCAGGGGGCCTGCATATTGGCCTTGCCCTGGGCCAGGAGTTCGCCCAGGGACGGGGACCCCACGGGCAGGCCGAAGCCCAGGAAGTCCAGGGAAGTGAGGGTGGTGATGGACCCGCCCAGGATAAAGGGCATAAAGGTGATGGAGGCCACCATGGCATTGGGCAGGACATGGCGGAAGATGATCCGCATATCGCTGAGGCCCAGGGCTTTGGCCGCCGTCACATATTCAAAATTCCGGCCCCGGAGGAATTCAGCCCTGACCACGCCCACAAGAGACATCCACCCGAAAAGGAGGGTAATGCCCAGGAGCCACCAGAAATTGGGCTGGACTACGGAAGACAGGATGATGAGGAGAAACAGGGTGGGAAGGCTGGACCAGATCTCGATGAAGCGCTGGCCCAGGATGTCCAGGGTCCCGCCGTAGTAACCCTGGACTGCCCCGGCTGTGATGCCGATGGCCGAGGAAAACAGGGTCAGGGTGAGGCCGAAAAGAACCGAAATCCTGAACCCGTAAAGCAGACGGGCCAAAACGTCCCGGCCCCGGTCATCGGTGCCCAGCCAGTTGGTCCGTGATGGAGGCGACGGCGCAGGCCTGCCTAGGTTATAATTGATGGTGTGATAGGAAAAGGGAATAAGGGGACGGATCCTCCATCCTTTTGCCTTGATCAGGTCCATGACATAGGGGTCCCGGTAATCGGCCGGGGTTTCAAATTCACCGCCGAAGCTCGTTTCTGCATAGTCTTTCACCAGGGGGCAGAAAAATTCCCCGTCATGATAAATCAGCAGGGGCTTTTCATTGGCAATGAGTTCGGAAAACAGGGTGACGAAAAAAAGAACCCCGAAGATATAAAGGCTGACATAGGCCCGGCGGTTGGCCTTGAACCGGCTCCATCTCTCCTGGTTGATGCGTTTCATGGGACCCTACCTTTTTTCAAAATCAATCCTCGGGTCCACAATGGTATAGGTGATATCGCTGATGATGGACAGGATCAGCCCCATGAGGGTGAAAATATAGAGGGTGGAAAACATGAGGGGGAAATCCCGCTGGAGCGTGGCTTGGAAGCCCAGAAGCCCCATGCCGTCCAGGGAAAAGATGACCTCGATGAGCATGGACCCGGTGAAAAAAAGCCCGATAAAAGCCGATGGAAAGCTTGCAATGACCAGGATCATAGCGTTTCTGAACACATGGCCGTAAAGGATGCGGTTTTCCGTGAGGCCCTTGGCCCTGGCCGTGACCACGTATTGCTTGCTGATTTCATCCAGGAAGGAATTCTTGGTCAAAAAGGTCAATGTGGCAAACCCGCCGATGACCAGGGCCAGGGTGGGAAGGGCCATATGCCAGAAATAATCCAGGATTTTCCCCACCAGGGAAAGCTCGCTGAAATTCACGGAAACCAGGCCCCGCAAAGGAAACCAGTTAAAATAGGTGCCCCCGGCAAAGAGAATGATGAGAAGAATGGCAAAGAGAAACACGGGAATGGCGTTGCAGACAATGATGACCGTGCTGGTCCAGATGTCGAACCGGGAAGAATGGGTCAGGGCCTTTCGGATGCCCAGGGGAATGGAGACGAGATGAATGATGATGGAACTCCAGAGCCCCAGGGAAACGGACACGGGAATCCGTTCCACAATGAGTTCAATGACGGAGCGCCCCCGGAACAGGCTGTCGCCGAAATCAAACAGGATAAAATCCCGGAGCATTTTAACATACCGGACATGGATGGGCTGATCAAAGCCGAAGCGCTTTTCGATCTCGGCAATCACCTCCGGGTCCAGGCCCTGGGCCCCCCGGTAGGTGCTTTTCTCCCTGATTTCGGTTTTGGCCGTCTCTACCCGGCCTTCGCCGGACACCTGTTCCATGACCCCCGAGTCCAGGCCCTGGAGCTGGGCGATGAACTGGTCCACCGGGCCCCCCGGCGCCACCTGGATGATGAAAAAATTAATGGTGACAATGGCCCAGAGGGTGGGGATCACCAGCAAAAGCCGTCTCAGGATATAGGCCGTCATGGGGCTTTCCTATTTGGCCCTGTTGCGGGCGGGCAAGGCTGCGTCCTTGTCCGGGTCCATCCACCAGGTATGGGGAAATCCCACGGCATATTTGGGCCGGACCTCGGGCCGAGAAAACCGGTTCCAGTACGCCACCCGGAATTTGCTCAGATGCCATTGGGGCACCACGAAAAAATTCCATTGCAGGACCCGGTCCAGGGCCCGGCCGTAATTCAGCAGGGCCGCCTTATCGGTCTGGCGCCCGTCAATCTTCTCCACCAGGTAATCAATGGCCGGGTCCGTGACCCCGGCCGTATTGTAGGTGGAATCCAGGTACCCGGAATGCCAGGTGATCTTCAGGTTGGGAGACGGAAAGGCATTGGCGGCGTATCCGCCGGTGATCATATCAAAATCCCGTTCCCTGAGCCGGTTGATGAACTGGGTGGTGTCCACCCGGCGGATATTCAGGGCAATGCCGAGCTTTTTCAGATTGTCCTGGAAGGGGATGGCGACACGCTCCAGGGTGGGGCTGTAAAGGAGGAGTTCAAATTCCATGGGTTTGCCCGTGGCCTTGTGAATCATTTTTTGATTGGTGATTTCCCAGCCCACCTCTTTTAACAGGGCCAGGGCCGCCCTCATCTGGGGCCGGATATTGCCGGTGCCGTCGGTGACGGGGGGCTGGTATTCATGGGTGTAGACCCGGGGCGGGATCTTGTCTTTCACCGGCTCCAGGCAGGCGATTTCCTCCTTTGACGGCAGGCCCTTGGCCTCATATTCCGTGTTCTGGAAAAAGCTGCGGCTCCGGGTATACTGGTTGTAAAACAGATGCTGGTTCATCCATTCAAAATCCATGGCATAGGTCAGGGCCTCCCTCACCCGGATATCCTTGAACAGCTCCCGACCGGTATTATAGACCAGGGCCTGCATGCCCTGGGGAACCTCATGGGGAATTTCTTCCTTGATGATCCTCTTTTTGTCGAAATTTTCGCCCGTATACAGGGTGGCCCACTGGGTGGCCACATTTTCCGACCGGAAATCAAATTCCCCGGCCTTGAAGGCTTCCAGGGTCACGGCCTCGTCCTTGTAATAATCATAGCGGATGGTATCAAAATTATAGCGCCCTTTATTGACCGGCAAATCCTTTGCCCAATAGTCCGGCAGCCGCTTGATCACCACATACTGGCCCATTTTATAGGCATCAATGGTAAAGGCGGAACTGCCCAGAGGCACTTCCGTCGTGGGCTCGGAAAAATCCCGGCCCTCCCAGTAATGCCGGGGCAGGATATTCAAACTTGCCAGGGAGTGCAAAAGATCCAGCCGGGGGATCTTTAAAGTAAATTTCACCCGGCGCTGGTCCAGGGCTTCGACCTTGTCCACATCCTTATAATAGCTTTTAAACTGGGGAACCCCCTTTTCCATGAAGGTATTAAAGGTAAAAACCACATCAACTGACGTAATGGGCTTTTTATCCTGGAACACAGCTTTGGGGTGGATATAAAAAATAATCCAGGTGAAATCCTTTGCGTATTCTATCTTTTCCGCAATCAGGGGATAGAGCACATCGATCTCATCCTCGGACCCAGTCATGAGGGTGTCATATAGTTCTTCACTTCCTTCCGAGGCATCCCCCCTCTGGGCGTACCGGTTGAAACTGTCAAAGGTGCCGGTGGTGGAAAGGGTGATGGACCCGCCCTTGGGGGCCTCGGGATTGACATAGCCAAAATGGGTGAACCCGTCCTTGTATTTGGGCGTATCCCTGAGGGAAAAGGAGGTGGAAATGACGGAGCCTTCTTGGTCTGAACCTTTTTGGGTCCGGCCTTCTTGGGTCCAGCCAAAAAAAAGGCCCATGGCAACCATGACCGGCAAAACAAGTCCCAGGATAATGTTTTTCACGATACTCCCCTCCGCGTAAAAGTATTAAATGCCGTTAGCAATTGGCATATTAACCTCTTTTACGCCGATGGACAAGACAGAAAAGCCCCGCTCTTTTATGAAACCGCCAGGAGTCTGCCGAAGTCTTTGGCCTTTTCCACGGCCGACGGGTCTTTCAAAAGAGAGCCGGGCTCCGGCGACACATCGGGAAAAAGGCAGGACAGAAATTTCGTCCCCAGCATCAGGGCCGGCTGCTGCCACTGGGATTCCAGGAGGCTGAGATTGTCCTCCAGCCCTCCCCCGCCCGTGGCCAGGATGGCCAGGGTCTTTCCCGTGAGGGCCGACCTGGGTCCGGACGGGCCGGAAAATTTTGACAGGCAGTACATGCGGTCGATGAGAATCTTGAGCTGGGCCGGATAGCTCCACCAGTAGATGGGGGTGGCCAGGACAAGGGTATCGTATTCCGGCAGGCCGGCCACTTTTTCCGCCACCTCATCGCCCAGCACGCATTGATACGGCTCCGACTCCTGGCATTTTTGGCAGGCCAGGCATCCGGCCTCCTTAAACACAAGACCCACGGCATCCAATTCGGTTACTTTTGCCCCATTCTCCATAGCCGATGCCATGGCAAGGGCGGCCATGGCCCTGGTGTTTCCTTTTTTTCGCGGACTTCCCTGGATAAAAACTATTTTTTTAGACATGTCGCATCTCCTTTACACCCCTTCTTTGGGCTCGTTAATTTTCAATCCCTTCAGTTTCATGAAATCGTGATACCCCATGACCCTTTCCCCGTTGTATACCATGTGGACGGCCCCGGCCGGGCAATTGTTGACACACCCGAAGCAGAGCACGCAGGCTTCCGTGTCCACCTTGAAACCGGGCAGGTCAACGGCCCCGACCGGGCATTTTTCAACGCAGGCCCCGCAGCCGATGCAGCGCTTTTCATCAATGGAATGATGCCGGACAAACAATTTGGTCCAAAAAACCGGACCCAGCCAGGTCGAGCATTCCCGCAAGGTGATTTTTTTTGAGAATTCCAAGGCCCGGCCCTCTTTTGCCTGGCTCAGCAGAAGCCCGGCAAATTCCCGGACCGCCCTGTACGTGTCTTCATCGGGCAGGTGACGGCTCATCCAGGTTTTTTCATGGACCTTGTCTTTTGACCAGGCCAGGGGAAAAGAACTCATGTTCATAAAGGCCTGCATGCCCACGGGCGCTCCCTGTTTTGCCGCCAGGCCCTGAAGGATGGAGCAGGCGGCATTGTGCTGGTTGCCCTCGGGGCCGCCAAAGGTGACAAAGGCCGCCACCGGGACGCCCTTTAAATCGGGCAAGGCCCGTATCCAGTCTTTGACATATGGGGGTGTATCATAATAAAAAACCGGAGACCCCAGCACGATGAGGTCAAACTCGCCGATCCCGGCCCGGTCAAAGTTCCGGATATCAGCGCCGGTTGCCTTCAGGCCAAAGCCTTCAAAGGTTTGTTGAATAAGCCTGCCGTTCCTTTCTGTGTAGCCGGTCTGGCTGTACCAGAGCACCAGGGGCCTTTGGACGACGCGGGGCGCCATGGGCACGGTGGCCCGGACAGGGGCGGCAATGCAGGAAGGAATCAGGGCCGGCAGGGCAAAGGCGCCCATGGCCATGGAACCCTGCTTTAAAAAATCCCGTCGGGTTTTTATCCGTTTAAAATGAATATTCATTTACTGATATCTGCAATTTTAATGTTTTTATAAACGGACGGCATCCCAGGCCATGGCAAAGGCCGTCTCAATGTTCTTGTCCGTCAGTTCAAAATCCAGGCAGACCCTTGCATTTGAAATGGCCAGAATGGGATAAAAGATAAATGCCGTCAGGATATGGAAATCCACGTCCTTGATGATCTTCTGCTCAATGCCCCGGCGCAGCACCCGGATCACGGGCTCAAAAAAGGCTTGGATTTCTCCCTTGTCCACCAGGGCCTGATAGGGCGAATGGGCAAACTGCTCCGTATACTGGAAATAGTCCGGGTGCCGGGAAATATAATCAAACATCCGGAACCACACCTGCCTTAAAATGTCCCGGATGGGAAGGGTCTCGTCAAAGCCCTCGTGAACGGCCCCGGCAATGTTTCGCTTGATCCCCACATAGGTGGACACCAGGAGGTCTTCCTTGTTCTTGTAATAAATATACAGGGTGGCGGGGGAAATCCCGGCCTCCCCGGCGATCTTGGAAACCGAACTGGCGGCAAACCCGATCTCGTTGACCAGTTTTACCGTGGCCTCAAACAAGGCCTCCTGCTTGATGTCGTCTTTGGCTCTCATGGAATTTAAATAAATGATCGTTCACTTATTGTCAAGGGCAAATTTTCAGTCCCTCTTTATCCCATACGTGTCTTCCTATAAAGAACAATTTATGGGAATAGTGAAACTCATATTTCTCTTGCCAAATCTAAGGGCATCAGCCAATATCAATTAAAAAAATGAGCAAGGATGTTTTTAATGGGTAAATTGGATAACGACCAAAATCAAAAATTCATGTATGAAGGGTTCGATTTTAGTCAAATTGATTTTTTAGATATGTTGTGCCGTTCTGATTTGGGAATCCTCATGACTGATCATCAAGGTATTCTGATTTTTTATAATAATGTTCAAGCAATGATTGACAAACTTGACCCCTCAGACGTGCTTGGCAAAAAAATCACAGACGTCTATAAATATAATAATGACTCAAGCACCTGTATGAGAGTGCTGAAACATGGTCGCCCGATCATCAATTATGCACTTTCTTACAGGTCAAAAAATGCGAACGTCGGCAACACAATCCACAGTGTTTTTCCGCTATTTACAAACCATAAGATTGTCGGGACCATCTGTTTTGTTAAGGATTACAATATACTGGAACGTTCAATTCCCACTTTTTTATCCCCCAAAAATAATGAAAAATTTGCCGAAGGGACCCAGTTTACATTTGCCAGTATTATTGGATCCGATCCTCGCTTTGTTGATGCTGTCAAAATAGCTAAAATGGCAGCGAATTCTCCTTCGCCTGTTATGATCTATGGTGAAACAGGAACCGGAAAAGAATTGTTTGCTCAGGCAATCCATAATTTTTATTATTCTAAAAAAGAACAATATATGGATATTAATTGTGCTGCCATACCCGAGAGCCTGATTGAGGGGCTTTTGTTCGGCACAGTAAAAGGGGCGTATACTGGAGCAATTGATCGTGCAGGACTGTTTGAACAGGCCAATGGCGGTACTATTTTTCTGGATGAAATTAATTCTATGCCACTTTCCTTGCAGGGCAAACTTTTGCGTGTGCTTCAAGAAAAGAAGGTCAGAAGAGTCGGGTCTCTTGATAATATTGTCCTGAATGTAAAAATCATCAGTTCTTTAAATAAATCACCACAGGATATGATTGCGGCCGGAGAATTCAGGATGGATCTTTTTTACCGACTTGGTGTTATTTATATTGAGATTCCATCACTCAGAGATCGGCGATTAGATTTTGAAGAGCTTGGACGACATTTTTTACAGAAATATAATCGCATTCTTGGACGAAATGTTAAAAACATTTCACCGGAAGCGATTGACTTTTTCTGGAATTATTCCTGGCCGGGAAATGTTAGGGAGCTTGAGCATGTAATCGAAAGTGCAGTCAATATGACTGGTGAAGATGAAAAAACATTAAAACTGGAACATTTTTATTTTATAAATTTTTTGGGTAAAAAAAGCGGCTCGGAATACGATTCCGGTTCATCCAAGGGTAAAAAAGACGCAGATGAATTCCCGGCCGGATCTTTTGAGGCGCAGAACACCATTGGCCTATCCTTAAATCAATCTTTATTAGAAAAGAACACCATTATCAAAGCCATTGAAAAAACAGGTGGAAATATTGCCAAAGCGGCTGATTTCCTAGGGATATCGCGGCAATTACTGGGATATAAATTAACTAAGCACCAGCTAAGACAAGACCTTTTAACTATTAAGCAGAAATCCACATAAAATATTGTATAAATATTTTTCTATGTAAAAAATTTTTTACTTTTTCGGCAATTTTTTTTCCTCCTCATTCTTTTGATTGTTCCCCTATAACCATTGTCTGACGGCATGGCAGTGCATGCTGAGAATCTGGCATGCTAATTGCTCAAGAGCGATAATGAGTTGTGGCATTTATCGTTTCCTATGGTCGGCTTCCAAGCTGGAATCTTACCACAGGAAAAAACCGACACCTTTTTTAGGGAGACTATTATGGCAGGAGAATCAGCAAAAATAGACCATGGGTTAATGTGGCCTAGTGTAATTGTAACAGGAATTATTGGGTTATTGTTATCTCTTTTTCCAAAGTCTGGTAAAGCGATGGTTGATTTGCTTTTTGGAGTTTTAACCCATAACTTCAAATGGCTTTTTCTTCTTTTTGGATTGTTTTGCGTTCTATTCTTGATCTGGCTTGCTTGTTCAAAATGGGGAAACATCAAGCTTGGAGGCCCTAATGATGAGCCTGAATTTTCAACCTATGCCTGGGCCTCTATGATTTTTTGTGCTGGCATTGGTATCGCTATCGTATATTGGGCGTTTATTGAGCCGGTATATTATTTGAATACCAGCATTCTCCATATCGATCCGGCAAACCAGAAAGGCCTCATTGGTGAACTTGCCGGCATGTATGGACAATTCCACTGGGGCATTACCCCCTGGGCCATTTATGCACTGCCTACCTTCCCGATAGCCTATGCCATTCATGTTAAAAAAATTCCGGCACTTCGCTTGAGTGCTGCATGCCGCGGTATAATCGGAAAGAAAGCTGACGGACCCTTGGGAAAGCTGATCGATATCGTGGTTATTTTTGGGATGATTGGTGGTGTCGGGACAAGTCTTGGGCTTGCCGTCCCTCTTGGAACAGCCCTTGTCGTCGACATGACAGGTCTTTCCGAATCATTCTCACTCCAGGTAATCATACTGCTTATCTGGACGGCTTTATTTACGATAACAGTCTGGGCAGGACTTAAAAAAGGGATTGCAAAACTTGCAGCACTGAACACATATATTGCCTATTTACTTCTGATTTATGTTTTTATCATTGGTCCCACAACCTTTATTCTCAACAACTGGTGTAACAGTCTTGGACTTATGTTTAGTGATTTTTTCAAACTGAGTCTGTGGACCGATCCCATCAGTAACGGCGGATTTCCCGAGGGGTGGACCGTTTTTTACTGGGCATGGTGGGTCGCTTATGCACCCATGATGGGACTTTTTGTCGCCCGTATTTCAAAGGGGAGAACCATTCGCCAGGTCGTATTCGGAGAATTGGTCTACGGCAGCATTGGCTGCTGGGTATTCTTTGCAATCTGGGGTGGATATGCCATTCATCTTCAAACTTCAGGCGCTTTGGATGTATACAGCATCTTAAAAGCGTCCAATTGGTCCAATAATGTTACGATTCTTGCTATCTTGAATACAATGCCGGGGGCCAAATATATCTTTATCCCAATTTTTACCATTTTGTGTTCAATTTTTCTTGCAACAACCTTAAACTCTGCCGCCTACACGCTTTCCTCTCAGGTCACCAGGAATATTACCGGAGACCAGGAGCCGCCTCGATGGAATAGAACCCTCTGGGGAATTCTACTGGGACTTTTAGCCCTGGGTTTATTATCTACAGGTGCCTTGAAGGCTGTACAATTGTCTTCAATTGTTGTTGCACTGCCATTGATCCCAGTTCTCATTTTAATGGTTTTTTCCCTAATGAAATGGCTGAATGAAGATTATGGGGAAAGACTTAAGACAAGGGTTGAAGCATTGCCGCCGGAACAGATAAAAAAGGCCGTTTGATAGTATGGAGAAAAATATGACGAACAGAGAGATGTTAAAGGCTTCTGCAACCATCTTGAAAAAGGCGAAGGAGTTCGGCGCTTCGTTATCCGGCTTTGCAAATGTAAAGGATCTCAAAAAAGCGCCCTCATTCACTTTTGCACCTAAAATGCCGGGGGCAGGAGAAGGCATTGGTACCCGAAAGAATGACCTTGGCCTGAAACCGGGGGAGGCAGCCTGGCCTGAAGATGCAAAAACAGTTTTGGTGATTGCAGTAGAACATCCGGACGATAAACCCGAAATGGACTGGTGGTTTGGAAGGATCGACCCTCCGGGAAACAGGATCCTTGCAAAAGAGATAGATAAGCTTTGCACCTGGATATCAGAAACTTATGGGATTGGTGTTTTTCACATGCCGTATCATGTAGAAAAAGGCGGAACCTATTTAAAAGATGCGTCTGTCCTGGCGGGTTTGGGATGTATCGGCAAAAATAACATCCTTGTTACACCTGATTATGGCCCTAGAGTTAGACTGAGGGCGCTTACCTTGGATGTGAGTTTCCCATCGACGGGACCGTCAGGGTTTGATCCTTGTACGACATGTGAGGAGTGGTGCAGAAAGGCATGCCCGCAAAAAGCATTTAAAAATCAACTCTATGGACCGAAAGATTATGGTCAGAACATCCTTCCTGGGCGAGACGGAAATTTCAGCCGTCCGAATTGCAATATTCAGATGAACAAAGATAATAGCAATGCCAAAGAAGAGATTGTTGAAAGATCGGACGAACCGGTCAAATTGATCAAATATTGCAGGAATTGTGAGCAGGCCTGTCCTGTCGGCAAACGCTAATTAAATTTTACAAGAAAGGCCCGGCTCATAAATCTTGATAATGAGCTCATAATCATTAAGATGTACTTCACCTGCCGGATTTTAGTCCGGCAGGTGATGCGGAGAGGTGGCCGAGCGGTTGAAGGCCCTGCTCTCGAAAAGCAGTATCCCGGCTAAACCGGGATCGTGGGTTCGAATCCCACCCTCTCCGCCAGACAAGGGCATGGATGACGTTTTCCCGGGTGCCGGAATCCTGCCGTTAAGGATAATTGGGAAAACCGGGAATGAAGATCTGGTGCGGTGGATCATGGTATCAATCCGTCAAAAATGAACCTGGCGTGCCTCAACGGCCCTTGAAAACGGCGTCGCGGCGCTCCATGAAAGAGCGCACGCCTTCGGCGGCGTCCTCGCTTTGCATCACGGGAAACAAGTCTTTGAAGAGATGTTTGGCAGCTTCGGCCTCGCCTTCATTCCAGGCCATGCGGGTTGACTTGAGGACATTTTGGACACCCAAAGGGGCGGCCTTGGCAATTTTTTCTGCGATCTCCCGGGCCTTTTCCACCTGCCGGCCGGCGGGCACCACCTCTTGCACCAAACCCAACCGCCACGCTTCGTCGGCCAACCAGATATCCCCCGTCAACAAATAGCGCTGTGCCGCACCCCAGCCCATTTGCTGAGGCAAACGCAAGGTTGCACCACCACAGGGAAAGATGCCGCGCTTGACCTCCAGCATGGCAAAACGGGTGTCATCCGCAGCGACACGGATCTCCGTGTTGAGCATGACCTCAACGCCCCAGGTGAAGCAATTGCCCTGCACCGCCATCACCACCGGTTTGCGATGACGTTCACCCTTCAGGCCAAAGGGGTCGATCTCACCCTCACAAGTCTCAAATCCCTTGCCATTGCCAAAAATAGGAGCCCACTTATCTAACTCGACACCGGACGTGAAATGCTTGCCTTCGGCATACAATAAGGCCACGCGCAGGTCGGGATTGCGATTGAGTTCGCCATAGGCTAAAGCCAAGTCCCGGTACATCTCGGGAGACAGGGCATTATGCTTTTCGGGACGATTTACTTTAATTTCAAGGATGTAACCATCCTGACGGGTTTCAATGAAAGCCATTCTTCACCTCTTGTTATCCCCAAAAAAGGGCTGTAAGACATCAAGCATATAGGATAAGAAAATGCTTGGTGTCAAGAAAAGTATAAAAAAGAATCCATACGCTGGGATATAAACTAAGTCGATTTTTTTAGGAAGCTTCATCTTTTCAAACTCAAAACAGCCCTTATATTGGATTCAATAAAGACAATTTTTATATAGGAGAGGCTTGATCAGGTGATCTGTGACAATTGGTATCCGGGAGAATGAAATAAATATCGATTAACGTTTAAACAAGGAGGCCGTACTTATGAAAAAACCAAGCCAGTCAGCGTCAAACCTTAAAGAACTTATCAATGACGCCATTCGAGACATGGAAATAACACCGGACGAGTATAATAAAATCATGGAGTGTGCCCACGATGATAGTCATATTGACAAAGAGGAAAAGGCATTGTTATCTCAGTTTCAACAAATGCTAAGCAATGGGACCATCAAGAGGGTAAAAGGCTGAAAAGGTAATCTGGTTAACAGAGCATCCTGCTGGTAAAAAAACCATTAAAAATCCCCAGGAGATTTCTCCTGGGGATTGAACAAAAGGATACAAAAATTTATCGGGAGGCTGGGGCTCTATCTCCAATATGCTTGAATGGAAAATTGTAAAATTTTATTTTGGCCTCTCCCATATAATGGAATTTCGAATCTGAAACAAAAATCTTGTCAATACCAGATGTGGTGGCCTATAATTATTCTTAAAGTGATTAATGGTCAAAGAAGTGCTTGGTAAATAGGAGAATTTGACTCCTGACAGATAATACCATCTATAATCAGTTGTCTTACAAGCCAAGTAGCCTCTGATTTTGTATTGAATAAATATTTAATTTGATATATTGGTACCTTTAAAAAAGCAAGCTCATATCGCTAAAATAGGAAGTCTTCAATTAAACCCAAATCAAGCGTGATTTAAGTAAAAAAAATGAGAAAAAAAGCTCGAAACGCCC
>CAZAHK010000102.1:0-14328 GCA_964484555.1 uncultured Desulfobacula sp.
TGGTGCCCAGGGACAGAATTGAACTGCCGACACGGGGATTTTCAGTCCCCTGCTCTACCGACTGAGCTACCTGGGCCCAAACAACAGAAGGCTTTATATGCTTTTTGCCTGTTGATGTCAAGGAAAAATATTTTGGGAGAGAATTGAATTCACATGTCCCCGAAAATATGTTGGATCAGGGTGCAGCTCGCAATGGAAGCGGTTTCGGCTCTAAGGATTCTGGGACCCAGGGAACAGGAGACAAAGCCTTTTTGCTGAGCCAGATCAACCTCATTGTCTGAAAATCCGCCTTCAGGTCCGATGAGAATAAAAATCCGGCCGGCATTGTCTTTCCTTTGCAAGGTAGCAAGCTTTGCAGAGGCCTTTTCCCAGAAGGCCAGCTTTACATCGGAAGGTTCGGGAAGGGTTAAAACCGTTTCAAAGTCCAGGGGCCTGCATATCTCCGGAAGCCTGCTTCTTCGGCATTGTTTTAAAGATTCTTTGGCAATGGATTCCCAACGTTCCACTCGTTTTCCCATCCTTTTGGCATCAGGTCTTGGAATGGACCGTTCGGAAAAGAAAGGAACCCATTTTCTGATCCCGAGCTGGGTCGCATATTTGATGATCAGATCCATTTTATTGTCCTTGAGCATACCGGAACAAAGCGTAATATGAATCAAAGACTCCGTTGCAGAGCTCAATTCCTCAATAACCTCCAATTCGACCCGGTCAACGGAAGCGGTCATTATTCTGGCTGAAAAATCTTTTCCCCGGCCATTGGAGATTTCAAGAGCGGCCCCTTTTTTCAGGCGCAATACCTTGACTACATGTCTGGCATCCTGGCCGCTTATGGTTCCCTTTGAAGGGGCCTGAAAGATATCTGGAAGGATAAATTTCTGCATACCCGACTGTTTAGAATAAACCGTCGTGCTTGTAAATCTTTTTTTGCGTAAATCCGCGAAGGGTGGGATCATCCTTATCCAGCCCGTTTTTAAAAGGTTGACACTTTGATCCGGCTTTGATATTTTTTGATGTCCATTTGAGCCGGGAAGGGTATTATGATTAATATCTAAATAAAGTGAGGATGTTATGACGGATTGGGATAATGACGGGGCCAATGGTGATACGTTCGGAGAAGAGATTATCGAATTGACGGATATTGTTATGGATGAACCGGATTCCCTTGCTGAAGACAAGATCATCGAATTGACTGACATTGTTAAAAATGAAGGCGCGAATCTCAACCCGGAGTTTCCTTCGTCCTTTGCCCTGACTTCGGAACAACTGGAAGCAGCGCTGGAAAAAGTGATTGAAAAACAATTTGCCGATAAAATTCAGACCATCCTTTTCCAGGTCGTGGAAAGAGTCATTGAACGAGAAATTACAGGAATAAGGGAAAGTCTGCAAAAAGATCTCGATCAGATAGAAAATGCCTGAGATTAAACACCATCAGGTCAATAAAGTAATGGGGATTCAAAGATCCCCTTTTTCATTAATATGGGTTTAGGAGTTGCGTAATGGGTACTGATTCTCTTGATAAAGGATATGATCCGGTAGATATTGAAAAAAAATGGTATCAATACTGGCTCGATAAGGGGTTTTTCAAAGCAGAGGACAAAAGCGACAAGATCCCGTTTTCCATTGTCATTCCGCCGCCTAATGTCACGGGTGTGCTGCATATGGGCCATGCCTTGAATAATGTCATCCAGGATATCATGTGCCGGTATCATCGGCTTCTGGGCCATAATGTCCTCTGGATGCCGGGAACGGATCATGCCGGGATCGCTACCCAGAACGTGGTCGAAAGGCATCTGGCTGAAAAGGGCCAGACAAGGGACCAGCTTGGCCGGGAAGAATTTATCAAAGAGGTCTGGAAATGGCGCGAAAAATCCGGAGGGGCCATCATCCATCAGCTCAAACGGCTGGGGGCCTCCTGTGACTGGGACCGCGAACGGTTTACCATGGATGAAGGCCTTTCCGATGCGGTCCGGAAGGTGTTTGTCCGGCTGTATAAGGAAGGATTGATCTACGAGGGCCAGTATATCATAAACTGGTGTCCCCGCTGCAAAACCGCCCTGGCCGATCTGGAGGTCGAGTATGAGGAAAAAGACGCCTACCTGTATTATATACGATACCCTTTTGCCAATAAAAAGCAGGGGTTGACCGTTGCCACCACCCGCCCTGAGACCATGTTCGGGGATGTGGCCGTTGCCGTCAACCCCAATGACGAGAGGTTTAAGGATCTTTCAGAGACCCTGGTTATGCTGCCGCTGACGGACCGGCTCATCCCCATTATCCGGGATGAGTATGTGGATACCGGGTTCGGCACCGGGGTGTTAAAGGTCACGCCGGCCCATGACCCCAACGATTTCACGCTGGGGGAAAAACACGGGCTGGAACGGCTCAAGGTCATCGATGACGACGGCATTATGCTGGCAGGGGCCGGGCCATATCAGGGCCTGGATCGGTTTGATTGCCGGGAAGAGGCGGTAAAAGCCCTTAAGGAACAGGGCCTTCTGGTCAGGCAGGAGCCCTTAAAGCACAGTGTCGGGAATTGTTACCGGTGCCGGACAGTTGTGGAGCCCTCTCTTTCCAAACAATGGTTTGTCAAGGTGGGACCGCTGGCTGAAAAGGCGTCCGAGGCGGTTCGCAACGGAAGAACCCGGATTATCCCGGATACCTGGGCCAAGACCTATTTTGACTGGATGGACAATATCCGGGACTGGTGTATTTCAAGGCAGATTTGGTGGGGACACAGGATCCCGGTGTGGAAATGTCCGGACTGCAAGGCCGTGATTGTTGAAGAAACCGATCCAGCGACTTGCCCGTCCTGCGGGTCCGTTAAAATCCTTCAGGAGACCGATGTGCTGGATACCTGGTTCTCCAGCGCGCTCTGGCCTTTTTCCACCATGGGATGGCCCGAAAACACGGATCTGTTGAAAACCTTTTATCCGACCCATGTTCTCGTGACCGGGTTTGATATTCTTTTTTTCTGGGTGGCCAGAATGATGATGATGGGCATTCATTTCATGGAAGAAGTGCCATTTAACGATGTCTATATCCATGCCCTGGTCAGGGATGAACACGGTAAAAAGATGAGCAAATCCAAGGGCAATGTCATTGATCCCTTAAAGGTCATTGATGAATACGGGGCAGACGCTTTCAGGTTCACCCTGGCCGCCTTTGCCGCCCAGGGAAGGGATGTCCGGATGTCTGAATCCAGGGTGGAAGGATACCGTCATTTTGTCAACAAACTCTGGAATGCCTCCCGGTTTGTCCTCATGCATGTGACGGAAAAAGATACGAAGCTTAATTATGCCAAACTTGGATTGGCTGAAAAATGGATTCTTTCACGATGTGCAAAAACCTCCCTCAGCGTCAAGGAGGGCATTGAAACCTACCGGTTTAATGAAGCCGCTTCCGCTATTTATCAGTTTGTCTGGCATGAATTCTGTGACTGGTATCTGGAAACCGTCAAACCGGCCCTCTATGAAAAGGAAGGAGCCCAGAAACGGGACAATGCCAGAAGCGTTCTGTCCAAGGTGCTGAAAGATATCCTGATCATGCTTCATCCCTTCATGCCCTTTGTTACGGAAGAGATCTTTCATATCCTTCCTTCATCAGAGGGCTCCATCATGACCGCCTCATATCCCTATAGCGAAAAAGAATATAAAATCTTCTGCAATGAAGGGGCTGAAAAAGATATGGAATTTATATCCGGCCTCATTTCAGGGATACGGAATGTCAGAAGCGAGATGAATATCCAGCCGTCTACAAAAATAAAAGTCCTGGCCTATACCGAGGATGAAAAGGAAAAACTCATCATCGCGGAAAACAAAAGCATTATTGTCAATCTTGCCATGCTGGACAGTTTTTATTTCTGCGATAAGGAAAAGATTCCCAGATCCAGTGCTTCGTCCGTGACGGGGAATACCACCTGTTTTGTGTCCCTTGAAGGCGTCATTGATTTTGACAAGGAAATCAAACGGATTGAAAAAGAACTGGATAAAAACACAAAAGAGCTTTTGACTGTTCAAAAACGGCTTCATAATGAAAGCTTCCTTGAAAAAGCCCCGGAAGAAGTCCGGCGGAAAGTCAAGGACCAGCATGCAGACCTTGAAGAGAAAAATAACAAGCTCAAGGGAAATCTTGAAAGAATACAAAAACTGAGATAAGGGGATATGAACACAACGGAAGAGATTATTCAATTAGCCCTTTTTGAAGATTCCGGATTAGGGGACATCACAACGGAATCCATCCTTTCGGAGCCTTTTTCCGGAAATGGGAAAATTGTTGCAAAAGAATCTTTTATCCTGGCCGGAACAGGGGTCGCAAAACGAGTCTTCAAACTCCTGGATAAAAATTGTGAAATTTTTTGCCCTTATTCCGACGGCGACTGTATCAAAACCGGAGATATTATTTTCAAAATCAGAGGGGATTTGCGCGCCCTTTTAAAAGGGGAGAGGGTGGCCTTGAATTTTCTGCAGCGCCTGTCCGGGATCGCAACCCTGACCCGCGCCTATGTGGAGGAGCTTAAATTTCCCCATGTCCGGCTTACGGACACGCGAAAAACCACTCCGGGTCTCCGAATCCTGGAAAAGGAAGCCGTCAGGGCCGGCGGGGCTTGTAACCACCGCTTGTCCCTATGTGACGGCATCCTGATCAAGGATAACCATATAGCGGTTGCAGGAACCCTCACCAAGGCCGTGGCCGCCGTTAAAAAAAGGGTATCCCATCTCATGAAAATAGAGGTCGAGGTCTCGGATCTGGATCAGGTCAAAGAAGCCGTTGCCGCCGGAGCGGATGTGATCATGCTGGACAATATGAATTATACGATGATGAAAAAAGCAGTTCAGGTTATCAACGGCCGGGCCCTTGTGGAAGCGTCCGGTAATGTTTCTCTCAGGACCTTGAATAGAATAGCGGCCACGGGTGTGGATGTCATCTCCTGCGGGGCACTGACACATCAGGCCAGATCCGTAGACCTGAGCATGCGGATCAATACGGATTAGTCGGGAAGAATATAGGTTAATTTATTCCGGCCCGAATCCTTGGATTTATATAAGGCCTTGTCCGTCCGGTTGATAAAGGATTTGAAATCTTCGCCTTCTTTGAGTTCCGTTGCACCGATGCTGACCGTAACGAATTGTTTAATTCCCGGCTCCGGCTCAAAGAGCTTTGAGCTGATATTGTCCTTTATCCTTGCTCCCACCACACAGGCCTTTTGAAGCCGTGTTTCCGGCAGGAGAATGGCAAACTCCTCACCTCCGTAGCGATAGGCCGAGTCCATGGATCTCATGCAGGAATGGATGACCTGCCCGATGCCCATGAGAACCTTGTCGCCTTCCAGGTGACCCCAGGTATCATTGTATCGTTTGAAAAAATCAATATCTAGAAAGAGGAGGGAAAGGGCCCGGGAATATCGATTATAGCGTTTGATCTCTGTTTTAAGCTGGGAAAAGAAATGGCGCGAATTATAAAGCCCGGTCAAGGCGTCGGTAATGGCGAGTTTTTCAAGTTCCTTTAAGAGCAGGCTGCGTTCTTTCTGGAGTTCAGCTTCTCTTAAAACCCTTTTGATTCTCAGATTCAGTTCTTCAAACCGGAAGGGCTTGAAAATAAAATCTCCGGCCCCGGCCTGAATGGCTTCTTCATAGGAATAGGCAGCACTGTAGCCGGTCATGACAATCACATCGGTGTTATAGGCGGTTTTTATTTTCCGGGTGAGTTCAAGACCGTCCATGCCCTGCATCATGATATCCGTCAAGACAATATCGGGTTTGAATGATTCAAGGATTTCCAAGGCTTCGTCTGCATTGGAAGCACTTTTAACCTCGTATTTCAGGATAGTGAGATATTCTTCAACCGCTTCCATAATGGCGATGTCGTCATCAACAATCAGAATGGAGTGAATCATGAACTTTTCTCCATGGGGGTTATGTGTCGCGTGCACGAGCTTATCTTGACACTTTACTACTCAATTGATAAATATATAAATTAGAAATTTATCGGGATACAGGCCTTTTGTCAATATATTTAGTTGGGAGTGAATTTGAAGTTAAATAAAAAGAATATCAGGAATTTCAGTATTATTGCCCATATCGATCATGGGAAATCCACCTTGTCGGACAGATTGATCCAGCTTGCCGGTATTATTCCGGATAGAGATATGAAAGAGCAGATCCTTGATTCCATGGACATTGAAAGGGAGCGGGGAATCACCATCAAGAGCCAGACCGTTACCCTGCCGTATAAGGCAAAGGACGGGGAACTCTACAGCTTGAACCTCATCGACACTCCGGGGCATGTGGATTTTTCCTATGAGGTCTCAAGAGCCCTTGCATCCTGTGAAGGCGCTTTGATTCTGGTGGATGCCAGCCAGGGGGTTGAGGCCCAGACCCTGGCAAATCTTTATATTGCCATGGAGCATAATCTGGAGATTATTCCCGTGATCAATAAAATTGATCTGCCTTCTGCTGAGATTGATCGGGTTAAAAGCCAGATAGAGGAAGATTTGGGCCTTGATACCGAAGATATTCTTCTGGTTTCGGCCAAAACCGGAATCGGGGTGGACCAGATATTTGAAGCGGTTGTTAAAAAAATCCCGGCGCCTGTGGTGGACCAGGATGTCAATTTCAAAGCCCTGGTTTTTGATTCCCACTATGATCCTTTTCGGGGGATTGTCGTCCATTTCAGGATTTTTGAAGGCGGGATCAAAAGGGGGGACAGGATCCAATTCATGTCCAATGATGCCCAGTACAAGGTGGAGGAAGTGGGCCTGTTTCAGATTGTCCGGCAACCCCAGGACGAACTGGTGGCCGGGCAGGTGGGGTATTTTATTGCCGGTATTAAAAATATCAGTGATGTAAAGATCGGGGATACGGTCACCATGCCGGACCGAAGGTGCGATAAACCCAAGGGCGGTTTCAGGGAACCCACCCCCGTGGTTTTTTCATCCATGTATCCGGTGGCTGCCGATGATTATCCGGAATTGACCGAGGCCCTGGAAAAATTGAAATTGAACGATGCCTCGCTGATCTATGAAAAAGACAGTTCCGCCGCTCTGGGGTTTGGATACCGGTGCGGATTTCTGGGGCTTCTGCATCTTGAAGTGGTCCAGGAACGGCTGGAAAGGGAATATGATGTGTCTTTGATTCTCACGTCTCCCTCGGTCCAGTATGAAATCACCTATACGGACGGCACTGTTAAAATCATTGACAATCCGGTTCAATATCCTGATCCTTCGGAAATTTTAAAGGTCAGAGAACCTTTCATCAATGCATCCATTATCGTGCCGGATAAATATATGGGCAATGTCATGCAGCTATGCCATGAATTCAGGGGGGTCAGCAAAAATTACCAGTATCTCACCAGCAACCGCATGGAGATGAAATTTGAACTGCCCCTGGCAGAAGTCGTGTACGAGTTTTATGACCGCCTGAAAAGCGTTACCCAGGGGTATGGTTCCTTTGATTATGTTGTCGCCGGATACCAGGAAACCAACTTGGTCAAACTGGATTTTCTCATTAACGGGGAAAGGGTGGATGCCTTATCCCAGCTCATCCACCGGGATAAGGCGGAAACAAGGGCCAGAGTCGCCTGCAAAAAATTAAGGGAGGAAATCCCGCGGCAGCAGTTCAAGATCCCCATTCAAGGCGCCATCGGCGGTAAGATTATTTCCAGGGAGACCATTTCTGCCTTTAGAAAAGATGTGACGGCCAAATGTTACGGCGGTGATATCTCAAGAAAAAGAAAACTCCTGGAAAAACAGAAAAAAGGGAAAAAGCGGATGAAGATGGTGGGCTCCGTTGAAATCCCACAGTCGGCGTTTCTCTCCGTCCTGAAAAATGAATGATGAAAAAAGAAGTGAGTTATTAAGATGCAGGGATACGTGTCTGAAGCCATATGTAAAAACACCGCTTTTATTTACCAGGGATGGCGGCATAAAAGCGGTGCTGTAAATTTTCCGACAAATTTTCTTATTTCAGATATGGATGATCAGGCTGCCTATTATGACAGCTTCTGGGCCATTGAAACAATTGATTGAATTACTCAACCTTGTGCCAGGTCTGGGTTCTGAAGAAAAAGGCAATATATCCCCTGACCATGAGTTTCCCATCTTCAACCCACATCTTACAAGTGTAGATTTTGCCTTCCTTGGGGTCAAGGATGGTGCCGCCGCTGTATTCCCCATTGTTTTTAGTCAATTCCTGGACAATGACCATGCCCTTTGTGGGCTTGTCTTTTCGTGGGTCGTCAGCCGGGCATTTATCGCAGGTAGGATCAGGATTATCCCCTTCTTTGATAAAAAGCTCTTTGATCTGGCCGTAAAATTTCCCATTTTTTTCATAGATTTCAACAATGGATTTGGGTTCGCCTGTCTTATCATCAATGGTTTTCCATTTTCCGACAATGGACGTGGACGGATCATTAGCAAGAAGCAGGCCGGTAGAAAGAAAGCAGAAAACGACAGAGAAAACACAAAGCTTGAGGAATTTTTTCATGATGGATCTCCAATAATTAAAATTAATAGAAAAAAACACTGTTAACCTTCTTATCCTCATGCTTTTTTAGAGTCAAGAAAAATCAGATTACCCTAATCATAAGCAGGGCAAAAAATATCCGTGGTTTTCCCGGTGTGGGATTAGGTATTACAGGTTTTCATGTTTGACCACCGGATGTTTTTTCAGATATTCCAGCCGGTTCAGGCCGTTGATATAGGCCAGGGCGCTGGCGGTAATGATGTCGGAGTCAGACCCCTTCCCCAGGGCCACAACACCGTCTTCTTCCAGGCGGACCATGACTTCGCCCTGGGCATCGGTGCCTTCCGTGAGAGCGGAAATGGTGAATCTCAGGAGCTTGCTTTTGGTCCCCGTGAGCTTGGAAATGATATTGTAAACCGCATCAATGGGCCCGGTTCCCTCGGTGGCCCCCTGGACCGGCCGGCCTTCGATATTCAACTGGACACTGGCCGTGGGGAAAACCGTGTTGCCGGATAGAACATGGATATATTCCAGGCAGATCACCTCCGAGCTTCTCAAGACGCCTTCATTGATGAGGGCTTCGATGTCTTCATCCTGGATGGTTTTTTTCTTGTCGGCCAGGCGTTTGAATTTTTCGAAAACCTTGTCCAGTTCCTCTTTGGTCAGGTTATAGCCCAGTTTCTGAATATGGTCGTTCAGGGCATGGCGGCCGGAATGTTTCCCCAGAACCAGGTTGTTCTTGTTCAGACCTATGGTTTCAGGGTTCATGATTTCATAGGTCATGGGGTTTTTCAATACCCCGTCCTGGTGGATCCCGGCTTCATGGGCGAAGGCATTGGCCCCCACGATGGCCCGGTTGGGCTGGACCAGAATACCGGTGATCATGCTGACCAGACGACTGGTGGGATAAATTCTTCGTGTATCAATGGTCGTGGTATGGGGAAAATAATTGGGCCGGGTATGAAGCGACATGACCACTTCCTCCAAAGATGTGTTTCCGGCTCTTTCTCCGATGCCGTTGACCGTGACCTCCACCTGCCGGGCGCCGGCCTTGACGGCCGCCAGGGTATTGGAGGTGGCCAGCCCGAGATCATTGTGACAGTGGACACTCAATACAGCCCTATGCATATTGGGGGTGTGCGCTATGACATAGGTGACCAGTTGGGCAAATTCTTCGGGGACGGCATAGCCGACGGTATCGGGCAGGTTCACCGTAGTGGCTCCGGCATCAATGACCGCCTCAAAGACCTTGCACAGAAAATCCCGGTCCGACCGTGACCCGTCTTCGGCCGAGAATTCCACATTATCGGTATAGGATGCAGCCAGTTTAACGGATTTTACGGCCTGTTCCAGAACCTTATCCGGGCCCATGTTGAGTTTATATTTCATGTGCAGTTCTGAAGTGGCGATAAAGGTGTGGATTCGTGGGTAGGCGGCATTTTTTACGGCTTCCCAGCCTCTTTTGATGTCCTCTTCATTGGCCCGGCAAAGGGCCGCCACCTGGGCGATTTTCAGAGTTTCGGCAATGATTTTGACTGCCTCAAAATCCCCTTCCGAGGCGGCAGGGAATCCTGCTTCAATGACATTTACCCCGAGTTTTTCCAACTGGGTGGCGATCCTGAGTTTTTCCGCCTGATTCATGCTGGCGCCGGGGGATTGCTCACCGTCTCTTAACGTCGTGTCAAAAATGATGATCTGGTTATCGCTTGTCATAATTATATCACCTTATCTGGATTGTCTAATGAGAGTTTATATTGAAAACTGTCGGCCAGGGCCTGCCAGCTTGCTTCGATAATGTCTTCGGAAACGCCGATGGTTGAAAAAATGCTGTTTTCATCCCGGGATTCAATCAGAACCCGGACTTTTGCAGCGGTGCCATCCATACCGTCAATGACCCGGACCTTGAAGTCTACCAGATGCATGGTATTGATCTGGGGATAAATGGTGGTCAGCGCTTTTCTGAGGGCATTGTCCAGGGCGCTTACCGGACCGTCGCCTTCGGCGGACGTGATTTCCGTGGTATTGCCCACCCGGATTTTGATCATGGCATGGGAATAGCACGGCCGCTCCTTGTCCTTTTCCACCACCACCCGGAAGGATTCCAGTTCAAAACGGGGTGTGAACTGATCCGTGAGTTTTTCCATGATGAGTTTCAGGGAACCTTCGGCGGCATCAAATTCATAGCCGTAATCTTCGAGATCCTTGATGCTGGAAACAATCTGATGGCCGTTCATTCCATTTTCACCCAGATCCACTCCCAGTTCCCTGGCCTTATATTCGATATTGCTCCTGCCGGATTGTTCGGAAACAATCACCCGACGCTTATTTCCCACCAGTTCAGGGGCCATATGCTCGTAGGCCCTGGGGTTTTTCATGATGGCGCTGACATGGACCCCGCCCTTATGGGCAAAGGCGCTTTTTCCCACAAAGGGCCGGGAATTCACCGGTGGCACATTGGCGGTTTCAGAGACAAACCGGGACAGGTTCAGGAGTTTTTCAAGATTTTCATGGGAGATACAGTCACAGTTCATTTTCAGTGCAAGGATGGGAATGATGGCGGTAAGGTCTGCATTCCCGCATCTCTCCCCATATCCGTTGATGGTTCCCTGGACCATGGCGGCGCCGGCATGGACCGCAGTGATTGAATTGGCCACGGCCATGGCGCAGTCATTGTGGGTATGGATACCGAAGAGGACATCGGGATAGGATTTGAACCGATCCACCATGGCTCTTGTAAAGGTTTCAATCTCACAGGGCATGGACCCGCCGTTGGTGTCACAGAGGACCAGGCATCTGGCCCCGCCTTCCACAGCCGCTTCAAGGGTCTGGATGCTATAGTCCGGGTTGGCCTTATACCCGTCAAAAAAATGTTCGGCATCATAGATGACTTCCCGGCCATGGCTGATGAGATAGGAAACGCTGTCTTGAATCATGGCCAGATTCTCTTCCTTTGTATTCTGCATGATGGATTCCACATGCAGGTCCCAGGATTTGCCGAAGATGGTAACCACCGGGGCCCGGCTTTTAATGAGGGCCTGGATATTGGCGTCCTGTTCGCAGGTTTTGTCCGGCCGCCGGGTTGAGCCAAAGGCGGCAATTTTGGCATTTTTCAACTTGATATGTTGGATTTCTTCAAAAAAATGCTCGGCCCCGGGGTTGGATCCGGGCCACCCGCCTTCAATATAATGAATACCCGCATCATCCAGACGGTTTGCGATTTTGATCTTGTCTTCGGTGGAAAAAAATATGTTTTCCCCCTGCATGCCGTCTCTGAGCGTAGTATCGTAAAAATATGCTTTTTTCATGATATGTCCTGTTTTTTAAGGATAATAAAACCTGATGCGGGCTATTTCCCGTTCTCCCTGGCAAGGGCAATGGCCCCGGTGGAAGCGATTTCAATGATTCCCATGGGCTTTAAAAGCGAGATGATGGCATCATGCTTTTCCGTGTCCCCGGACACCTCGATGGTATAATGGGCGAGCCCCACATCCACGATCTTGCATCGGAAAATATCGACAATTCTCAGGATTTCCGCTTTTTTATCGGGCTGGGCATTGACCTTGATGAGTGCCAGTTGCCGCTGGACATATTTTTTATCGGTAAGGTCATTGACCGTGATGACATTGATGAGCTTGTGAAGCTGCTTTTTGATCTGCTCAATAATCTGGGGTTCACATTTGGTCACCATGGTGATCCTTGACACATTAGGCTCTGCAGTGCTGGCCACGCTCAGGCTGTCTATATTGAAGCCCCGGCCTGAAAAAAGTCCTGCTATCCTTGAAAGAACGCCGGGTTCATCATCTACAAGGATGGACAATAAATATCGGTTTGTTTTCATCATGAGTATCCTTATATATTAAACCAGAAGCATTTCCGTGATGGATCCGCCCGAGGGAACCATGGGATAGACAGACTCTTCCCGGTCCACGGTAAAATCCATGACAACGGTTCCTTTGGTGTTGAGGCCTTGGGCCAGAACGGCAGATACCTGGTCCGGCGTTGTGCATCGAAGACCTGTGGCGCCATATGCCTCGGCCAGTTTTACAAAGTCCGGGGCATTTTCCATATTGGTGGAAGAATATACCTTTTCATAAAAAAATTCCTGCCACTGCCTGACCATGCCCAGATACCGGTTGTTGAGGATGACGATCTTCACATCAATATTGGATTCTACAGCCGTCATCAATTCCTGGATATTCATCTGGATGGACCCGTCACCGGCAATATCCACCACGATTTTATCGGGCCGGGCTGCTTTGGCCCCGATGGCGGCGGGTAGGCCGAAGCCCATGACCCCGAGTCCGCCGGAGGTGATAAAATGATTGGGCTGGTCAAAATGATAATACTGGGCCGCCCACATCTGGTTCTGGCCGACTTCCGTGGTGATGATGGCCTCCCCCCGGGTCAGTTCATAGAGCTTTTCAATGACATACTGGGGTTTGATGACATCATGGCTTTGTTCATATTTCAATGGAACGGCATTTCCCCATTCCCTGATCCGGGATAGCCATTCCGGCTTTCCATCGGCAATGCCCTTTGGGTCTTTTTCTTCCATGAGACGGATGATTTCCGTTAAAGTGGCCTTGCAATCCCCTACAATGGGGATCTGGACCTCAATATTCTTATGGATGGACGTGGGATCAATATCAATCTGGACAATGGTGGCGCCGGGGGCGAATTTTTCAATATTGCCCGTGACCCGGTCGTCAAAGCGGACCCCGGCTGCGATCATGAGGTCGCAATGGCCAATGCTCATATTGGCCCGGTAGGTGCCATGCATGCCCAGCATGCCCAGCCACAGGGGATCGGACCCGGGAAAGGCCCCAAGGCCCATGAGGGAGGCGGTCACCGGGATATTGGCCATCCGGGCCAGCCGGGTCAGTTCTTCCGACGCCTGGGACAGAATGACACCGCCGCCGGCAAAAATAACCGGCCGTTCCGCCTTTCGGATCAGGTCCACAACCTTATTAAGCTGTTTTTTATTGGGCTTGTAAGTGGGTTTATAGGATTTTAAGGAAATCTCGCCGGGTTCTTCAAATTCCACAAAGGTCTGGACAATGTCTTTGGGCAAATCCACCAGGACCGGCCCCGGTCTTCCAGAGCGGGCCAGGTAAAAAGCCTCTTTAATGATAAATGCAAGTTTATCCACGCTTTTGACCAGATAATTGTGTTTGGTGCAGGGCCTGGTGATGCCCACAATATCTACTTCCTGGAAGGCATCATTGCCGATGAGGCCCGTGGGGACCTGGCCGGTAAACACCACCAGGGGAATGGAATCGCAATGGGCCGAGGCAATCCCGGTAACGGTATTGGTGGCGCCGGGTCCCGAGGTCACCAGGGCAACCCCTACGGACCGGTTGGCCCGGGCATAGGCATCGGCCGCATGGACGGCCCCCTGCTCGTGACGCACCAGGATATGCCGGAGGCCATTCTGTTTGGCAAGGGCGTCATAGATGTCAATGACGGCCCCGCCCGGATAACCGAAAATAGTATCAACGCCTTCCGACTTTATCATCTTGATCAAAATTTGGGCACCATTCAGTTTCATGATTTTCTCCTAGGGTATATCTTTAAATACAGCGCCATTGCCGGCCGAACTGACCATCCGGCTGTACCGGGCCATATATCCTGTTTTAATCTTGGGTTCAGGTTTTTTCCATCCAGAAAACCGGGTCCGGATCTCTTCTTCGGAAACGAGCAATTCAATGGTTTTGGCCGGGATGTCAATCCGGATCTGATCGTCTTCTTTTACAACGGCAATCAACCCGCCGTCGGCGGCTTCCGGGGAAACATGGCCGATGGAAGCCCCCTTGGTGCCGCCGGAAAATCTTCCGTCCGTGATGAGGGCAACGCTTCCATCCAGGCCCAT
>CAZAHK010000103.1:0-8894 GCA_964484555.1 uncultured Desulfobacula sp.
GGAGCGGGAGACGAGGCTCGAACTCGCGACATTCAGCTTGGAAGGCTGAAGCTCTACCAACTGAGCTACTCCCGCGGGCAAAGTAACTAAAATAGCTAAAAGACCTTAGCTATGTAGTAACGATCCACTCAAACAGCGCTTAAAGATCTCCTACACAACGTTCTGGTGGTGGGGGGAGGATTTGAACCTCCGAAGGCTGAGCCGTCAGATTTACAGTCTGATCCCTTTGGCCACTCGGGAACCCCACCAATTTACTCTGGAGCCGATACCCCGAATCGAACGGAGGACATTCTCATTACAAGTGAGATGCTCTACCTACTGAGCTATATCGGCTTATCTTAAATACCGCAAACGTTTTTCACGGCAAAAAGACCGAAAGATAATATCAGAGCAACCCAGGATAATCAAGCCTAAAAATTTATTCTCTGCAAGATAATTATTCTGCAACATCCCTATAAATAACCCAGAATACCTTTCTCTGCTCTATTTTTCTTTCTTTTTCTATGAATTCCAACACATCAAACACACCATTGCAGGAAAATCAACCGTTCCAGACCAAGCCTGATCAAATGTCAAAATTCAATAAGTTCGCAAGATAACAAAAAAACGAATGCGTTGCAAGCATTCTTTTAAATTTTATATCCTTATTCTCATTTATCCATAAATCATTAAAAACATCTTCTCTTTTTTCCATTTAAAAATTCTCTGATATTGACAAAAAAATCGGCTTGGCCTTAAAATCAGCTTGATTCATGCTTAATTGGAAGTGTAAACCCTATTTTGAAGCTGATTTATCCATATATCAAAAAAAATCTGTACAAGATTCTATTCGGCATCTTGTGCATGGTCATCGTGGATGCCACCCAATTGATAATTCCCCAGATCATCAAGCAGGCCGTTGATACTCTGGACAAAGGGTCTTTTGATTCAAACATCCTTTTTTTTCAGTGCGCTTATATTCTTTTTCTGGGTTTTGTCATGGCCGTTTTAAGATATGGGTGGAGAAATCTTCTCATGGGAAGTGCGCGGGATCTTGAAAACGGTATCCGGGATGAGATTTTTAATCATATTCTGACCCTTGATATGGCCTATTATAACCGGACAAAAACAGGTGATATCATGGCCCATGCCACCAGTGACATCAACCATGTCCGGATGGCCTTCGGGTTTGGTCTGATCGCCATTGTGGATACGCTTCTTCTGGGAGGCGCGACCCTGGGCATAATGCTATGGACCCATCCCGCCCTGACCGCCCTGGCCATGATCCCCATGCCGTTTCTGGTGATGACAACCCGAAGCCTCGGAAAAAAGATGCATACCCTTCATAAAACCGCCCAGGAATCTTTTTCAAAACTCACCGAACTTGTGCGGGAAAGCTTTTTTGGTATCCGCATCATAAAAGTCTATAATTTTGAATCCATTATCATGAACAAGGTAGAAAAGGCTTCAAAAGATTATTTTAATAAAAACCTGAAACGGGCTTTTGTCAATGCACTCTTAAAACCCCTGCTTATCCTTTTTTTCAATCTGTCCACCCTGATTATTCTTTTTTACGGGGGTTTTCTTGTGATGCAAGAAGCCCTTACCCCAGGTGAGCTGGTCGCCTTTCTTCAATATCTTGGAATTCTTGCCTGGCCCGTTATTGCCATCGGATGGATGACCAACCTCTTTCAAAGGGGAATGGCGTCCTTAAACAGAATCAATACCCTCCTGGATTCGAGGCCAGAAGTGTCCTCTCCCGGGCATCCGGCCGTTTTACCCGACCTATCCGGACGTATCACCTTCAAGGATGTAAGTTTTGCCTATGGAAAGGACAGTCCAGTTCTATCCAATATCATGCTCGTCGTTGAGCCAGGCATGTCCATCGGCATCACCGGCCCGCCGGGCTCAGGAAAAACCAGCCTTGTCCAGTTGATCCCGCGGCTCTACAATACGAGCTCCGGGACAATATTCCTGGATGGTCATGAGCTTGAATCCCTGGATCTGAATTTTCTTCGGCAGCATATTGCATTTATGCCCCAGGAATCCTTCCTTTTTTCAAGCTCGATCCGGGACAATATTCTCATGGGCCGGTCTGTAAACCAGGAAAGGCTGGACCGGATTATCGATGCCTGCTGCTTGAAAGAAACCCTTGAAAAAATGCCGGAGGGGCTTGATACGGGGGTGGGTGAAAGGGGGGTGACCCTTTCCGGCGGTCAGAAACAAAGAATTGCGCTTGCACGGACATTGGTCAACGAAAAACCCATTGTCATTCTGGATGACCCTGTCAGTCAGGTGGATACCCATACCGCCTCCAAACTGATTGCAGCAATTCACCAGATGAACTCAGGATCTTCTTTCATCATCATTTCCCACAGGATCTCCGCCCTGGCTTCCTGTGACAGGATCTATATCCTGAAAAACGGACGGATAGACCATTCCGGAAGCCACCAGGAATTGATTGAGACCAGCCGGTTCTATGGGGAATCCTTCAAGGTTCAGCAGTTTGAAGAGGAGAAGAATGCCTGAGACATCCACTTCCATGGAAGAAAAAGAGATCAAACTGGCCGACCTTTATCTTGCAAAAACCCTGTGGCTGTTTATCCGGCCCTATACCTTCCTGCTTGGCCTGACAACACTGCTGGTTTTTATCGTCACCTTTTTTGAATTGCTCATGCCGATTCTGACTCAGAAAGCGTTTGACGGATTTATCCTTCCGGTGGGACCCGAAAAAGGGGCCCATCTTTTCGGGTTTGAAATCATTTCCTTTTCAAACTTTTGTATCCTTTTTTCTGCCGTTGTTCTTGTGTCCTTTGTCATTGATTTTTTCCAGAGCCTTCTCATGGAATATACCGGCCAAACCATTATTTTAAATCTGAGATGCAGCCTTTTTTCCCATATGGCTTTTCTGCCGGTTGCATTTTATGACAAAAACTCCAGCGGCCGGCTGGTCTCAAGAGTGGCAGGCGATATTGAAAATATGAATGAAATGTTTACAAATGTCCTGATTTTTATTTTCAGGGATCTTTTTCTCATGATCGGGGTTCTGGTGATTTTATTCAGCATCAATATAAAACTTGCCTTTTACCTGACGGCCATGGTGCCGGTTATTGTAATCAGTATCACGGCGTTTTCAAAAATTTTGAGAAAGGCGTTCAGGACCATCCGCCAGAAACTCGCCGAGATCAATCACAGTTTTTCAGAAGCCATCACCGGCATCAAAATCATCCAGACCACATCAAGCCGGGATCGGTTCATGGAAAAATTTAAATTTCTGAATTTTGAATATTTATCCGCATCCCTGTTTCAGATCAGAATTTTCTCCATTTTTATGCCTTTCATCGGTTTCATGGGAGTGGTGAGCGTGGCCATCATTCTCTGGACCGGAAGCTTTAATGTGATGGAGAAATCCTTGACCCTGGGAGAGCTTGTGGCCTTTCTATCTTATATGAAACTTTTTTTCAGGCCCTTGAGGGATTTGTCTGAAACTTTTAATATGCTCCAGAATGCCCTGGCCTCGGCAGAACGCATTATCAACGTCTTCAAACAAGAAAAAGCCAAACAAAGAGCCCTCGTTCTTCGGGAACGCATCGATAAAATTTCCCACCTTTCATTGGACAAGGTAAATTTTTCATATTCAGAAGATAAGCCTGTATTAAAAAATATATCTTTCCGTCTTCCCCCAAACCGGTCCATCGGCCTTGTCGGCCGGACCGGGTCCGGCAAAAGCTCCATTATCAACCTGATCACAGGTTTTTATGAGCCTGGGAGCGGAACGATTTCTTTTAATGGTATTGATCAAAAATCCATTAATATAGAAGATATCCGGAAAAGGACGGCCCTTGTCATGCAGGACCCTGTCCTTTTCTCCGGAACCATCCGGGAAAATATCACGCCGTCGGGGCTGGGCATGGATCCAGCCAGGCTTGAAAAAGCATTATATGATGCTAACTGTGATTTTTTGTTTGAAAAATTTTCAGGGCTTGATACAAAAATTGAAGAAGAAGGCCGGCCCCTGTCCAGCGGAGAGAAGCAACTGGTATGCATCGCCCGGGCCTTTGCCTTTGACCCGGATCTGATCATTTTTGATGAAGCCACCTCCTATATGGATTCCAATTCCGAGCAAAAGGTTCATGATGCCATGAAAAAACTGATGAAAGGCCGGCTGTCCATTATTATCGCCCACCGGCTCTCCACGGTCCGGGATTGTGACAGCATCCTTTTGTTAAGGGATGGAAGCATCCGGGAGCAGGGTTCCCACCATGAACTGGTTGAACTCAAGGGGGAATACTATCATCTCCTGGAAAAAGAAAAAATCTGACCTTCATCACATTCAATGATTCATTTGCTTGACTTGCCTTTGGAGTTTGAATAAAAATATAACTATCGTATGCTTTGTCATTTAATTATTCCACCAACCTGCCAACCGGAAAGGAGATTAATATATGGATACCGCCAGAAAATCAAATGAACCTGATCCATCCCCGCATAAAAACGCAATGCCCAGCCTTGGGGGCGACATGGCCGATGCCGGCAGTATGGATAAAATCCGCGACATCCTGTTCGGCCATCAGGCAAAAGACTATGAAAAACGGTTTTTAAAGATGGAAAACCACCTGAACCAGGAAGTTGGCGAACTCAAGGACGAATTATTAAAACGCATTAATACCTTGGAAGGGTACGTCAAACAGGAAATAAAGGATATCCATCAGCGGATTAAAAACGAATCAAATGAGCGGGTTGAATCCGAGAAAACACTTCACAGAGAATTGAAAGAGGCGGTTGAATCCCTGACCAAAAAACTTTTAAATGATGAAGAAAATCTCTCGAAAAAATCCACTGAACTCAGGGATCAGATTCTGGAACAATCCAAACAATTTTCTTCAGAAATCTTATCCAAATTTGACCAGGCTGCAAACAATCTGAAAAAAGCGGCTCAAGAGCTTGATGAAGCAAAGGTGAACCGGTCGGATCTATCCGGATTTTTTCTTGAAATTGCCATGCGGCTCTCCGGAGACGACCATATGGGATCAAAGAATCACACCACAGCATGATTCAACGGATCTAAAAGAAAAAAAAGGGATCTGCTATGGATTCAGAGGCTGTTGAAGAAAAATCTCTTGAAGCTTTCAAAAAATTATTGCTTCAGCCTGAAAAAGATCGAATACATCAGATAGAAAACCGTCTGAATGATCCGATGACCCGCGCCAAAGAAATCGGCCTGTTCCTGCCGGAAGCCATTTCCTTTTCTGCTCTGAACAGCAACAGACTGTCCCGTGCGATTCAACCGGTGATGGACGCGTCCCTTAAAGAATCCGTCCGGAATAATCCCAAATCCATTGCCGATGCCATTTTCCCTGCCCTGGGGCCCGGCATCAGAAAGGCCATTTCATCCACTGTCATGGGAATGGTCCAGTCCCTGAACCAGTTGCTGAATCATAGTTTTTCCTTCCAGGGAATGAAATGGCGGTTTGAAGCCCTCAGAACCGGACGGCAATTTGCAGAAATTGTTCTCTTGCATACGCTGGTATATAAGGTCGAGCAGATCTTTTTAATCCACAACGAATCCGGGATTGTCCTGGACCATGTGACGGCAAAGGATGTCGTGATCCAGGACCCGGACCTGGTATCCGGAATGTTGACGGCCATTCAGGACTTTGTCAAAGATTCCTTTGATGCCCGGGATGACCTTGAAACACTCAGAATCGGTTCCGATAGAAGTGTTTGGATTGAAAAAGGAGAACATGCCCTGATTGCCGCCGTGATCAGGGGCAACCCGCCCGTTGATCTGAGAATCAGGTTCAGGGAACTGCTTGAAGAAATCCATATCAAATCCGGGATGGCCCTGGAAAAATTTGAAGGGGATGTTTCCTCTTTTTCAATCTTCAGGGAACAATTGAAAGACGGGCTTGGATTTCAGGAAAGAAAAGAGAAACAAAAACTTTCTCCATTGCTCATCTGCATTATTTTGGCGGTTCTCACCTTGGCAGGGATCTGGGGATACCATGCCTTCAAGTCCCATCAGATTTGGAATGCTTATTTAAACCGCCTTAAGGCGGAGAAAGGGTTGGTCATCCTGTCCGTTCAAAAAGAAAAGGGGGTGTATCAGATTTTCGGCCTTCGTGATCCCATGGCCCATGAACCTGAAGCCCTTCTTCAACCGGAAGAAAAATCCAGGATAAAGATTAAAGGCCATTGGACACCCTTTTACAGCCTTGACCCGGAGCTGATTTTACCAAGGTCCGTGCAAATTCTGAGCCCGCCGCCATCCATAACCCTTGACCTGTCTCAGGGTATTCTCCTTGCCTCAGGGCAGGCTTCCCGGGATTGGATTGAAACCTTTCAAAAAACAGCGCTTACCATACCAGGTGTCAAAGGATATGATGACCGGGGGATTCTCAATCTTGACAAAGAACAACTGGATGCGGCATTAAAAGTGCTCAGTGAAATAAAACTATATTTTGAAAATAACAGCACTCGCTTCATAAAAGCCCAGGAAGATATTTTCAATACACTTCTGGAAACCATCCAAAATATCCAGGAACTTCAGGTCAAGGCAAAAATCCCAGTGAAGATCATGATCCTCGGGCATTCGGATTCATCCGGCACTGAAAAATGGAATCAGAGGTTAAGCCGGGACAGGGCCGAGCTGGTCTTTAACCATTTAATCGTTCATGGAATAAATCCATATTTTCTTACCATTTCAGGTATTGGGACAAAAATTCCATTAAAAGCAGAAACCGGGACCGAGGAAAGACAATACAACAGGGCGGTATCTTTCAAGGTATTCCATATCCCCTTGACTTAAAAAAAGGCTGATCAATGATTAAGAAAAAGGTTTGTATGCTGGGCGCTTTTGCCGTGGGGAAAACCAGTCTGGTTCAGCGATATGTTCACAGTATTTTTTCAGAAAAATATCATACCACCGTGGGGGTGAGGATAGAAAAAACACAAGTCCGGGCCAATAACACGGATGTGGATCTGATTATCTGGGACCTGCATGGTGAAGATGATTTTCAGCATGTCCGGCTCTCCTATCTGAAAGGATCATCCGGCTGCATTTATGTGGCAGACGGAACACGGGAAAAAACCTTAATGACGGCCCTGAATTTAAAGGAAATCGCTGAAAACACCATAGGGGAAATCCCTTGTGTCCTGGTGATCAACAAACTGGATCTAAAGGACCAGTGGGAGATAGACCCCTTGGTCCTGGATGACATGAAACGCAAAGGAATGATGATTTTTCAGACCAGCGCCAAAACAGGGGAAGAGGTTCAGCAGGTATTTCAACTGCTCACCCGGAAAATGATGGAAAAATAAAAAATGCAGAACCCGATCACCTCTATTTTAGATAAAATCTGTCTTGAGATTTTCAAAGGCCACAGCCTTGTTTATTTTCTCATAAATTCATCAGGAACTATTGTTCAGTGGGGTGGGAACCTTTCGCAACTGAATATCCCCACTCCTGGAAAAGCAGATAAAATTTCAGATATCATCATTTTCATGGAAGGAATTTTACCTCTAAAAGAAAAATCAATGGATTTTTCCTGTATTAAACTGCCTTCTGATATTTGCATGGATGCCCTCTTGTTTCAGATTAAAAAAGACTATGGCCTCATTATCTGGGATTCAACCCAAAAAGAGGATTCTTTGAACCAAACCCAGCAAAAATGCAACGAACTGAGCCTGCTGATTGAAGGGCAGAAGAACCGGATGACCCGTCTTCATGATGCCGCTTTTTTTGGAGACCTCTTCCAGGCATTGAATTTTGCCGTCCTTGAAATGAACGCCCATGGCCATTTTGTACTCACCGGAACGCCCCCGGCCTGGGTTCAACACATCCCTCAGTCCGGCCGGATACTATCCGGCATGGCCTATCCGGAAGATGAGTTCAGTTTTCTTGGAAATTTTATCCAGGAGGCCAAATCACAATGGTCCAAATACCAGAACGAAAGCTTCAAGTCTGGCCTGTGGATTGAAAAAGATGAGACAGGGCAGGAGCTTTTTTTCGAAGCGACGGCTGTTCATATTTATGGAAGAAAATTAATAATTATTTCCCACGACCTCCATCATCCCATGGAAACAAATGCCATTATCCAGAAAGGCAGGGAACTGGCTTTGAGTTTTCACAGTCTGAAACGATCCGGCCGGAAACTCAAAGATATGCATGATGAACTCGAGATACGAGTCAAAGAAAGAACCAAAGACCTTGAAGAGGCAAACCTGAAGCTCGCCAATGAACTGAAGGAGCGCAAAAAGGTAGAAAAAGAGCGTGAAGAAATATCCAAACTATTGCGCCAGTCCCAGAAAATGGAGGCTATTGGGACCCTTGCTGGCGGGATATCCCACGATTTCAACAATATCCTGGCTGCCATCATCGGATTTACGGAATTATCCCTGGCCGATGCAAAAGACAATCCCTTGCTCAAAGACCGTCTTGAAAAAATCCTTTCCGCCTCCAATCGGGCAAAAGAACTGGTGCGTCAGATTCTGACCTTCAGCCATCAAACCGAATATGAAAAAAAGCCCTTAAAACTGAACCAAATTGTAACAGAGGTTCTCAGCCTCTTGCAAACCTCTATCCCCGCAAACATCCATATTGAAAAGGATCTGAAAAGCAATGCCTATATTCTTGCCGACCAGACCCAGATGCATCAGGTTATCATGAATCTGTGCACCAATGCCTGGCATTCCATGAAAGAAACCGGCGGAACGCTTTGTCTTAAATTAAAAGATACGGTTATTTCATCAAAGGACCTTTTCAACCTCCCCGGACTGATTCCGGGCCGGTATCTTATGTTGTCGGTTCAGGATTCCGGCTGTGGCATAAAGCCTGATATTATCGAAAAAATTTTCGACCCTTATTTTACAACAAAGGATAAGGATAAAGGAACAGGGCTTGGGCTTTCCATCGT
>CAZAHK010000103.1:8994-14196 GCA_964484555.1 uncultured Desulfobacula sp.
TTATCTGAAAAAATTTTGGAGATCCGGCCGGATATCCCCATCCTTCTGTGCTCAGGATACAGCGATGATATCAGCCCTGAAAGCTTGGAAAGGATCGGTATTACTCAATACCTGATGAAACCTGTGAGTATGATGGAACTGGCCAAAGCCGTTCATGAAGCTCTGCAGAAGACAAGAAAAAACCTCTGATTTATAGCCGGATAAGCCTGCCGGGTTCATGGGGTTTGGCCACATGAAGACCGATCTGTGAACCATTCAGGCTCTCTGAAACTTCCATAACGGCTTTTTGAGGGCTGTTGTTCTCCTCACTGAGATGGGCCAGGATGACATGTTTCAGCCGCTCTGTTTTGAGTTCCGACACCAGAATTTTTGCATCCAGATTGGACAAATGCCCCATTCTACCCTTGATCCGCTGCTTAAGGTGCCAGGGATAGGAACCATTCATCAGCATGTCGGGGTCATGGTTGGATTCAAGGTATAAAAGATTGCTGTCTTTCAGATGGTCTTTGACAAGATTGGTGACCATTCCCAGATCCGTTGCGATTCCTATTTTTTGGTCCTGGTATGCCAGGGTCATCCCGGCCGGATCTTCGGCATCGTGGGAAATGGAGAACGGATTGATCCGGATCTGATCAATGTTAAATGATGTGCCGCACTCAAAAAAACGAAGGTCTTCTATTTTTCCCAGGCTTTGGCAGGCCCCGTAGGTCTTTGGGGTGATATATAAAGGCAGTTTATACCGGCGGCTTAATATGCCCGCCCCTTTGATATGGTCGGAATGTTCATGGGTGATGACGATGGCGGTCAGGCTTTCAGGATCGATATTCAAAAGGCCTAACCGCCTTTCCATTTCGACGCCGGAGAGCCCGGCGTCAATCAAAATGGAGTTATTGCTGCACGAGACAAAGAGACTGTTCCCCCTGCTTCCGCTGGCAAGGGGACAGACACAGAAGGAATTATTTTTCATCTTCCTTTGCTGCTTTTAAACTCAGCTTTATCTTTCCGTCCTTTGTGATATCCAGCACCTTTACCGAGATGATATCGCCTTCCTTGACCACATCGGTGACTTTTTTAACCCTGTGGTCCGCCAATTCTGAAATATGCACCAAACCGTCCGTTCCCTGTTTGATGTTGACAAAGGCCCCGAAGTCTGTGATTTTAACGACGGTCCCTTGATAGATCGTTCCGATTTCAGGATCCAGGGCAATGTCGGATACTCTTTTCAAGGCCGCTGCCGCATCCTGCTCATTTTCGGCTGCTATCTTGACAAGACCTGAATCATTCACCTCGATCACCGTATTGGTTTCAGCCTGAAGCGCCCGGATGACCTTACCGCCCGGGCCGATGATCTCCCTGATCTTATCCGCATTAATCTGGATGCTGACAATCTTGGGGGCATGGGGCGAAACCTCCTCGCGCGACGTCTGAAGGGTTTCCAGCATTTTATTCAAAATATGAATCCGGCCCGCCTTGGCTTGATTCAGGGCTGTTTCCATGATGTCACGGGACAGCTCTTTGATTTTGATATCCATCTGCAGGGCAGTCACCCCTTCCGCAGATCCGGCCACCTTGAAGTCCATATCCCCGAAATGATCCTCATCCCCCAGAATATCCGACAACACGGCTATTTTCTCCCCCTCTTTGATCAACCCCATGGCAATCCCCGACACCGGCGCTTTGATAGGAACGCCGCCATCCATCAAGGCCAGGGTTCCGGAACAAATCGTTCCCATGGATGAGCTGCCGTTGGATTCCATGACCTCAGCCACCAGGCGGATGGTATATTCAAACTCTTCCTGATTCGGAAGGACTTTTTCCAGAGCCCGGGTGGCCAGATTCCCATGACCGATATCTCTTCGGCTGGGTCCGCCTGCACGTTTGGTTTCTCCCACTGAAAAGGGAGGAAAATTATAATGCAGCATAAAGGATCTGGTTTCATTTCCGGACAGGGTTTCCACCCGTTGTTCATCCATCCCCGACCCAAGGGTCAAAACACCCAGCACCTGGGTTTCTCCCCGGGTAAACAAAGCAGAACCGTGGGGCCGGGGCAGGCTTCCCACTTCGCAGGTGATCTGCCGGATTTCATCAAAGGCCCTACCGTCAATCCGTTTATCCTCTTTGAGGACAATGTCTCGGCTGACTTGTTTCAGGCATTTGCCAAAGGCTTCCTTGATTTCTTTTTTCTTCTCAGGATAGGTAGCGACAAAATGATTGACCACCTCATCTTTCAGATCACCCAACGCTTTCTGGCGTTCAATTTTTGTCTTGATCTGAACTTCCTTATAAATTTTATCCTTTGCATAATCTGTTACCTCGGTAGCCAGCGCTTCATCTCTTGCCGGGGGAACAAACAGCTTTTTTCCTTTGCCAAGGGCTTGTTTTAACTGAATTTGCAGATCAATGATAGGCTGCATGGCTTCATGACCGAAAAAGATGGCGTCCAGCATATCTTTTTCCGAGACAATATTGGCTCCGCCCTCAACCATGACCACTCCGGTTTTCGACCCGGCTACCACCAATTCAATGTCGCTTTCCTTCATCTGTTCCATGGTGGGGTTGGCGATGAACTGGCCATTGACCCTGCCGACTTTAATACCGGCAATGGGACCGCCAAAGGGGATATTTGAAATTTCAAGGGCGGCGGATGCGCCAATCATAGCCAGGGTATCCGGTTCATTGATCTTATCCATGGACAGAACCGTTGCAATGACCTGGGTTTCGAAATTATAATCCTTTTCAAAAAGCGGGCGGATGGGCCGGTCTATCAATCTTGCCGTCAAGGTTTCCTTTTCAGAAGGCCTGCCGATTTCACGCCTGAAATAATTTCCCGGAATTCTTCCGGCCGCATAAATTTTTTCCTGATATTCTACCGTCAACGGCAAAAAATCAATCTCCTCTTTGGGGTCTTTTGACGCCACCGCCGTAACCAGCACAATGGTTTCTCCATAGGTCACAACAACTGCCCCCGATGCCTGTTTGGCAATCTTCCCGCTGCTGATGGACAATTCTCTTCCATTAATGGTTGTCGTAAATACTGTTTCTTCCATAATTTCTCCTTTAATAATAAAGGCGGAAACTGCAAGGAAATTTCCAAAACGAATAAACCCGCATCTTTGCCATGAAATCTGCATTTAATGGCAAAGATGCGAACTTATTTAAAAAATTCCCTGTAAATTTCCGCCCGGTTAAAAATAGCAAGCCGGTTTTTGACCCGAATATTGTCAAAAACCGGCTGTCTGACATTCTATCTTCTAAGTCCGAGTCTTTCGATTAATGAACGGTATCTGTTCACATCTTTTTTCTTGACATAATCCAGAAGGCTTCGGCGCCTTCCGACAAGAATCAAAAGACCCCGTCTTGAATGATGGTCTTTCTTGTGTACCTTAAGATGCTCTGTTAGATAGTTGATACGGTGGGTCAGAATGGCGACCTGCACCTCGGGTGAGCCTGTGTCTGACTCGTGGAGCTTGAACTGCTGGATCATTTCCTCTTTTTCTTGTGCTAACATAATTTTTTCCTATCCTTATATCTGGAATAAATAAAACATGGCACACTTTGATAATCTTATTTTTTTATGGTCTTCCATCCAATATTCCATTCAGAGAAGAAGATTCAAAACAGATTGTCATGCCATCACAAATGCATCGGGTCATTCATACCAGTTCACTTGTAAAAACGCAAGAATATTTATATTCCTGACCGTTTTCATCCGGTTGAACAATGGCCAGAAGATTATTCCCATCATCGGTTATCCGGATAAAGGACTCCGGATGAGGCAAAATCGATTCAAAATCATTTATAAGAAGTTTCTTGCCGAATTTAATTTTTTCGGCCGTTCTGGAATCAGCCAAAACCCTTGGCAGAGATTCAAGACATTTTGAAAGTGGTATGATTCGCTCTTCGATGTCCATTTTTTCCAATTTTTCAAGAGAATCCAGCATAACGGCATTCTCCAGCCGAAAAGGGCCGGACTCCGTCCTGCAAAGCGCTGATAGATGGGCTCCGCATCCGAGCTTTCTGCCGATATCAAAGGCAAGGCTCCGGATATAGGTACCGGACGAGCAAAAAACATCAATATCCACATGGGGCAGGTCTATCTGTTTGATCAGGATATCGAAAATCTCAATCCGGCGGGGGGGTTTCAGGATCATTTTCCCCTGACGGGCCAGTTCATAAAGGGGTCTTCCCTCATGTTTCAGAGCAGAATAGGCCGGCGCCACCTGCTCCTGGATACCGGAAAACGAGTTCACAACCGCTTCGATGTCGTGAGTTTTTAGGGCGTCTATCATTCCTTGGGGTGCCGTTGAAACGATTCTGCCGGTGGGATCATAGGTGTCCGTCTCAACCCCGAGACAGATCCTGGCCAGATATCGTTTATGGCCATCCAGAAAAAATCTGGATATCCGGGTGCCTTGATTGATTCCACACAATAAAAGCCCAGTGGCAAAGGGGTCAAGGGTCCCGGTATGGCCTGCTTTTTTTGCACCCAAAGCCCTCTTTACACGGGCCACCACCTGGGCGGAACTCATGCCCTCAGGCTTATGAATAGGAAGAATGCCGCTTTTCATCCAGTGTGTGATGCTCTTTATGCTTCAGAGATCCCGCTTGTGGCGGATTTGATGAGTTCGTCCATTTTTGCGGCCTCATCAAAAGAATCGTCATGGACAAATTTTAACTCGGGCATGTATTTGAGTCCTAATTTCGGCGCAATGCTTTTCCGGATAAACCCGCTGGATTTGCGAAATCCTTCCAAAGCCTCCTTGATCCGCTTTTGATCACCAAATACGGCAATATAGACATGGGCGATCCGAAGATCCGATGAGAGCTTGACACCACTGATGGTGGCCATCTCAATCCTCGGATCCTGCATTTTTTTACTCAGCAGCTCGGTAATGACGGATTGAATCCTGACACTGATTCTTTCCGCCCTTGAATAGGGTCTCATGGATTAATCAGCCTTATATTTTCGTTCTTCAACTTCATAACATTCAATGATGTCGCCGATTTTTATATCATTATACTTGTCAAGGCCGATGCCGCATTCATAACCCTGCTCCACTTCTTTAACATCATCCTTAAAGCGTCTGAGGGAAGACAGCGCCGTATCACATTTGATGACTCCGTCTCTCAGGAGCCTTATCTTTTTGCCGCGGATCACTTTTCCTTCTGAAATATGGCATCCGGCAATGGTTCCCATCTTCG
>CAZAHK010000104.1:0-919 GCA_964484555.1 uncultured Desulfobacula sp.
AAAAATAGAATTTTAATTGTCATTCATACCGAGAGAGGTGATAATATTAGAATCATAAGTGCGAGAAAGGCTACCAAGAAAGAGAGGGCATATTATGAGTCAAATAAATGATGATCAAGACATGCTTGATGAATATGATTTTAGCAAGGGCATACGTGGTAAGTATGCTGAACGGTATAAAAAAGGGACAAATGTAATCGTGATTGATCCTGATGTGGCTGAATACTTTTCAGATTCAAAGGCAATTAATGATGCGTTAAGATCCATAATTCCAATAATCAAGCAAAATGTAAAAAAAATTGCCGAACAACAGCATTAGCTCGGACTGCTAAAAGCTGCGCCGTTTAGCTTGCAGCTTTTAGCACCCGGTTAAGCGCAACGTTGAAGGGACAGGCCGCATGGACTGGCCGTATTGCTATTGAAAGGATTGTGATTGGATATTGAAATGAAATATTTTGAGGATTTTGTTCCGGGTGAAATTGAAAAGGTTGGAGAGTATTATCTCACCCAGGAAGAGATTATAGAATATGCAGGGAAATGGGATCCTCATTTTTTTCACATCGATCCCGAGGCTGCTGAAAAATCTCTTTTCCAGGGGCTTACCGCAGCAGGAACGCATCTCATGGCGATTACCGTTCTTCATCTGGTTACACACCAGCCAAAGGTTGCTGTGCTTGCCGGCTTAGGTTGGGATGAAGTCCGCTTTCTGGGTCCGGCCCGGCCTGGAGATACCTTGACCCTTTTCCGGGAGTGCCTTGAGATTCGTCCGTCAGCATCCAAGCCCGATCGCGGAGTGGTCAAAAACCGTCTGACGCTCAGCAATCAAGACGGGCGCACCGTGTTGAACTATGTGGATACCATATTGGTGGCAAAATTTTCGGGGCTTGAGCCGGTTACGGTCTGAAGTTGCTAAGTCTCA
>CAZAHK010000104.1:929-14062 GCA_964484555.1 uncultured Desulfobacula sp.
TGGTGGCAAAATCTCCGGGACTTAGACCGGGTATGGCCTGAAGCCGGACAATTTTATTTGGAAATGATGAATATAATGAAAGACACCCAATGGAACATGACGCCCAATAGGACAAAAGCCCTCATGCTGGCCAAGCGGCAACTGGCTGAACTGGTATGTGATGCCGTGAATCTGGAGGGGATTCATTTTACCCTACCTGAAATCCAGACCCTATTGGATGGTATCACCGTGGGCGGGCATCGGTTGGTGGACCAGCAGATTGCACTGAATCAGGCAGAGGCCTGGCGGGCCATATTTGATCTGATTGAAAAGGGCCGGTTTGAGGTCACAGTTGAAAAAGTCTGCACCCTTCATGGGATAGCGGCCAGGGGGGAGGCTTTGGAGTGGGGAAGGTTCAGATCCGGCGGGGTGACGATTGCAGGAACCGGATACCTGCCACCGGATGCCGCAGCCTTGCCGGGTTTGTTTGAGAAAATGACCGAGGAGGCCGATAGGATACCGGACATCTATGACCGGGCCATCCATTTCTTTTTGACCATGTCGAGACATCAGTTTTTTTATGATGTCAACAAGCGGATGGGACGGTTTGTCATGAACGGGTTTTTGCTGAGTCGGGGCTTTCCAGCCATTAACCTTCCGGCAAAACGGCAGCTTGAGTTCAATCAATTGATGCTCCCTTTTTATGATACCGGGGATCAGAAGCCCATGAATAGGTTTCTGCGGTCCTGCCTGGATGAAAGAGTGATTCATATCATTAAGGAATAAGGAGTTTTTTATTTATTGCGTCTTTAACAGGACATCGGCCAAAGTATATGAGGTTTTAATTTTTAAAGAATTGATTTTATCGGATATAATTTTTATACTCCTATTGGGGTATAATCGTTTTTTGGATATGGCGGGAGGTGAGAAATGGATGAATTCTCAAGAAAAAGTAATGAAATATCATTCACCGTAAATGTTCTGATCAAAAAAGAAGATAGCATGTTTGTTGCGCACTGTCTTGAACTTGATATTGTTGCTGTTCATCATACAGTCGAAGATGTCCAGGAAGAGATCGCTTCTCTTATCAGCGCCCAGATCGATTATGCATTCTCAAACGATAATACGGATAATCTTTATCATCCGGCGCCGATTGAAATATGGCATGAATTCTATACATGTAAAGAGCAGGTCGAAAGAAAATATCAGATCAGATCGGAATATGGTAAAGAGTCCGGGAAGGAGAAAATTATACCCCCCTGGCTGATTACCAAGACATGTAGCCAGGAAGAAAATCCCTGCTATGCCTAAGAGTCCCCTTCCACTGAACAAACTGATTAAAAAATTAAAAAAATTTGGCGTTATTCCGATGCCTTCCAATCGGGGGAAGGGCTCTGAAATTATTCTTCTGAAGCCGGAAAAAGAGGGATCAATGAAAGGCCTTCAATATCCTATCAAAAATTATGGGAAGAATACTGAAATTCATATTCCGGTGATTTTAGCCGTCCTACGCAGGTTCAATGTCAGTCCCGACGATTTTTGGGATTGAAACCTTATAAGGTCGGATGTCTTTTTTACAAATCGGAAACAAAATTCTTTGATGGCTTTAACCGAGTCCGCTTATTTGGGCGACCGGATATCAAACCGGGGAGATGCCAGCATACGTTTGATTTCTTCCTTGAGATTGGTTTCGTCCGGGTTCCGGGTGCTTTGAGCCATGAGCAGTTCAAACAGGGCCTGCTGTTCCACCGGATACCGGAAATCGGTTCCGGGCGTTTCCCTGACCTGGATATGGGCGGCCCAGGGCACAAAATAGGTCGTCGGCGGATAGTCTTCGTACTCGGATATGTCGATATTGAGCCCTGCAATGTAAAGAAGATTTTTTCCCGAGTATTCCCTGCCTCGGCGGATGGATTCAACGGCCCGTGCAAACTCGTGCTGGATATTGATTTTTGCAGCCCTGAGCAGGGGGTTGCGCGAGGTGACGATCCTGGGCATGAAATCAATGATATTACGTTCCAGCAGAATACTTTCATCGGTTTCATGGAAATCCTCACGGAAAAAGAAGAGATCCTCGGTGAGGTGGTCCCCCATACATTCTCCGTTCCCGGATTTCCATTCATAGCCGGACAGATCCATCCTTTTTTTGAATTCTTCGGTCACTTCAAAGGACTGCATGGTGCTGGACGCCCCCACCGGGCGGATGACACCGTTCTCCCGTATTTTCGCAATGTTTTGCAATCTTAAGACCAGCCCGTTTTTGACCGGATGGGTGAAAAAATCGATAAAGGAGTTTTTCACCGAGATCAGAAATGCGCCTGATGCAGATCGGGACAGAAAAATACGGTCCCGGGCAAACCGGTATTGCTCAAGATAGGGGGTGATCACATGGGAGAGTTTTCCGCAGGACACCGAGGTGGTTTTGTCAGCCGACTTTGGCCTTCGAAAGGTCCCGTAAACGCCGGTATCGGGGTCATATCCCACATGGCTGGCCTGGACGATGACGGAATCTTCTCCGTGGCTTGCATGGGGCGCATGCCGGTCAATGGCCATGATCCCGCCGACACGGCCGTGATTGAAGGGAAAGGTTCCAAAATGCTTTGTCAGAAGGATGATGGGAATCCCCTGGTTCTCATCGGAACAAAAGGCCCTGGACGGCATGATGAAGCCTTTTTTGAAACCAAGCCGGATGCACAGGTTATACAGCCGGGGAACGAATTCAGGGTAGGGAATGGCCATGCCGTCAACGGCAAAATCAGCCATTCCCCGCAATATAGTCACCAAAGGATAGGGCTTTGCAGCGATCATGATTTTTTCTCCCAAAGGGTTTGTTTCAATACTGTAGTCGGAATTGGCAGATTTCGGGGTCACGGTGAAAAAGAGAAGAGGATCAGACAGGATCTCAATGGGGTTACAAATATCGTGAAAAATCAATTATGGCAATAGATTTTTGATGCGCTGCAGGGCTTGCCGAATTCTATTGTGTGGCAGCTACCGGGCGAGCCGTGCAAATTCAATGAATTTTTTGCAGATGGGGGACAGGGACCGTTTGGGAGAAATGGTCAGGTAAAAAAAGCGGTTCAGGTCCAGTCCTGTGACGGAAAGGGCCTTCAGGCGGCCGTTGTTGATGTCGTCCCGGACGGCAATGGTGGACAGGATGGAAATCCCGACATGGTGGAGGATGCCTTGGATCACGGACACGGTGTTTCCCATGGTGACGGGGGCATTGAGGGTTTTGGGATCAAATCCGGCCCTGGCCATGCTTTTCAGGATGGACTGCCAGGTCCCGGAGCCCTTTTCCCTGGCGATGAAGGTTTCTTTCAAGAGTTCCGGAAGGCCGACAACGGTTTTATCCGCCCATTTGTGGTCCGCCGGGACAATCAGGCGCATTTCATCGGCCGTGAATTTTTCCTGGGAGATCCGGGGATCGTCGGTTTTGGCCCCGACAAGGCCCACCTCAATGCTTCCTTTTTTGATCTGTTCAACGATCTGGAAGGTGTCACCGCTGAAAATATCAATATGGATGTCCGGAAATTCCTTTGAAAAAGGCCCGATGATTCTGGGAAGGATGTATCCGGAGGGGATGGTGCTGCCGCCCAGGGCAAGGCTCCCTTTTGTCCTTCCCAGGAAATCGTGCATGGCGGTTTCGGTCTGGTCCTTCAGGGATAATATTTTTTTTGCCTGCTGATACAGGAGTTCCCCGGCCTTGGTGGGCTCCGTGATCTTCCCGAGGCGGTCCAGGAGCCGGCATTTGAAATAATCTTCCAGTTCTTTGATATGACTGCTCACCGTGGGCTGGGAAAGATTGATGGCTTCGGAGGCTCTGGAAAAGCTCTTGTTCTCCACCACCGCCACAAAGATATTCAATTGCCAGAGGTCCATGGGTTTCCTTTTTATGGTCTCATTTTCGGGTATTTTTCCATCAGTTTGAGCTTGACGGCTTCAGGCACCATATCACTGATATCCCCTCCGAACTGGGCCGCTTGCTTGATGATGGAAGAACTGGTGAAAATCCACCGGAATCCGGTCATCAAAAAGACGGACTGAACTTCCTTGTTCAGTTTCCGGTTCATGAGGGCCATCTGGAATTCATTTTCAAAATCGGAAATCGCCCTCATGCCCCGGATGATGGCCACGGCGTTTTTCATTTTGGCATAATCCACCAGGAGCCCGCCAAAGGAGTCGACAATGACGGCTCTCTCACCGTTAAAGCTTTCCCGGATCATGGCCACCCGCTCCTCCATGGTAAACAAGGCTTTTTTGGAGGGGTTGTGCAATACGGCCACCACGACCTCATCAAAAATATCAAGGGCGCGTTCAATGATGTCAATATGTCCGTTGGTCAGAGGGTCGAAGGAACCGGGGTAGATGGCGGTTTTTTTCTTTTTGGCCATGGGTGCGTCATCCTTTTGTGATAAATGAGATCATGGTTTTTGAGTATTTTTTTTGTCTGGAAATGTCAAGGCCTGAAAGGCTTATTTGGAGACTTTCTTTGCCGGAGTGCTCGGCAATGATGATGCCGCCGGGGGCCAGAAGATCCATAACTCCTTCCTTTTCCAGGGTTTTTTCAATGAGCCCGGCGTGATAGGGCGGGTCCATGAACACAAGATCAAAGGCCTGCCCTTTGAGGATTTCCGGAAGGGGGTCACGGATGATGTCATGGCAGAGGACGGTGCTGCCGGTTTCAAACCGGCAGAGCAGGAGGTTCTGCCGGATAATATCGCAGTTGAGGTCCATAAACACGGCATGGCGGGCTCCTCGGCTCAGAGCTTCTATCCCTAAGGCCCCGGTTCCGGCAAACAGATCCAGGACCCTGGCCTCCCGGGTGCGGGACCCTAAAATATTGAAGACAGCCTCTTTTGTCCGGTCCGAGGTGGGCCTGATCCGGTCGCCCTCAATTTTGACAAGTTTTTTTCCCTTCCTGATGCCGTTGATGACTCTCATGGGCCGGGTTAAGAAATGGCTTTTTTGATATATTTCACACTGGTTCCAAGCTTTTTGGCCGTGGTGATGAGATCCCCCCCCTCCGTGGACAATTTTTGAAGCAGATATTCTTTTTCAAACCGTTTCCTTGCCTGTTCCAGATCATCTTCATAATAGGAAAAACCGGTCCGGCCCGGCTCTTGTGATTTCAAGTCAGGGTTATAGGGCCTGGGGATATCGGCCACATCAATGAGATCCGGCCCCACCATAATGGAGAGCCTTTCCATGAGATTTTTAAGCTCCCGGACATTGCCCGGCCAGCCATAGGCCGAAAGAAGTTCCAAAGCCTTTGGCGTCAGGATTTTTTTCTTCCCCGACATGGGCTTGGAGGATGCTCCCAGGAAGGTATCCACCAGCAGGGGGATGTCTTCTTTCCTTTCCCGCAGGGCCGGGACATGGATGGGAATGACATTGAGTCTGAAATACAGGTCCTGCCTGAACTTTCCGGCTTCGATTTCTTTTTCCAGATCTTTGTTGGAGGAGGCAATGAGACGGACATCCATGTGAAGGGTTCTTCCGCCGCCGATTCTCTGGAAGGTCTTGGATTCCAGTGCCCTCAGGATTTTTGCCTGGGTCTGGATATTCATATCCCCGATCTCGTCCAGAAACAGGGTGCCCTCCGAGGCCAGCTCAAATTTGCCCTTGTTTTTTGACTGGGCACCTTCAAAGGCCCCTTTCTCATGGCCGAAGAGTTCACTGTCCAGATTTTCGGGAGGGATGGCGGCACAGTTGATAATGATAAAGGGTTGCTCCGGCCGTGAGCTGAACTGATGAATGGTTTTGGCCACCAGTTCTTTCCCGGTCCCGTTTTCCCCGGTGATGAGGATGGAGGCATCCGATGGGGCCGCACTCATGATTTCGCCATATAATTTTCGGATGGCCGGGCTGGTGCCGGCAATGGAATTTTTCTGGATGGTCTTCTTTCGCAGATAGAGGTTTTCCTCTTCCAGTTTTCGAAAATTCAGGGCATTGCTGATGGTGACCATGACCTTGTCCAGGGATAAAGGCTTTTCCAGGAAATCATAGGCCCCGGATTTGGTGGCGTCAACTGCGGATTCTATGCTGCCGTGACCTGTGATCATGACCACCGGAAGGTTGGGAGCGATTTTTTTGATTTCCTTTAAGGTTTCAATTCCGTCCATGCCCGGCATCCAGATATCCAGAAGGACAATGTCAGGGGAAGCGGTTTCGATTTTCTTTAATGCCTCATACCCGTTATAGGCATGGATGACTTCAAATCCGTCATCGGACAGGATGCCTTCGAGAGATTCAATAATCGTGGTTTCATCATCAACAATCAATACTGCAGGATACATGGTTCCTTCTCCTGTTCTCCTTATGAATGATTAAGCCGGCAGCTCAATAATGAATTTTGCACCCGTCGGCTTATTGTCCTGGACCCTTATTACACCATTATGATCTGAAATAATAGAGCTAACAATGGCAAGCCCCAGCCCCATGCCGGTTTTTTTGGTTGAAAAATAAGGCTCAAACAATCTTGTCTTTTCTTTGTCGGAAATGCCTTTGCCGTTGTCGGCTATTTCAATTCTGACGATTTTCAATATTTCATCATAGGACACATCAATGAGGATCTCCCCTTTTTTATCCACTGCATATACGGCATTGTCGATCAAATTGATAAAGGCCTGTTTCATATGCTGGTGATCCAGTTTCAACCCCGGGATATTGGGGGCGAAATTGGACCGGATATCCATTTTTTCCAGGCCTTCCCGGTAAAGGGCAATGGTTTCGAGGATGATATTTTCAATCCTGCACGGAGCAATATTGGCATCCGGGAATTTGGCAAAAGTTGAAAATTCATTGACCAGGTTCCGGATGAGATCCACATGCTCCACAATGGTGTCTGTGCAATTTGTAAAAATTTCATCATTGATCTGGTGGGCATATTTTCGTTTGAGCCGCTGGGCCGAGAGTTTGATGGGGGTCAGGGGGTTTTTTACCTCGTGGGCGATTCTTCGGGCCACCTCCCGCCAGGCAGCCACCCGCTGGGCTTTCTCAAGTTCGGTGACATCATCAAAAACAAGGACGGCGCCCAGGTTCCGGCCTGAATCATCTTTTAACAGGTTGAAATTCAGGGAAAAATGCTTGGGCGTACCTGAAATGGTGAGGGAAAGGGGGATTTCAATACTCTCCTGCCCCTGGGCCACCTGGTCGTAAATATTGTCGACCATGTTTAAATGCTCGCTTTTCAGGACATCCCTGTAGTTTTTGTGTAAAATATCCGGGCTCCTGATATCCAGAAGGGATTCGGCAGCCTTGTTGATGGTGATGAGGGTTCCTGCATCATCGATGGAAATCACGCCGGCGGAAATGTTTTTTAAAACCGTTTCAATATATTGCCGGCTTTTTTCAAGCTCGGAATTTTGGTTTCTGAGCCTTTCTTCGGAAAGGGCAATCTGTTGTCTTCCGGCGGCAAGCTCCGTGGTCATGGAATTAAAGGATTTGATCAGGGTTCCGATTTCATCGTCGGTTTCAAAATCGATCCGGTAGTTCAGGTCCCCGTCGGCCACTCGCTTTGTGCCTTCGGCAAATTTCATGATGGGGATGGTAATGGTTTTGGCCAGTTGAAATCCAAACCAGATGGCGCAGAAAATAACGAGAAGGGCCACCACTGAAAGCGCCGTATAATAGAAGGTCAGGGCTGGTTTTTTGGCGAGCTTGAGTTGATGGTATTCTTCTATGCCTTTTAAAATGGACTGGAGATTCCAGGACAGGTCCGGAGATAAGAGGGTGGAAATGACAATAAAAGCTTCGGCTTTTTTGGGGTCACAGGCAAAGGGGATGGTGGCAATGGTCCTGAGCAGTTCCCCCTCCTGGATATCCTGGGAAATGGTATTGGATAGACGGTCTTCCGGAATATCGGTGAGTTCATTGCTGGTCAGCAGGCTGAAATGAAGCCCTTCCAGTTCATTGGCAAGGGACAGGCTGACGCGCCGGGCATCGGGGGTGTAAATCTCGACGGCATGATGGTTAAAGGCCCGCTGGATGACTTCGGCATACCGGGTCAGTTTGGTTTCATTTTCCTTGTCCAGAAGGTTTCTGGAGTCGATCTGAAATACCGCCCTTTTGGCGGAGAATTCATTTTCGGTTTCGATGTATTCATAGAGTTTGCGGCCCACGGTCATGGAACTGTCCAGGGTCTGTTCCACCGGCGCATTAAACCAGAAGGCAATGCTGGTGGAGATGAAATGAATGGAAAAAAAGAAAAGAACCGTTGTGGGCAGCAGGGCCAGAACGATAAAGGCTGCAATGAGACGTGTCTTGAGTTTTGTCCCCAGGATATTGTTCTTCTTTTCATAATAGAGCTTTGCCAGGTTTCTGAACACCAGCAGCAACAGGGCCAGCAGAAGAAGAAGATTGGTATTGATCAGGATGAACATGAGCACGGTGCTGGATAAGGGGAAATCGTTGCCGAAATGGGTGATCCGGGTTTCGATAAAGGTGAGGACGGCCACGGCCGTCAGAATGGCAAGGATCAGAAACCCTTCTCTTTTTTTCCTCTTGCGGTCATGGGTCGGATTTATTGAATCGGCCATATGGTCTGGGTTCCTATGGGCTGGATCATGATGACGGTCAATAGGAGAAATTAATCAGATACCAGTTTGTTTCAAAATTCCAGTAAGAGACAAAAAAGAAAATATTGTGGAGCGACAGGGGAAGGGTGACCTTATCCAGCTCAGCCTTGATCCGGAGCTGGTATTTATCCCCTTTGACAAGCCGGTTCAGGGGGATGATGATCAAATTGTCGATCTCGGTCATCAGGGTTTTTGCATCGTCAAAGGACTGGGTCACAACAGGGGTTTCACTTTTCCAGGGCCGCAGAACCGAGAATTCTTTTTTCAGGGAATTGTATTTGATGGTGGATTTGATTTTAATATCGGCTATGTTTTTATCCAGCCATGAGCCGTCGCTTTTATAAAGGGCAATATAAAAGGAAAAGGTGGTGGGCACACCGTTCAATATGGCCTGGTTGATTTTGTCGGAAAAAGCCTGGGTAATTTCAAAATAGGTCAACAGGTCATCCCGGGTATTCACGAGGCGGATATCCTGGATTTCAGCCGTCACCTTGGCAAGGACAAAAGAGGGAAAAAAGCATCCCAGAGCCATCATCATCAGGATAAAAAAGATCATCGGGCCTTTCCTGGGAAATGATATCTTTTTTTTATGGGGTATCATTTTAGGTTGCAGGCCCGGTTTCCCAGGCATCCTTGTTTTTTAAAAAGGTTTCAATAAACGAATGATTCAGTGCGTGTCCGGATTTGTGGGTGATGATATGTCCTTTTATGGGCATGCCGAGAAGGGAGAAATCTCCAAGACTGTCCAGAAGTTTATGCCGGACAAATTCATCAGGGTATCTTAACCCTTCTTCATTTAAGATTTTATCTTTATCGATGACGATGGCATTGTCAAGACTTCCGCCCTTTCCCAGACTGAATCTTTTAAGCAGTTCCAGATCTTTGATGAATCCAAAGGTCCGGGCCCGGCTGATGTCCCTTTCAAAATTGTCTTTTTCCATGTCAAAGGTGATTTCCTGTTTTCCGATCAAAGGATGGGGAAAATCAATCCTGCAGGTGATTTTAAAACAGGGGCAAGGATATACGGATACGGATTTATCATCCTCAACCAGTTCAACGGGTTTTTTGACAATAAAATACTGCTTCGGGGCATCCAGAAGGACAATGCCCGCTGCTTCCATCATCTGGGTAAAGATCTTGGCGCTTCCATCCATGATGGGGATTTCATAATCATCTATTTCCACAAGGGCATTGTCGATTCCCAGGCCTGAAAAGCCTGCCATCAAATGCTCGATGGTTGAGACGATGGCCCCGTTGGTTCCGAGCACGGTGGCCAGGCTGGTATCCACCACCAGTTTGAACAAAGCCTGGATGTCCTGAGTGCCGGGAAGATCCACCCGTCTGAATTTAATGCCGTGGTTTTGGGGTGCGGGTCTGAGGGTCAGGTGGGTCATTTTCCCTGAATGGACCCCTACTCCTGAAAGAGAGATGCTTTTTGCAAGCGTGGTCTGTGCTGTATAACCGGTCATATAGGGTATATTCTGTATTATTTGCCATTATTCATTTTAGATTGCTATATATCTGATTTTAATATGCAAAGCAAAGTAAATGAGAAATATCTTTGGTTCATCCGGTTTTTTTGATAAAGAATAGAGACCGGACCGGTAAAAAAAGCGTTTTAATGATGGCCGGTCGGATTCGGTAAGGGAGCCAGGGTGATTGCAAAGGTCAGTTCATGTTCGGTAACGGGGATCGATGGATTTATCGTCGAGGTTGAGGCCGATATTTCCAGCGGCCTTCCCCTGTTTAACATGGTGGGCCTGCCCGAGGTATCGGTCCGGGAAAGCAAGGACAGGGTCCGGACCGCCATTAAAAATTCCGGATATGCCTTTCCCATGGACCGGGTGGTGGTGAACCTGGCCCCGGCGGATATGAAAAAGGAAGGCACCGGCCTTGACCTGCCCGTTGCCCTTGCCATCCTGGCTGCCTCCGGCACGGTGACGCCGGACCATCTCAAATCCTATCTTTTTTCAGGAGAGCTGTCCCTTGACGGGGAGATCAAATCCATAAAAGGGGTCTTGCCCTATACCCTGACGGCAAAGGAGAAAGGGTTTAAAGGGATTTTCATCCCGGTTGAAAATGCAGACGAGGCGGCCCTGGTGGATGGGATTGAGGTTATGCCGGTCCGGCACCTGTCGCAGATAGTGGATTATTTTTCAGGGTTTTCCGATCTAAAGCCCCATCACAGGGAATTAATATCCGATCCGGGCATGGGGCTTCCAGACCATGGAATCGACTTTTCCGAGGTCAAGGGTCAGCTTCATGTTAAAAGAGCCCTTGAGATTGCAGCCTCAGGGTTTCACAATATTTTGATGACCGGCCCGCCGGGATCGGGAAAAAGTATGCTGGCCAAACGCCTGCCCACTATCCTGCCGGAACTGAGCTTTCCCGAAGCCATTGAGGTGGCAAGAATTTACAGCGTCCTGGGCCTGATGGATGGGAAAAAGCCCTTTTCTCTATCACGGCCGTTTCGATCCCCCCATCACACCATATCCGATGCAGGCCTTGTGGGCGGAGGGTCAAAGCCGGTTCCCGGAGAAATCAGCCTGGCCCATAACGGGGTCCTTTTTCTGGACGAACTGCCGGAGTTTAAAAAAAATGTCCTGGAAGTCCTGCGCCAGCCCCTGGAAGACGGGAAAGTCTCCATTGCCCGGGCCGGCATGAAGGCTGTCTATCCGTCCAAATTCATGCTGGTGGCGGCCATGAACCCCTGCCCCTGCGGGTATTTGTCCGATCCCCAGGGAAAATGCACCTGCACCCAGCCCCAGATCCAGAAATACCGGTCCAAGATTTCAGGGCCTCTGCTGGACCGGATCGACATCCGGATTGAGGTGCCGAAAATCCCCTATAAGGACCTGGGTTCCGGGTCAAGGGGAGAGGCGTCTGCCGTTATCCGCAAACGGGTGGTCCGGGCCCGGCGCATGCAGACGGCAAGATTTTCAAAATCCGGGATTTTCAGTAATTCCATGATGCAGAGCCGGCATTTGAAACAGTTCTGCCGTCTGGAGACGGAATGTGAGCAGATTCTTGAAAAGGCAGTGGATATCCTGGGGTTTTCCGCCCGGGCCTGCCATTCCATCCTGCGGACGGCTAGAACCATTGCCGACCTGGATGATACCGTGGACATCAAACGGCGACACATGGCCGAAGCCATTCAGCTTCGAAATTACCGGTGAACGATATAAAAAAGAATAAGGATGATGATTAAAAAAGATATTTTTAAAAAGGATGTCAGAGAGCAGTTCAGGGCTTCGGCCAGGGACAGGATGTACCGGTTCATCATGGCGGACCGGACCATTAAGGGAGCTATTGTCCATACCACCCGCATGGTCAGTGAAATGAGGGCCAACCATGATCTGGACCCCCTGGAAACCCTGGTGCTGGGTCAGGCCTATATTGCCGCAGGCCTCCTGTGCTCGGGGTTTAAGGATAAAAATGACCGGGTCAGCCTGAATATCCAGTGTTCAGGCCCCATCAAGGGGTTGGATGTGGAATCCAATGCCTATGGTGAGGTCAGGGGATATCTGAAAACCGGCGGGATCGACGTCAAGGCCCCGGCCAAGCTGAAATCTTTGTCTTCGCTCTATGGGGCCGGTTTTCTGACGGTGACGAAATACATAGAAAATGCGCCCACGCCCTATTCGGGCCAGGTGGCCCTGGAGTACGGCAGCATTGCCGAAGACCTGGCCAATTATTTTCTGGTGTCCGAGCAGATCCCCACCGGGTTCAGGCTGAGTGTGTTTTTTGATGAGGCGGAAGAGGTCCGGGGCGCCGGCGGGATTTTCCTCCAGGCCCTGCCGGGCGCGGATCCGGTCAAACTTGCAGAGGCGGAGAAGATTCTCCAGGGCATCCATTCCCTGGGCGAGGCCTTTGCCAAGGGAAAAACCCCTGAAGAAGTTGTGCTTAAGGAATTTTCAACGCTTGATCCCCGGATCCTGGACAACAGCCGGGTGGAATTTTTCTGCCGGTGTTCAAAAAACAGGATGGAAGGGTTTTTAAAGGGCCTTTCCCAGTCGGAAAGAGAGGATATGGCGGCCAAAGGCCCCTTTCCCATGGAGGTTCGATGCCATCATTGCAATTCTTTGTATCAGTTCAATAAGGAAGAATTGACGGCGCTTTGCGGATAGGGTATTTACAATATAAAACCCAACAAAAGGCAGGCCAACCCTGCTGAAGAATAGAAAGAAAGGCGGTAGTCATGTGTAACCATCCCACCGACCATACCCATGGTCATGACCATCCGGAGATTATCCAGTTGATGCCGGTGCAAAAAGATCTCTATGCAGTTTATCAGACAAAAACCCCCCCTGCCTTTGCCGTTCAGACGGGCAAGGGCGATATCTGCCTTGTCCCGGTCCTTTTCATGGCCCTGATCCGGCAGGGCGCCGTCACCATGGTGGAAGGTTTTTTTGCTTCCGTCACCATTAATTCCTGCGAAGCGGTTGAGGGGTTTAAGGGATATGCATCCTCCCTTGAAGAAGCGGAAAAATTATACTTATAAAAGAGCGGTGAGGGTTCTTACAAAGGAGAACGCATGCATAAATTATTAAAGGACAGCCCCGGGGAGGAGATCAT